>PWOD01000186.1 GCA_003557545.1 bacterium | reverse complement strand
GGTCGGCGGCGATTTGCTAATATTTTACCCTGGAAAGAAACCCCCTACTCGAGTCATCCAGCTCTAAAAAAACGGATTAAAAATCTTAAAAAAATAGCGGCTAAATCCAAATAAACAAAGGGAGTTGAAAGCGATGGAATTAAAATCGAATTATCCCTATCTGGTCGATCAACTTCCCTACCTGACCGGAGATTTACCGGGCACAGGAGGACGAATCAAAACCTTTCCAGAAGATTTCAAGGTAACCGAAATACCTCAGTATGAGCCACAGGGTGAGGGAACCCACTGTTATTTTGAAATAGAAAAGAAAAAATTAACCACCCGGGCAGCCCTGCGAAGAATAGCGGCAGAAGCAGGCATAAAAACTAAAGATATCGGCGTAGCCGGATACAAGGATAGCAGGGCGATCAGCCGGCAGAGAATCAGTATAGAACATATTAAACCTGAAGCCTTAAAAAAGCTTGAAACTGATGATTTAAAGATCCGATCGCTGGGTTATCACCGGAATAAACTTCGGACCGGCCATCTACAAGGAAACCGGTTTGAAATTAAAATACGTGGAATCGATAAAAACAGTTTGTCCAGAGCCAAAAAAATTCTTGACCGGTTAAAAAAAACTGGCGTGCCAAACTATTATTGTTCACAAAGATTTGGAAGACGGGGGGACAGTGCAGCCCTCGGCGAAGCGCTGATAAAACAGGATAAAAAGCAGTTTGTTAAATTATACTTGGGAAAACCCCTGCCAACCGATTTGCCAGTAGAACATCGGGCCAGGGAGTTATTCGATCAAGGGGATTATGAGAGTCCCTTCGATTTCTGGCCGTTTGAAGAGCGCAACCGGCGCAACTGTCTTGCCGCCTATAAACGCAGTAAAAATCCCGGTGTTGTAATTAACCAGGTTCCCCACCGGCTTAAGAAACTTTTTTTATCAGCTTTCCAGAGCGCCATTTTCAATAGAATACTGGCGGAAAGGATCAACGAAATAGCGCAGATTAAAAAAGGGGACATTGCTGAAATCACTGAAAGTGGTGGCTGTTTTAGAGTAGAAAACCCAGCGGTCGAACAGCCCCGAGTTGAAAGTTTTAAAATAAACCCGACAGGGCCAATTATCGGAAAAAAATTGCTGGAAGCCAGTGGTGATCCAGGCCGATTAGAAAAGCAGATTTTTTTCCTGTATGAAATAGATAAGATCCCCGACTGGAGAGTGGAAAAAACCAGACTGTGCGGGTGCCGGAGAAGTTTACGAATAATATTAAATGACTGCCACTTAGGGGAAGGACAGGATGAAATCGGCAAATATCTCCAGCTTAGTTTTTCTCTCAATAGCGGTTCATATGCTACCGCCATATTACGAGAACTGATCAAATCAAACTAACAACATCAGGGAATCGTTTTTTATCGGCGAGAATAGCATTTAACAGATAACCGTGGGGATTAATGAAAAAAATAAATCTGCTGCTAAAATTATAAATTTATCCTCCCTATAACAGGAGCCGGTTTGAGTTTTCGAAGTAAACAGTTAAAATATAGAATAATACTGATTTAATCGTATATCCAGCCTGAATAGAGGTGCTGAGATAGATGGAAAAACAACCAGGAGTTAAACAAGGCTATAACCAATGGGCCCAACAATATGATACTGATAACAACCCTCTTCTGGCGCTGGAAGAGCAGGTAATTCCCCAGCTGTGGGGAGATGTAAAAAACAAAGTTATTGCTGATTTAGGCTGTGGAACCGGCCGTAATACAGTAAAATTACTAACTGCTGGAGCGACAGTTGAAGCGGTTGATTTTTCTGAAAAAATGCTGGATAAAGCACGCCGGAAAACAGACGGAAATAATGTAACATTCCATTGTATGGATCTAACTGAACAGCTTCATTTCAGAAAGGGGCAGTTCGATGGTTTGCTGATCAACCTCGTCCTGGAACATATAGAAAAATTGGAACCTATTTTTTCTGAATGTAAAAGAATCACCCGGAATGGCGGATTCATCCTGGTCTCAGAAATGCACCCAATGATGAGATTAAAAGATGCCCAGGCAAGTTATCGAAACTTCGACAACAAGAAAAAAATTCGGCTTCCAAGTGTTCCTCACAAGACCGGAGATTACATTCGGGCGGCCCGAAAAAATCAGCTAAAAATCGAACATATCGGGGAACACAAACCAGATGCAGAGTTATTAAACAACTATCAACGAGCCAAAAAATACAAAAATTGGCCGATGCTTTTCACATTAAAATTAACCGTTTAAGGGTCCCGTTCTCAACCACCAATCCCACTAACAACCGAAGCAGTAGCCCGACCTGATAAAACAACCCCAAACAGCCCTCAGAGCTAAATTGTCAGCCGCCCAACCATTCCAACTTCTAAATGGCAAGGTGAATAATCAGGATTGGAATCAACCAAACTGTAACAGGGCTTAGAATACCGGCTGAAATTTTATCAGTTACAGGGAATATTTTTCAAAGCTGATGGTTGAAATAATTAGAGGGCCAAACATATTCTTTAAGGAGGTTGTTGATATGATGAAAAATAACGGAGCTAAACAGGGCGGCGTAGGAAGAAAGGAAAAATCTCCCACCCCGAGGAATAAAAATCTTCACGCTGATGAATCTCGAGATCCCTACCTCAACGAACAACCGGAGGGAGAGCCCGCCCGCTGTTCTGTCTGTGGCAATATCTACGCTAACAAACGGTGGTACAGAGCCGATCAATATGAGTTAGAAGAAGGAGAGAATGCTCTTAATTTTACCTGCCCCGGCTGTCGAAAGGTCAAGGACAACTACTATTACGGAGAGCTCCGAGTAAGTGGTACTTTTGCTCAGGAACATCATGGTGATATTTCAGGTCTGATTCAAAACGAAGTTCACCGGCGGCAAGAAAAAAATCCCTTGAGTAAACTTGTTGAAGTTGAAATTGATCGAGGAAAAAAACCAGAAATTGTTTTTCACACAACAAACGGCAAACTGGCTGAAAATATTGGACGGGCGTTAAAAAATGCATTTGGTGGTGAACTGACGATTAAAAAGCCGAAACCACTAACCAGAGTGTACTGGAGCAGAAAATAGTAACAATCAGATCTATCGTATAGTTAGCGAACAACCGCCAGTTTTCCGGTAACCGAAGCACCGGTTGATAGCTCTTCAACATAATAGATGTAATAACCACTGCTAACCGACCGGCCAGAATTATTTTTAAGGGACCAATGATATCTGTTGGTTGAACCACGATAGACAGTATCAAAGACAAGTCCGCCGCCGATTGAATAGATCTTGATTTTGAAAGGTCCGGAAGCAGTACTATTGAACTGAAACAGCAGCTGATCCTCTCCGGTGGCATAATTTCCATCGCCAGCTATAAAGGGATTAGGACCAACGATAAAATTACTCAGACCAGGAGCAAGTAACACCGGAGAAAACTCAATTCCAATCTGAAGATCCCTATCAGGAACAAACTCAACCCGCTTATCTTGCTCGCCAGAAAAATCCCCGCTCCATCCAGCAAACTCCCAGCCAGGATCCACGATAATCTCCAACGTGGCAGTTTCTCCAGCTGGTAATTGGACAGGATGACCCGGGTAACTATCACCATTGATAAATATTTGACCGCCCGGCTGAGGATCAATTTCAAGTTCATGATAATCCTGGTCAAAATGCGCTGAAACAACAAAATCCTGATCAATAAACAATTCAACCAGATCATCTTTAGCGGTAATATCATATCCCCAGTTAGTGAAAATGTAATGATCGACGGGATCTGCCTGGAGGGTAACAGTTTCCCCGGCAATTAGCTCTACAGCAGCTCCCGGATAAGTTTCACCATTCACCTGCACCTGTCCCGGACCAAACAGTTCGACTGTCAGTAAATAGGTGTCGCGGCCAAATATCGCGGTCAGATCATAATCTTGATCAATCGAAAAAAAAAGCGGGGCTTCCTTCCCGGTAAACTCACCCGCCCAGCCAAGAAAACTGGAATAAGGGGCGGGCTCAGCAGTAACTACTATGGATTCGCCAGCTCTAAATTCAAATTGATCAAGATAGTCAAAACCATTTACTGCAACCTCTCCTTCGCCCAATTTAGTGACATTCAAGCTGTAATAAGGAACCAGGGTAAGATTGGAAAACTCAGGAAAATCGTTTAGATTATCTGCTTCCAGATAAATCTTTACCTGAAAGGCGGCATGGGCTTGCTCCCAGTCTAATTGAGCAGTATCGGAACCATCAAGAATTACCGGCCCAACAGTTTCAGAATCACTACTATCCGGGCTGCCAACAACTACCAGTTCAATCTGCCCCCCATTCAATCGGTATTCAAGATCAACCAGGACCGGTTTTGAAGGAAGCATACCAGCCGGTTCGGTCAGGAGGTGGCCAGACGGTTCCGTATATCCCTCAAGTTGCAGATCAAGCCAGTTAAGCTGCGGGTGATAATCAAAATCCTGGGGATAAAACCGCTGCCGGAGCCAGAGATATTTATCAGTCAGATCATCTCCGGGAGAGATCCCCGGCAGAGGATTTGACGGGGTAGCCAGCGACCAGGCAGTTTGATCAAGCGGATAGGTGTCGGGCGAGTGGCTAATAGCAACATCTATCTTAACAGTTGATGTTCCCGGCTGATCTGCCTGCCAGTTAATATAAGAGCCTGTGACCCCTTTGATTTCGGAGAGCTCCAGGGGCTGAGAGATTCGGAATCCAGGTTCCCGGGAGATCACCTCAACAATCACCAGACCATCCTGCTGATTAACTGCTCCCTGATTAGACTGAGCTGTACCATTATTATAGGAACCACCCCCTCCGCCACCCCGATTTAAATTTTGTTCTCGGTAAGCACCCGCCCCGCCAGAATATCCTCCCCCGCCTCCTCCGGCCGGACCCCAGTTATGATGAAAACCGCCGCCGCCGCCGCCAAACCCACCCTCAGCCCCATGAGCGGGAGTAAGTCCGCCGCCCGAACCACCGATTCCGCCGTTAATAAAAGCCAGAGATAATTCATGACCATCGGCTTCGCCATCACCCCATATTCCAGCACCGGACCCGGCATTTCCAGCAGTGCCGGCACCCCCCAGCAGCTGTCCACCATAACCATCAACCCCACCATGGTTACCCCCCTCACTATCCTGGGTCCCATTAGACGCCGTGACAGCTCCTACCCCGGCGCCATGTTCACCACCTCCTCCACCTCCACCGGCGATCAGCAGAATATCGGTTTCAGAAACCGGATCTTCTAAAACTACAAAACTCCCCCCCCCGCCTCCTGCTCCAGTCGTATCTCCTTCTCCACGATGACCGACTAAAATTTCCACAGTTTCCCCCTGCTTAAGCTGAAAATTACCGGCCATTCGGGCACCCGCTCCGCCAGGCATAACCTGACCTGCCGAACCATCTCCGCCTCCACCGGCGGCCCCATAGGCTGTAATTCTATATTCACCGGTGAAGGGAACAACCCACTGCTGTATCTCACCATCCCGGCCCGTGGAAGTCGGTTCAAAGATTTTTGTGTCAAACTCCTCCGGATGGGCCAAACTTAAACTATTGTCCTGACAGACTAAATTTTGCTGAAAAAAATGATTTTCCCAGTCCAAACAATCGACTGCATTTTTTTCAAGCTGAAGATTGGCATCATCGAGAGTTAGATAATCATCTGCAATAACTGTCCGCTGTTGCTCAACAGCCCGCTGCCAATCATAATTGGTTTGCCAGACAAGACTGTGATCAGTAACCCAGCGGTGCTGATCTCCATAAACCCGGGAGTTTCCCTCAGCCGCAGCCCTGAACTCATACTCTACAGCCGACTGCAAATCGGAGAGGGTATACTCAAACTGACCGGGGTTACTGCTATAATCCACCGGCAAAATATTCCAGTTAACAGTCGCTTTACGGCGGTACTGAAAAAACTGAAATACGGATGGGGCCGTACCGGGATCTACCAGTTCTCCATGCAAAACCACGACTGTGTCGGAGAGAACCTCGGGGGCTAATGTTTCCACCCGGGGCTGGGCAAACAGCTGTCCTGATAAAATCAACAGAAGCAGACAGAACTGGACAAAAAAATAAGCTTTAAATAGTTGCTGAAGAGAATAGCAATAAATTTGAAAAAATCGGGCAGGCTTAAGTTTGAAAACCATTGATCCATCACACCAGTAAAGTATAGTCGGACCAGTTTATCAACTATGCTTAACAATTTTACCCTCAAACAGATAAAAAAGAAACCAAGAACAGAAATAACAGGGTGATTATATTTTTAAGCAAACCAGCCAGAGTCAGGAGCTGATTGATAAACCGTTTGTCTAAAAGGACTATGGCAATTATACTAAACTGCAGTTCAACAGCCGCCAACGATTCACCCAATTATCGGAGAGAGCTTACGATGTGTCCAAAGACAGCAGGATTTTTATCCAGACTATCTGAGTTGTTAGAAAAGCACTGGAAGATAGCTGAGTTATATCCCTACCAGGAGCGAGTCATAGCAGCAATTCTCAACGGCAGAGATAGTCTAACTGTTTTTCCGACAGGCGGCGGCAAATCCCTCTGCTACCAGCTACCGGCACTATTTGACCGGCCGGCAATAGTCATTGCGCCATTAATATCACTGATGGAGGACCAGGTTGAAAACCTTAAAAATCGTGGTATCAAAGCGGCCTATTTAAATTCCACCTTAAAACCGAAAATAATCGAAAAGATCTGGGAACAGGCCTTTCAAAAACAGCTATGTCTACTCTATATGTCACCTGAACGGCTAAAAATAAACGATACGCTCAACCGTCTTAAACGATTGAATCCAGCTTATTTTGTAGTTGATGAAGCCCACTGTATCAGCCGCTGGGGTCATGATTTCAGACAATCTTACCTGAACCTGAGCTGCTTAAAAAGACAGTTTCCCGACAGCTCAGTTCATGCATTTACTGCAACGGCAACTCCAGAGGTGCAGGAGGACATAAAAGTTCAATTAAAACTTAAAACTCCACTGGAAACAGTTGGCGAAATCGACCGTTCAAACCTAACTTACCGAGTCAAACCCCGTAAAAATAGAACAGCACAGCTAAAAAAATTTGTCAAAAAACAGGCCGGTAAAGCCGGGATTATTTATTGTTCACGAAGAAAAGAGGTGGAAAAAACAACGAGGATACTGACTGAAGAAAACTACAAGGTGGCCCCCTATCACGCCGGACTGACCGCTGAGGAAAGAGCGGATAATCAGACAAGCTTTCTAAACGGAAAAACAGATATCATGGTAGCGACAATTGCCTTTGGTATGGGAATTGATCGGCCGGATATAGGTTTCATCTTACATAGTTCAATGCCCGCCTCAATTGAGGACTACCAACAGGAAACAGGTCGAGCGGGGCGTGACGGCAATCCCGCGGAATGTTTACTGCTATATGGGCCCAACGATCTTATGACAAAAAAAGAACAGATCGAAGCAGATAATAACAATCGATCGAAGCAGATCGAAGCGGTTTACAACTACTGTTTTTCCCCGGTATGTCGTCACCGCTTTATCACAGAATATTTTGGACAGAACTACCCCCGGGATAACTGTAACTGCTGTGACTACTGTCTGAACGAACTGGTGATCCTGCCGGACAGTCAGGAGAAAGCCCGAAAAATAATTAACTGTATCTGGGAATTAGATGGCAAATACGGCGCAACACAGGTGGCCAGAATTCTTCACGGATCAACTGCAAAAGCAGTCCTCAACGTCGGACATGACCGACTGCACTCCTATGGAAGTATGGCTGATGAAACTTATCATTCAATCCGTCATTACATCAGCCAGATGCTCTGTCAAAATTTCCTCAAAAAAACCGGTCAATATAACACAATTAATCTAACCTTGAAGGCTGACGGTTTACTCCAGGGAAAGGGAGCAGTCTTTCTGGTGAAACCAGGAGGTTAATAGAGCTGTCAATTCAACTGTTATTTAAAGGAATAAAACTGATACTGGTGATCTAAGAGCTGACCGTCATGGTAGAAGAATTTGCCGGAAAAAAAAGCTGGTTGTTTGAGCCAGTTTAAAAAATAACGATCGCTGTCCCAGAGATTAAGTTTCAGCAACTGCTCGTCAGGAATCCACTGCAACTCACCTTCCGGTCCATGTTCGACAGCTCTACCTGAGAAATCAGTCGAAGTAAAAACAAAAACATACCAGTCACGGTTCTGGGTAAAATCAGGAAAAGTCAGGACCCCGTGCAACTGTTGACTGATAAGTTTAACTCCTGACTCCTCATGAATTTCACGAGCAACGCATTCTTCAGGTGTCTCACCACGTTCAAACTTTCCACCCAGCCCATTCCATTTCCCCGAGTGAACATCATTTTCACTCTTATTCCGGTGCAACATCAATGTGCAACCGTCCTGCTGGAGATAGCAAAGAGTTGCTAAAACAGCCTGCTGGTTAAGGTTTTTCAACTGAACTCACTCCTGAAAATAAGACTGGTTTTTAGAATTAAAAATTTATCCTGGCTGCAGACCAGCAGATCGGGCGGTGCTATTTACCGCTAAACAATTCAGGAAAATGGGCAGCTTCCTCCAGCGCATGGCTTGGTATCAACCGAGGAGGAACTGCCAACGGAAAACTGACTGAGCAATCGATGAACTCTGTCAGAAGAACAATCGGGACAGCTTATCTCAGTATCACGCTGATCTATTGGTCTTTGCAGCTGAAACTTTGCATCACAGCTTTCACAGGAATATTGATAAGTCGGCAAAACAATAACCTCCTAAAAAATTCACTTAAAAAATAAGCGGTCAGAACAATATCAAAACAGCAATTAACCTGGTTAAAAACTGTATCTCAACCGGGTATAAATTAGATCGTGATCCTGTAGCGGACCAAATCGGGAGGCTGGATTTTCCGCATCATAAAATAGCGTCCCCAGATAAAACCTAACAGCATCACTCCACTGATAATCAGCTTCCAACCGAAGATGCCAATCCTCAACCTGTATTCCCCAAAAAAACCGGGCAGCGAGGGTCAGTCGATCTGCCAGAAAACTCTGTTCTGCGGCAAATTGAACTCGATAACGATCACGTTCTGCCAGAGGATGGTCCGGCTGATCAACAAGAGCAGCTCGAAGGCCGTCCGCACTGAGCTGACGTAGCCAGTGAGCCTGAAGCAGATAGCGTCTCTCAGGAGACGGATCAAACTGATACCCAACGAGCAGGTTAAACTGATCGGGAGGCAGACCAACAGTATCGCCGGCTAGCGGTTCGCGTATATCCTCATAGTTGACTTCCGACCAAAATATTCCGCCAAGAAGGGGGCCGCGGATAGAACCGCCAACCGCCGCCAGCTGGGGGTAATAGAACTGTTCAGCCTGCTGATCATATCCTGCAGGAGTTCCTGTATGACCACGATAACCATAGAGAGCAGTTTCCCAACTAGAAACCAGGCGACTAATTCTCAAATGAACCTCTCCCCGCTCCGGAGATGAAACTGGAAAAGTTTGATCGATACCAGCAGCCCGGAGCTGATCAGCCGAAACCAGTCCCGTGTCTGGATCAGGATGGACAAGAGGAATCTTCTGCCCTGCCGGGCCAATATCGGAATGAAATTCAGGAATTACAGCAAGGTCAAAATCAGCAAGAGCTGAATACCAGCGCACCCGTAGCGCATCGGAAGGGGCCTTCATAAACTCTAGATCACGGCCCAGAAAAAAAGCTGTAAAATCCTTGCTGAAATAATCGTTAACAAACTCAAACTGAGCCGGACCCCAATCCAGTACCTGACGACCTAAACTTAATTCAAGATTAGTAGTTAACGGGACAAAAACAGAGGCGGCTCTTAATTCCAGATCAGAGGAGTGACCGGTGGAAAAATCAGCAGCACCAAGCAACCTTAGATCGAGCATCTCCCCCTGACGACCATACCACTGATTTTCCATAATAAACCGGGTTTCATTGAGCATATTACGATCTGATATTGGTCCGACATTGTCAAATCTGACAGAATAAGCAGGTTCAACAAACCCACGTAGATTAATCGCCGCCGACGCCGGTTTTATATGACTATAACCATGACTGACCAACAGAACGAAAAGGAAAAATCCAAGGTAAGATAGCGATTTTAGTTTGCACAGTAACATCTGGTTAAACCTCCAAAAAAGTTCGGTTTATATAGCTCAGGGTGTAATCCATGGCGTAGGCGGACGGCGCAAATAGCGCTCTTGAAAAATATTTTCTGGAATTCCCAGATCATATTCGATCTCCGACATGGTATTTACCGTTTCTGAGCCGGTACTGTGATTTTTCGCCCGCTGAACTATCGGAGTCGGATAACCATCGATCTCCTCAACCTGTTCAACAGTCAGAGTTCTATGAAGTTCTCCCTGTGGATCATAAAATTCACCACGAAGGGCCAGCAGGGTTTCAGTATCGATATACATCTTATAATGGGCAAATTCAACCAGAGAAGAATCGAGCGGTTCTCCACGAAGGAGATAAAGCTGACGACCATCCAGCTCCTCAACTCCAAGGTAACTAAACTGATCCTGAGCCGGATGGCGACCGGTCATATCTTCATAGGTGAAATCGGAACCGGCGAAACTACTGCGTTTTTGACGTCCGGAGATTCTCTGGACCATATCGGTTGCCGGCATATAAAGCCAGCGATCGTCATCAGCTTCCGCCTGGGTCCAGACCAGAAAAACCATTCTAGAAAGCTGTGAAGGCTGATGAAAATAAGCATAATATTTCTGGCGGTATTCTGCCAGGTTTTTACGTAAAATCGTCAGTTCACGTCCTCGGGTTCGCCCCCGAGAATCAACTATTTCCATTTCAACCTGCCAGCGAACATCCTCACCGGGAAAATATGAGGCTTCGTAAGACTCCAGAGCCAGTTCAAGGGCGGTTTCAAACTCTGCAGGTAGTTCAGCAGAAGCTTGCAGGACCGCCGGAGAGAGAATAAATAATAGAGCAACAATCAAAGTAATGAAATTACAACGATGATTCATAACAGAACAACCTCCTAAAAGAATAAGTTAATCATCACAACAGTTTTTCAACCCGATCGAACGATAAAACCAGCTGGCCGGACAACCTCCAGTAAAAGCGGACTGGATTAGGTTAAGAGCGACAAATCCGGTTAACCAGAGCCAGTATTGTGAATGAAAATAAGCCAGTAAAACTGACAGACCAACAATGATTCCAGCGGTTAAGCGTAGTGCACGATTAACTGTCATCGGATACTACCTCCTGAAATTTAAATGGTAAATAAGCATGAGTTATCTGAAAGATTGCAAACAGTCCCAAAAGGGTTGAAAATCCGGCAAAAGACATAATTAAAATCATAAAAACTCCCACAGTAACATAGGGTACCAGAGGTGCCAGTAAAAGGGGTGAAAAACCAACTGCAATGACGATTCCATTACGCACAATAGCCCGGGCAGGTTCGCCGGATATTTTTTCCCGGGCCAGCTCCCAGGAGCCGGTCTGTTCGACAAGCTGGCGGCCTCGTTGAATAAAATGGATCGCAAAATCAACGGCAATACCGATACTCAAGGCCGAAAGAACCGCGACTGGCATATCATAATCCTTACCTACCCAGCCCACCAGCCCGTAGACCAGAACCAGAGTAAAAGTAAGTGGCACAAGGGACAAGATGGCCCAGCGCAAACTGCGGTAAAGTATTATCATCATCAGAAAAACTACAATATAACTGCTAAGAAGTGCCCAGGCCATTCCTCTAACCATGACGTTTTGCCAGATTAAGTTTACCACTGTTATTCCGGCCCACTCCGGTTCAGGATTATTTTCTGAAAGATCGAACCCGGCTTGAGAAACCAGCTGATTGCTGGTCTGCTTAACATCAGCCATTACCTGATTATCCCCGCTGAGAAGATTAAACCAGATATTTATGCGGGTCCCATCAAAAGTTATTAATCGAAACAGGTCCTGAGGATTACCACTGTTTTCAAAAAGAAACAGATACTGCTGAACAGCGGCTGAAGTTGCTGGCAGCTGAGATGGAGGTTCTCCACCGTGCAGTTCCAGGTGAATTTTTTGAACAAGATCGGTTACAGAGGTAACCTTCCCCACTCCTGGATGCTGTTCCAGACGCGCCGCCAGCCGATCCAACCGGGCCAGCTGGTCAGGATCATACCAATTTTCCTGGTGCTCCAGAACCATGTAAGCAGGATAGGAACCGGCAAAATTTTGGTTAATAAAACTATCTGCCTCACGAATCGGATGACCGGCCATAAACCAGCGAGTAGGATTATCGTTAACAGTTATCCGGGTCATTCCGGCCAGACCGAAGAGCAGTAATAAAAGACCTACTATAACAACCAGATAGGGGTGCTGCCGAGCAACACAGGAACAATCATCACAACAACTAACCAGTTTAGCAACAAATGATTTATCTCCCCTGGTCCGGGGATCAGGTGTCCAGAGCCGGGCTCCGGCCGGGAGAACTGTAAGGGTGGTAAAAAAGGCTACCAGAATACCGATCCCCACCGCCACCCCAAAGACCTGTACAGGTGGAATCCCCGTAGTGGCGAGGGAAAAAAAGCCGGCGGCTGAAGTCAGGGATGTAAAGAGAATTGGATAAAAGATATCCTCATAAACTTCTGCCATCGTATCACGCGGCGATCTGTCGGGAGCAGTCCTGTCAGTGAAATCACTCAGTATGTGAATACTATCAACAACCGCTACTGGTAGAAGAAAAATCGGAATCATAGAACTCATTATATGGACCGTATAGCCAAGACCAATCAGGGCCCCCATTATCCAGACAACCACCACCGCCGCCTGTAACAGCGCCCAGGTAACCAGACTAAAACTGCGAAAGAACAGCAACATAAGCAGACCGATAATAAGAAAAGCCAATGGAGCTGTCGTCGCCATCTGATAGAACATCTGGACCCCAAAAGTCTCCTCCGCAACCGGCAGACCGGCAATGTGCAGCTGGCCGATATCAGAAGGTTGCTGATCCCAGAACTGTAGAACCGCCTGACTGAGCGGGTAACTATATTGTTTGTCACGAAGTGGTATGAAAAGGGCAATTCCGCCGGTTTCCCGATTAACAATCATACCCTCTAAAATTGGATGTTGTTCAACTCTGTCAAGCAGCCGCTCTACTTGCTGAGAACTGGCAGGTGGGCTCCGAAGAAACCGTTCGACCTCAATTCCACCGGGAAACCCCTCAATATCATCACTGGTATAAAAACTGATAATATCCTGACTGATAACACCGGGTTGCCGCTCGATTTCCCGAATAAGATCATAAATCAGCCGAAACCGTTCTACATTCAGGTCAGACTGATCCTCTGGAAGAGCAAGGGCAACAGCTACCATATCATGAATATAAAACTCATCACTTATCTCCCGGTCCTCCACCCGGGCCGGATGATCAGTTGATAACATATCCTCCGGATCAGTATTAATCTCAATATTAGGAAATTGGAAAGCTGCCAGAACTGTTAATAATAAAACAACTGTAAATAGTACGTAGGGATGATCCCAGGAAAAACGGGGTAACCAACTTTTCCAACTCTGTTTCATTTAAAAAACTCCTCTCCGCTAATCAACTGAAAAATCACTGTAAAAACTGCTTAATTTTAGTGGCCGGTTGAACTCCGGTAAACTGATTGATAATCTGTTCCTTGTGAAACAACTTAACTGCTGGTATACCACGAACACCATAGGTTTGAGCCAGTTCCGGAGCCTGGTCAACATTTACCTTGTAAAGCTTCACCCCGGACTCCTGACAGACCTGCTCAAGAGTAGGAGCCAGCATCTGACAGGGTGCACACCAGGGAGCCCAGAAATCAACCACGATTTTTTCCTCATTAGAGGCCTCAATCACCTTGTTTTGAAACTGGTCAGAAGTTAAATTTTGCGTCATCAGCAATCACTCCATAATTAGATTAGTCAAACTGAGATTCAGCCGTATCAAGACATTCCAAAAGATTAATTTCAATCTGAAGTTGATGTTTTATACAGCGCAGGGCACAACAACAGAGTTCAAGTACCTGGGAATTAACCAGCCGGTAAATATTTTCTACCCCTTCACGCTTCCGTTCAACCAATGAGCTCTCCAGAAGAACGTTGAGATGTTTAGAAATATTAGCCTGACTGCTGCCCAGAATATCACGTAGAGAACTGACATTACTCGGGGTTCTATTAAGTTCACGAACTATTTTTATTCTGATAGGATGACTTAACGCCCGAAAAAGGTCGGAAATCTTATGACAGACATCATCCGAATTATCTAAAGGTTGAACCAAATCGATCATCTCCACCATAGCTGGAATCTCTAAAACTTCATAATTATATAACCATATCGTTATGCAGTCAAGACAAAAAAGGATAGCTTATCTGAATCTTAAAAAAGAGTACTGTCAAACAGCAGTCAGAGGTAGAGGGCCGCTATTTTAGCCGGAGCAGCAAACGACTGCTCTATGCAGGTCAAAGAAGATCATGATCCGCCAGAGCTTTAAGTCGCTCCCAGCGATAATCAACATCCCCCTGAATCTTATCCACAAGCTCGGGATTGTCCTCGAGATTAAGATGTGCAAAAGCCTTACCCATGGAGGCCAGAAACTCAGAAACCGGTATCTTACTATCCCGTTTTTCGGGATTCTTGTTCAAAACTGTCTTACCATTTTCAATCTCATAAAGCGGGAAGACACAGCTCTGAATTGCTTTGCTAACCGCTTCTGGTCCCTTATGGGAAGCCAGGCCCCAGTTAAGCGGGCAGACAGAAAAAAGCTTTCCAAAGGCAAATCCACCCGAGCGAACGACATCCTGTGCTTTCCGGGCTTTGGCGATCATATCACGCTGTTCAACATCAGCAGCCTGGAAAAGATAGGGCGCATAAGTTCCCCGCAAGATCTCCACAATATCTTTATGGGCGTGAGGTTTACCAATCTGTTCGGGACCAACATTTGCATTAGTATTATACTGACCCTCATAACCGGTATAACAGACCTGATTCCCAGTATTCATGTAACCCTTGTTGTCATATTCCAGAAGAATAAAAGGATCATTACGCAGGGCACAGCCGATAACCTGATCCATACCGATATCATTACCACCATCACCGGAAACAACAATAAAAGTTATCTCCTCATCGATTTTATTCTGCTCCCTGAACCGCTGATAAATCTCAGTAATTCCAGTTGCGGTACTGGACGCATTATGGAAAAGATTATGAAAATAAGGAATTTTAAAAGATGTTTCCGGAAATGCGGTAGTAACCACCATACCACAACCGGTATTAAAAAGAACTGCCACGTGACCCTCAATACCCCGCAGAAAGGTATCCAGATTAGCAAAAATACCACAACCCGGACAGGCCGAATGGGGACCGATTCGGGAGGGCATTTCAGTTAACTGACGAGTATTTACCCGGCTGCGGGCCTTATCATCATCAGCGTCAAGAGTGAAAATAGTATCCTCCGCCGACAGCGGCTGCATTTTTTCTTCCAGTTCAGCATCGACATCGCCGGGCCAGGCGCCATAATAATCCTTACGTTTCTTTTGATCTTCAGACAGGTCAGGATAATCAACGGCCAGTTTCAGAAGGTTTTTTGCATCATCCACATCGAACCTGAGCCCACCAATACCATAGGTCCGCTCAAGTATAGTACTGTTGATACCATGCTGTTGAAGCAGCGCTCCCAGCTCATTGGCCAGATAGTTGCCAGCTCCATATTGAGATACCCTTTCAGCGCAGACCAGGGTATCAAGGCCAGAAACAACCTCTAAAAGCTGTTTTCCGGGGAAAGGTCTAAGTACCAACGGTTCAATCAACCGAGTCTGGATATTTTCCTGGGCCAGATCATCAACGGCAACTCTGGTTGTTTCTCCAGCAGTATTCAGGGCAATCATACCAGCGGTTGCCTGATCGTCGCCATAAGAAAGAACTTCAGAATACTGACGGCCGGTCAACTCAGCAAACTCTGCAAAGAACTGCGGAAGCAGGTCGGCAGCCCGTTCCATCTTTTTTTCAATAACAACTTTAGTGTTGATCAGATCATCATTCATATAGGGTCCAAAGGTGCGAGGATCATCAACATCTAAAAAGGTTGGTCTTTCGGGAGGCTCCCCAACAAATTTACGCACATCATCACGATTTTCAAAAACTCTAATTTTTCGGGTTCCATGAGAGGTATGAAAACCATCATAAGCGACAAGAACAGGTAAATTAACCGCTTCCGCCAGCCGGGGAGCGATAATATTCATATCATAGGCCGCCTGAACATTAGGGGCCAGCAAGATCATCCATCCATATCCGAGTGCAGCTGCCAGATCACTATGACCATTTTTTATATTAAGTGGAGCTGAGACATCACGGGTGGCCAGATTCATAACTACGGGCAGACCAAGCCCACTAATAACCGGCATCTCCTCAGCTTTCAGCAGCAGCCCGTTAGCCGATGTCACATCTACAACCCTACCTCCGGCCAGAGACATTCCTGCTGCCACACTGATGGCGGCCAGTTCGCTGGTGGCCCTGACTATCCGAACATCAGTCTCACCCTCAGCAAATAACCGATCAACCTCATGACCCACATCACTGGAGGGTGTAATCGGATAATAACCCTCACCATCATATCCGACATGTACAATGGCGCGAGCCACCGCATCATTACCATTAACAACCTCAATCTTTTGGGCTACCGCAGCAGCCCCCTCCTCCAACTCGGTCTGTTTTTCCTTTGAACCCATTATTTTGCCTCCTCTTTGGTTTTGGAAGGCATTGTCAAAGCCTTCCCTTTTTTAGTCTGGGGACAGACTGTAACACAACGCATACAGCGTTTGCAGTATGTAGAATTAATCCCCTGCATCTTTTGTTCATCAAAAACAATAGCTCCTGGATCGGGACAGATAAGATCACAGTTTGCACAGTGAATACAGATATCCGGGTCAAACTGTGGCGTAGAACCCAGTGCCTCGGTCCTTTCCGGATGTGGATCTGAGAGAAAATATTTTGCCGGTAAGCTGGCACCATAAGGCATATTTTCATAGCCAATCTGTGAAGGTCCGGATGCTTTTTCAGGAGCCTGCTTAAATTTTTCATCCGGTTCAAAATACTCATCCTGAAATATCTCCTCAGCCTGATGGAAAGCGGAAAGATTAGTTTCTTTAAAAGCCGGCCACTTTTTAGCAACCGCGGCCTCAACCTCATCAAAGGGGAAATCCAGAACTTTGACCAGAACCCAGAGCATCGGCATATTCAGCCGGGAACCGGTCTCTTCAACTATTTTCTTAGCATCAAGAGTTATAACACGTCCACCATATAGCTGTAACTCCTCACGAACCTCTGCCGGAGTCATCGTAGTGTTAAGGGCCACCGTAGCATCTTCCGGAAGGTTTTTATGGAAATTCTGTTTAATTAAAACCCGGGGATGAAACCCAATAAGAATCTGGGGGAAAAGCGTTGGCCCGCTAAAACGGATGTTGGTACAGTCGGGGCAGAGACGAATCGAAACTGATGTTGGAGTGCCGGTTTTTTCTGAGCCGTATTTGGCATCATAACCACCATCAAGATTGAACTGATGAACCCCCAGTTCAAACACCATCTTTCCGACAGTATTGGCACCATCACCACCGATAGCAGACATTAATATATTACAAAACCCATATTTATCCTGATATGGTAAGTTATATTTCACGACCAAAAGCCTCCCAGCATGCGTAAAATTTTTTGTATCCTACTCACAGAAAGATAGAAAATTATCTCAAAAATACCGTTGATGGTCAACCCTCAATCAAAGAACAAAATTTTGTTATGATAAAATTATTGACATTCGTTCAACAATATCTAACAGTTCAGTAAAATAACTCAAATCACTAAACAACCGAGATGGTCAGTTATTTTATAACAATTAAACGACCAGCTCAACCATCTGGATCAGGAGGTATAACTTGAAAATCAACTTCAAACCAGCACGAAAAACCGGATATTACATGGAAGTAGATAAAGCTGGTAAAAAACATACCCTCCACAGCCGTTACTCTCCAACTGATGAGGCCGAGTGCTGGTTTAAAAAAATCCGCTCAGCGGTTAATAACAAGCGTCTTATTCTACTGGGTGGAGGGCTTGGTTATTATTCAAAAAAACTGATTAATCAGGGGTTTGAACTGTTGGTTTTAGAACCTCTTCCAAGATTTTCACCACCGCACGACTGTCCGGCGTATCAACTGCACCAAAATAATCAAACAGTTTTTTTAAATCTGCAAGAGGATTTAGAACAACAGCTTCGAGATGTTAAAAACAGCCAGGTACAAAATAGCCTTATACTGGTCCATCCCAGCTATCAACAGCTATTCCCCGGAGAGTTAGAAAAAGTAAAGAGAGAGATAGGAATCTCATTAAGAAAAGTTCTCCGTGAAAGACAGACCCGGCGAGAGTTTTACTGGCTGTGGTTTGAAAACTTAATCGGTAACATCCCAAGGATAGAGTCCTGTTACAGCCTTAATTCACTGAAGAATTATTGGAATAACCGGCCGCTTCTGATAGCTGCTGCGGGACCTGGTCTTGCCAACTCACTCGATTGGATTTTTACCTATCAGGAGCGATTCCTGCTGCTGGTGGTTGATACTGCCTTAAAAACGATGGTTGATGCAGGAATTAAACCGGATATGATTATTAGTACTGATCCCCAAAAAATCAACTGTCGATACCTGGAAGGAATCAATCCGACAGGAAGACTGGCTGCAAACCTCTGTGCCCGGCCGGAATATTACGATTGGGCAAAAGAGCTTCCCTGTTTTAGTGGTTTTATCAGCCACCAGCTAGGAGGGGGGGGCACACCATTCCCACCGGTAGAATGGCTTAAACAATATATTGGAGGACT
>PWOD01000025.1 GCA_003557545.1 bacterium | reverse complement strand
TGAAAATGTTATAGTAGGTGTGATTATTTTTGCCATAATTATGCTTATTCAATATCTGGTAATAGTTAGTGGGACCACCCGGGTTTCAGAGGTGGCAGCCCGTTTTACGCTGGATGCTATGCCTGGAAAACAGATGGCAATTGATGCCGACCTTAATGCTGGAGCGATTGATAAGCGGGAAGCCGAGCGCCGCCGTATGCGACTCCGTCATGAAGCTGATTTTTACGCTTCTATGGATGGTGCAAGTAAGTTTGTTAAAGGTAATGTTATAGCCGGAATTATCATCATTGTTATTAATAGTGTTGGGGGCTGGGCCATCGGAGTATTCCAGATGGGACTTGATCCGATAGAGGCGATTAACACCTATGTGATTCTTACGGCGGGGGATGGTTTGGCCGCTCAGATACCGGCTCTTATGATCGCCACCGCGGCCGGGATGATAGTCACCCATGCCACCGAGGATGCTGACCTCGGGGAACAACTTGCCGGACAACTTACTCAGTTTCCCCCGGCACTTTATATTACCGGTGGTACCATAGTAACTTTTGGTCTGGTAACCCCGTTGCCGTTCTTTCCAATGCTGATCATTGGTAGCCTGCTGATTGGGCTTGGCCGGTTGATAGATAATATGCAGCGTCAGGTTGATGAGGAGGAACGGCTCAAGACTGAAGAGGAAACGGCCAGCAGTGCTGAAGGCCCCGAGGATGTTACTCAGATCCTGAGAATTGATCCTATGGAGTTGGAGGCCGGATATGGCCTTATCCCTCTGATTGATCCAGATTCCGGGGGAGATCTCCTCGGAAGGATTACCGTCATACGAAAACGGATGGCGTTAGAGATGGGATTGATTGTTCCACCAATTAGAATCCGTGATAATATGCAGCTGGAACCAAATGAATATGTGATTAAGATTCGTAACGTCGAAGTTGCCCGTCATCAGATTTATCCTGATATGTTTCTGGCTATGAATCCGGGGGATGTAACACAAAAACTGCAGGGTGAGGAAACGATCGAACCGGCTTTTGGTTTCCCCGCCCACTGGATCGGTGAAGATCAGCGGGAACAGGCTGAAAATGCCGGATATACAGTTGTCGATCCTTCATCGGTTATTGCTACTCATTTAACCGAGGTAATTAAGGAAAATGCCCCCGAAATACTTGGCCGCGATCAGGTGCAGAAAATGGTGGGACAGCTCGAGAGAGATTACCCCGCTCTTGTTCAGGAGGTTATTCCTGATCCGGTCAGTCCGGGGATACTCCAGAAAGTAATGAAACTGTTGTTGAAAGAAAAAATTTCAATTAGAAATCTCGTTTCGATTGTTGAAACCCTGGATGAACAGTTGAATGAAGGTGTGCGTGATCCGGAATTGCTGGCCGAATACTGTCGGATCGCCCTGGGACGGGAGATCACACAAAAATTTATTCATGACGATGATGTTATAAAGGTGATAGCGTTGGATCCACAGCTTGAACAGAGTTTGCAGCAGAATATTAAGGAAGCTGGTGAAGGGTTACCCCTATCGCCTGAGGAGGCACAATTGTTTATTAAACAGTTAAAAGAAGAGGTTGAAAAACTGCCGGGTCTGGGTATTGAGCCGGTGCTCTTAGTATCTCCAGTGATTCGTCGGCAAATGTTTAATTTTATTAGCCGGCAGCTTCCGGATATTGCAGTTATTTCTTTTAATGAAATAACAGATAAGGTTGATATTGAAGTTGTGGGACAGGTGAATCTTCACAGTTCCACTCCGGTCGGTCAGACATAATTAGATACGTACGATAATTATTTTATAATGAGGTGACAATTATGGGACGGTGCAAAACATATACTGGACATAATTTTAAAGAGGCCTGGTTACAGGTTAAAATGGATTTAGGGGAAGATGCGAAAATAGCTGACAGCAGGGAGGTTAAGAATGGCTTTCTGGGATTGTTTGGTGAATCCCTTGTTGAAATTGATGCCTGGCTGCCAGAAAAGGAAAAAAGTACTAATAACCATAAAAAATTATCCCGTAACAGTCGAACCAGATCATCTGAAACCAGCAGTTTTTCTAAAGAATGGGTTGTGGATGGGGATGATCAACCAGAGTTCAGTCCGCGAGATCATGCTGCCCGGTTGATTGATCAAAAAAGTGGAAATAATGGTCGGGGTGGCAACTCCCAGACTTATTCCCGCAAACTAACCAGTAATCCTCCCCGAAAATTAAAGATGACGAACTTTAAGAGAACTCCAGAAACCGACAGGCAGAGTAGTAAAGAACTGTCCGGTTTGATAGAAAAGACAGATCTGCTCCAGGAAAAAATCGATCTGCTTGTGGAAAAATTTGCCACTGTTGAAGATGTTGATGCTCAACAGGCTCCACAGTATCCTGGTTGTCTTGCTGATTTATACGCAAGACTTGTAGATCAGGGCGTGAAAAAACGTTATGCCAGACGTGCAATGGGTCAGCTCCGGCGATTGTTAGAGCCCCATGAGATTGACCAGGAAGAGATTGTGCAGGAACATCTGGTCGAGTTGATCGGCGAGAAATTTACCCCGGCCCGTTCGGTTCAGCCGTCTGATCTTCCCGTAATTTTACCATTTATCGGTCCTACCGGGGTGGGAAAAACAACGACTCTGGCCAAGCTGGCTGCTCAAAAATTAAATGAGAATAAATCTGTGGGATTTATTTCGCTTGATTTTTATCGTCTTGCCGCGGTTGATCAGCTGCGTTGTTATGCAGATATTCTTGACGTACCTATGCTGGACATTGAAAACTATAATGCTTTTACTGGTGCGGTTGATCAGCTTTTAAACCAGGGAGTTGAGATGATTTTCGTTGATACTGCCGGTCACAGTCAGTTTGATGAGGAGAAGATTGATAGTTTACAGGGGCTTTTCAAAGTTGACCTTCCCCGGATAAATCATTTGGTGATTTCAGCCACTTCGCGTCAGCAGGAGGTTGATTCAGTTCTGGAAAGTTTTGATAGAGTTGGTTATGACCGGCTGGTCATAACTAAGCTGGATGAAACACGTTCTTTTGGGTTGCTCTTTAACCTGTTACATCGAACTGATAAACCTATATCCCATTTTACCGACGGCCAGGATGTACCGATGGATCTTATTATCGCTGAAGCTGATATTGTTGGAAATTTACTGCTTCGAGGTGAAGTCTAATGGCTGACCAGGCCGAAGGATTGCGTAGAATGATGAATAAACGAACAAAAGAACAGACCGGTTCGGCGGTTGAATTAGAAGTTTTGAATCGTCCTAAAACAAAAATCGCTGATCGACAAACCCCGGTCACAGCCTTGAGTTCTCCTCCGGCTGAGGTTATTGCTGTTACCAGCGGCAAGGGTGGTGTTGGTAAAAGTAATGTTGCGGTTAACCTGGGGATATCTCTTGCCCGGCAGGGGCTGAAGGTGGCGGTTGTTGATATGGATCTTGGATTGGCTAACGTCAATGTGATAACCGATGTCACACCGCCATATAACCTGCTCCACGTTTTTGAAGGAAAAAAAGAGTTGTCTGATATTATTGCGCCCGGGCCGGGAAATATTCAGATTATAGCCGGGGCAACCGGCGAACAGGATCTGGCTAATCTTTCCCGTCATGAATGTCATGTTTTTCTGGATAAGTTAAGTCAGCTCGATCGAAATGTTGATATTATTATCGTTGATACTGCAGCCGGAATTTCTGAGATTGTTTTACAGTTTGTCTGTGGGGCGGACCGAACTATTCTGGTTACCACACCGGAGCCTACGGCGGTTACTGATGCCTATGCGGTGATTAAAGCTGCGCTGAAGCGGGATGAAGAACCGGATTTTAATCTTGTTGTTAATCGGGCCCAGGATATTCGGGAGGGACGGCAAATTGCTCAGAAAATGCAGCGGGTAAGTAATGATTTTTTGAATTTCCCAATAAACATTTTGGGTTATGTTCTGGAAGATAAAGCTGTTCCTAACGCGGTTAGAAAACGTCGTCCATTTTATCTGGAATATCCAGATGGGCGGGCCAGTGGTTGTATCGAGCATGTTGCCAAAAGATTACAGGGTCTGGAAACCGATCAACGGCCTGGTGGTTTCAAGCAGTTCTTTGCCCGGTTGCTGAGCTTTGGTCAAAACTTATCCGAATCAATCTGAGGCGATTATCAGATAGTTATATCAGTTGTTCTGAGAGGTCTTAAAATTATGGTTTTTACTGTTTCCCCCAAATATTTTTGGGAGAGAAATGATTGTTTTTTGGGTGGCTCTGTATTACTCTATCGATGGAGTAAGTTTTCATGTGATGGATTTCTTCTTGGACTATTTACAGCCGAGCAGGAGTTATTTTAAATGGAGCCTGAAATTCAGGATCAGATTTTAGAGTGGTTAAGCAGGGCAGATTTTCCGGGCCGGGAAACAGTTACAAAATTACGTAAACGTTTGCTTTTGAATGGTGAAAAATTGCTGCCCAGGGTACTTATGGCAGTCGAAAAAAATTTAGCTAATAACTGTGACGATCCGCTTCGCCCGTTACGCCGTTTTTTACGTGATGGTCCAGAAAATGCAATCCAGACGATCAGTCTACGAATCGATCAATTTGAACCATTTCCATCGCAGCGATGGAAAATTCTGGAGAACAGGCTTGCCCGGCTGGACGGGGAGATTTTAGAAAAGACAGCAGAGACTGTCCGTGTTAAACTTTATTCAAAGGAAAATTCACAGAAACTCAGTCTGCTCTATAATTGGATTGAGGATAGCACAGAAAAATAGTTGGTGGAGGTTAAAACAGTGAAGGATGACAACCTGTGGGTCTGGGGAATGCCGGTTCTGTCGGGGCTGGTCACTTTTTTGCTGGTGATTCTGGTAAGAGTAGAAGAAACACGGTTGGCTCCGTTGTTGAGAATTAGACAGACATTTTTTACTGCTATCGGGGTTGGTATCGTTGTGGCTGGTGCTTATCATGTCGCTAAAATATTGATCAGCAAGGGACTTATTGAGTCGACCCGAACCTTGAGTGATCGTGAGCTGGATGGTCAGTCGCTGTTGAATTCAGATAAAATCTCTGAACAGCAGGTGTCCGGGCGGACAGATCAGCCCGATGATCAAATCGTCATAAATCAGCCTGAACCGGGAAAAGATACCGATGAGAGTGGTTCCAGCTCTCAAATCGGCGTCGAGAGTGCCCTTGAAGAGTCGGGTGAACTTGATAAAATCGTTAACCAGGGGGAAATAGAGGAGGCTGATGCTAAAAAACTGGCCGGTTTAATCTCGTCCGCTCTAACTGACAAATAACAGTTGCATACTGTTGGTGTCGGAGTTTTTAAGCTTTGTTGAGAGGACAGTTAGAAACAGTTTATTTG
>PWOD01000223.1 GCA_003557545.1 bacterium | reverse complement strand
TGGAACTTGCCCGGCAACGACTTGACGACACGGAGATCAGAGCTGGCTTCAACGGTATTGTTGCTGAAAGGCTGGTTCAGGAGGGAGAAATAATCACAGCCGGTATGGGTGAAGCAGGAGACGGGACTCCCATCTTACTAATTCTTGATCTAAGCAAAATCTATGTAACAGCAGCAGTGGACGAAAGCGACGTGGGTAATATCAGACGAAAACAATCAGCGACAATTACAGTTGACGCTTTCCCCAATAAAAGTTTTTCAGGAAAGGTTGAGCGGATTGCAGTAAAGGGGGTTGAAGAGGGAGGAATTGTCACATATGACGTAAAGATAGAGGTAACTGATGAGACGGCCCGAGATCATCTCAAACCAGGAATGACGACTGAAGTCGAAATTATAACCGGTGAAAGGAAAGATGTCCCTGTGGTTCCGGCGGCAGCCCTGCTGGGTCGGCCGGGAGATTATTATCTGCTCACCGAAATTGAACCGGAAGAAAAAATAGTTCCGGTAAACACCGGCCTGCACGCCGGGAACCGGGTTGAAATTATTTCAGGTATTGAACCCGGCGACAGATTTTATCTGTCTGAAACGGAGGTTTTAAGCCGCTGGAGCCAACCGACAGGCGGCACCGGCACAGGTTCAGGATCCGGCTCTGGCTCAGGTTCGGGCTCAGGTTCGGGCTCAGGAAGTTTTATGCGATGACGGGTTTATTGCAGTTAAATAATGTAACCAAAAGATACCGTATGGGAGAAAAAACTATTTATGCGCTGGACAGAGTAAATTTAACAGTCAACGACGGAGAATATCTGGCAGTGACCGGGGCTTCAGGCAGCGGCAAGTCTACACTGATGAACATCATTGGCTGTCTTGACCGGTTTGATCAGGGTAAATATCTGCTGGATGGAGCCGATGTGAGTAATCTGAATGATGATCAACTGGCTGGTATCAGAAATAGTAAAATTGGATTTATTTTCCAAACTTTCAACCTTCTGCCCCGGATGACAGCGCTGGAGAATGTTAAACTCCCTCTACTTTACCGAAGTGCCCGAAATCCCGATGAACAGGCTATTAAGGCGCTTGAGAATGTAGGTCTGGCCGACAGGTTATGCCATCAGCCGAACGAACTTTCCGGAGGACAGCGACAGCGGGTAGCAATTGCCCGGGCCCTGGTAACCGACCCGGAACTACTGCTGGCTGATGAACCGACCGGGAATTTAGACAGCCGAACTGGCGAAGAGATTCTGCAACTGTTTGAGCAGCTGCACTCCGATGGCCGAACGATTATCACGGTCACCCATGAAGCCGAACTGGCAGCCCGCTGCCCACGTCAAATAGTATTACGGGATGGAAAAATTATCAGTCAGACGGGTGAAAAGAATGCTGTTCTGGAACACTCTTAAGATCTCAGCCCGGAGCCTGCTGGCCAATAAACTGCGAACCGCTCTGGCCATGCTGGGAATCATCATCGGAGTAGCCTCTGTAATTGCGATGCTGGCGATTGCAGCCGGCGCCCAGGCACAGGTAATGGAACGGGTCGAAAGAATGGGAGTTAATCTAATAACCATCCGCCCCGGCGAAGCTCAGCATCGGGGTCGCGCTACGGGACGGGTTGATATTCTAACAGTAGAAGCGGCCGAAGCGATCCTGAATAAAGTCCCCCATGTCGCCCGGGTTACACCGGTCGTCCAGAGTAACTCCCAGTTAAGTTTTGGAAATAATAACACTAACAGCAGCCTTTACGGAGTTGCCCCCAGTTATCTCGGCATCCGAGATTTTAGCCTGTCCGGCGGACGGATTTTTACAGACGACGAGGTCGAACGAAGGTCCAGCGTAGGAATTCTCGGGGCTGAAACTGCCCGGGAGCTCTTCGGACCACTGGACCCGATTGGTCAGCGAATCCGGGTAGGAAGACGCCAGGTAGAGATAGTTGGTGTTCTACAGGAGATGGGCGAAATGGGCTGGTTCAACCCGGACGACCAGCTAATTATGCCATACACAACGGTAATGAGCCGTATAACCGGGGATAATTACCTCCGTGAAATATCTGTCCAGACCAGCGGTCGTGAACATCTCCCGGAGGTTGAGGAGCGAATCACTGCTTTATTGATGAACCATTTCAACCTGCAACCCCACCAGGACGATCAATTTCATGTGAGAAACCAGGCCGATATGATTGAACATGCGGACGCAATGGCCCGAACCTTCAGTTTTCTGCTGGGGGGCGTGGCAAGTATTTCATTACTGGTTGGAGGGATTGGAATAATGAACATCATGTTAGTCACAGTGACTGAAAGAACCAGGGAGATCGGAGTGCGCAAAGCAATTGGTGGACGACGGCGTGATATTCTCCGGCAGTTCCTTCTGGAATCTATCTTTATGTGTGGGTGGGGAGGTCTGTTTGGCGTTGTACTGGGGGCCGGTGCGGCTGGCCTGATCGATCGGCTGAGCGATTTTTCAACAATCGTCCAACCGGGTGGAATAGTTCTGGCGCTGCTATTCGCCGGTTCTATCGGACTATTTTTTGGGTATTATCCGGCTCGCAAAGCAGCTGCCCTACCACCAATTGAGGCATTAAGATATGAATAGAACTAAACTTTTTCTGGGATTATTTGCCGGACTATCAGTTATGATAATCGGATTTATGAAAGTTTCACCGATGGAAGCCCGGAACTTTGTTATGAACAGCAGTGATATTCAACAAAGATTACCGGTCGAGACAACTTTAGATGATATTCTGGAGATAGGTCTAACCAGAAACCGCGACCTGCTAACAGAAAAGCTGGGAGTTATTTCAAATCAGATAGGGATCAGCGGGGAAGCGGCCCGGTTTGATCCCCGGATGCGATTAGACATCGATGCAGCGGCCAGCCGTGAAGAGCAGAGTTTTGAGGATCAACAAGCTGGTGACGTTTTTACTACCCGACGTCGGAGCGAAGGATTTTCGGCCTCGCTTGAACAGCAGCTCCGGGATGGCACAATAATCGATCTTGGAGTAAGAACTCAGCGAACTGAAACAACCCGGGTTGAAGAACGATTTCGCTCCCGAATGGGAATTGATCTCAGACGCCCGTTACTACGCGATGCCGGAACCCAGGTAACCGGATTATCCGTAACCACTCAAGAAAAAGAGCTGGAGATTTCACAGCATGAGTTACGAGGTTTTGTCAGCTCACTGGTTCAGCAGCTGGAAACCAACTACTGGAACTACTACCTGGCCCGAGAAGGTCTAAAAGTACATCAACAGGCCCTCAAACTGACCGAAACCCAGCTAGAAGACGTTAAAACCAGAATAGAGTTAGGAACCCTGCCCTCAATCGAACTGGCCTCAGCGAAGGCTGACCTGGCCCGCCAGAGAGAGCAGTTAATTAACGCCCGCAACCGGGTGAAGATAAGCCGCTTAGAGCTATTACATCTAATGCATTTAAGACCCGGTGAGGCAATCGATAAAATAGTGCCGGCCGAGTCACCCAGCGAAGCAGAATTAACGCTACCGGAGTTGGAAGAACTAATTGTAACGGCCCTGGAAAACCGGTCTGAACTGGCCGAAGCCGAGTTACGCAAAGAGAGACAGGAGCTGCAGCTGGTTAGAACAAACAATGGGCTGCTCCCCCGGCTGGATTTTTTTCTTAACCTCGGTCAGACCGGCTTTGCCGGCTCATTCAGTGAGTCGATCGAGGAGCTGGACTCAAACAATTACAGTCTGTCCGCCGGTTTAAATTTTGAATACAGATTTGGCAACCGGGCAGCCAGCTCCGAACAGCGGATTAGCCAGCTGCGTAAGCAACAACAAAAGCTGGCAGTAGAAAACCTGGCCCGGTTAATCGAACTTGACGTCCACAAGGCCTACCTGGAGGTTCAACGATCAGCCGAGCAGTTAAAGGCTACCCGGGCTACCCGTGACCAGAGTCGCCAGGCCCTGGAGGCCGAACAGGAAAAACTGCGGCGAGGCCGAACGACTTCCCAACAAATAGCCGTGGCTCGTCAGAACCTTACAGAAAGTGAGATTTCCGTGGTTGAAGCACAGGTTGATCTGCAGCTGGCGCAGACCGACCTCCAGCGCCAAACGGGGCTCTTGCTGAGCAGCCGTGGAATCAAGATTAACTGACTGCTAAATATTGCCCTATTAGGTGAATCGGAGAACAGGTCCAGTCCGGGCCTTAATCAGTCGCCAGTAAAGGAAGGGCCTGAACAGCAGTTAAATCGCGATGAACAATAGCCGAGATAGCTTTCAACATTGCCTGGGGCCGGCCATGCTGGAAAATATTACGACCGATTGAAACCCCGGCAGCACCGGCTTTTATTGCCCCTTCAACCATGCTGAGAATATCTTGATCGGTATCGATTTTTTCGCCGCCGGCGATCAGCACGGGGATTGGACAGCCGGCAACTACCTCAGCGAAGCTATCCGGGTCACCTGTATAGGAAACCTTAACTATATCAGCGCCCAGTTCGGCGGCGATTCGGGCAGCATGTTTAACATGGACAACTGAATGTTCGTTATCAATCTCCGGTCCCCGGGTATAGACCATGGCCAGCAAGGGCATCCCCCAGTCGGCTGCTCTGGCAGAAATCTTCCCCAGATCCTGCAACATCTGGGACTCTTCACGGGAACCAATATTGACATGGACGCTGATAGCATCAGCCCCGGTTTTAACCGCGCGCTCCACAGTGTTAACCAGTACCTTAGCATTGGGATCAGGGCCCCATACGGTACTGCCGGAAAGATGTAGTATAAGCCCCACATCTTTCCCATATTGCCGATGGCCGTGTAAAGCAAGACCCTGGTGGCCAAGCACAGCATCAACCCCACCCTCCGCAACAAAATCAACCATGTCACACATATTTTCTATACCTGCTATCGGTCCAACTGTTACACCATGATCTACAGGAACCACTACCGAACGTCCACTAGTTCGATCGATTAAACGCTCCAACCTGATCTGTTTGCCAATCACAACTAATCAGCCTCCTAAAAAAATAACAGTGCGCCGGCTAAAAATTCAACTCTCCCAAACGGTACAGCCGGGCCGGTGAAAAAAGTACCGATAAAGTAGTATAGCAGAATTTTTACTGAAAAAAGGAGGGAAATAGCGGATAAATCAACTTAACTTCAACTGTTCCATGGTGGAGGGGTAAATTGAATTAAGGCTATCAGATGACAAGCAGAAGGAGGACAGAGCAATTCAGCTTATTCTTGCTCAAAATAAACAGCCTGAATAAAAAATAGCATCCCGCCGGGTTGGAGACGGGATGCTATTATAATAAACAGAGAGGTTGATTAAAATCTAACTATTAAAAATTAAAACTGAAAGCTGACGAACAGGTTGTTTACGTCATCAATATCATCGCCCGGAGT
>PWOD01000116.1 GCA_003557545.1 bacterium | reverse complement strand
GGCAAAATTTCTTTTATCCCGGTTGACCAGATAGTTAGATGCTGTAAATATCTGGTTGGGGAACGGGATGAATCACCGACAGTACAGGGTTCAGAAAATGCTCTGTATCGCGGGGCACTGTCGAAGAGCTTCTGGTTCAAGCAGTTGCCAGTAAATTCTGTTCAGCCAGATTTAAAATGGTTAACTAAATGGGTTGTTGAAATGTTCCATCTGGCCTGTAATCAGCTGGTTGCAAAACAGTTTAACTGGACCGGGGTTAAGGGGGATCCGTGGCAAAAACTTCCCGAATTATACGAACAGTACTGGCCCAAAGATCAGCAGAGGGAAAGATTGACTGAGGTTACCCAATCAATTCCGGCTGAACCGGGGAAAATTCCGATCAAGATGGGTGGCCGTGAATATCGCAGGTATATGGAGCAATCATCGCGGTCGATTGAACTGGTGGTGAAAGATAGATTTGCAGAATGATCTGAAAAAATTTCTGGTTTCAGCCGGCCTGTCATCTTCTATGGTCAATCAAATATTGAATAGCCCCCGGATATCTTTGCCGGCAGGGGCGATGGAAATATCATCCCCAAAAGTAGGTTGGCAAAAATTAAATGAAGCATCTTTAGTGGTCTTGTTGGGAGTGGAAAATTTTAGTTTATTAAATCAACCAAACTGTGAGTTTAGAGGTAAAACTGTTTTTTGGGTAGAACCAGAACCGGGCTATTTAAAAGAATTTTTGGTACAAAATCGACATTTACCAGAAATTGAGGAGTTTGAGTTGATTATCGTGGCCGGTCATAAAACTGACCAGCTTGCTGAAATACTGGAAGAATATCTCGGGTTGGCTTATGAATCGTCGATAGAAATATTAACACCGTCGGAAGAACGACTTGATCAGTTCAATGCAGCTGTTCATGGACTGGATAGATTTTTCGATATTGCTGAAAAAAACCGGGCTACAATCGATAGATTTTTAACCGACTGGCAGCTGAATTTTGCTGATAATATTGATGATTATCTAACTGGCCGAAACATCAATAGCCTGGAGGGTATTCTGCGGGGTAGAGGCTGTACACTGGTAGGACCCGGTCCGGCTCTGGATAATAATTTAGCTCTGTTGAAAAAATATTCTGTTAACTGTCTGGTGGCTCTCGATACAGCCCTGCCGATATTGAAAAAGCTTCAGTTGAAACCTGATTTTGTTGTGGCAATTGATTCTGGAAAAAGTAACGAAAAGTTTTTTAACCAGAATGATTATAATGATATCCGGCTAGTTTGCCCGCCCTATATGACGTCTGAAATAGTCAGGAGTTTTGGAGAAAGATATTATTTTCAACCAAATTTTCCGCCCGCTGTCTGGTTCGAAGAGATTTTACAACAGTCTGGTCGTCTGGCAGTTTCCGGCTCGGTTGCTGTTACTGCGGTTGATTTCATTAGAACTCTAGATCCGGATTATCTTGTGGTTCTGGGAATAGATTTGGCCTACCAGGAGAGGCGCGCTTATTCTAAATTTAGTTACCACGATGAAAATTTTCTGGGACAGCTGAACAGGGTTAATACTATGGCTGGTTTAAATTATCAAAAAATTAATGAGAATAAGCTTGAAATAATCAGGACCGAACAGGGAAATATAGTCAGTTCTGATATTTTTCAAAGTTGGAAAAATGTCCTGGACTTTTTGTTTGAAACAGCTGATTTTGAAATTTTTAGACCTGCCCGAGCGGGGCTGCCCTTAGCCAATACAAAGGCTCTGGAAAGGTCCACTGATCTACCGGCTGATCGTACTAAAATCAGGCCGTTACCAAGCAGGGAAAAAAACCGCTGGAAGCCCGGGGCGAAAGAAAAATTGAACCGGTTATACTGGGATATAATTGAGATTAAAGCTCGTTTGAAACTGGTCAATTCATTAATAAGATCTAATCGTCCAGTTTCCCTGGAGTTTATGGAGCTGTTAAAATTGATCTCGAAAAAGGATAATTTTGTTCAATACTTCTGGTGGGAGGTTGAACGGTTGTTCCGCCGGTTCCGAGAGCTGGTTGACAGAGAAAACAGTGGATGTCCGGCAGAACTACTGGTTGATTTTACACGGACAGTTGAAAAAACTGAAACTGCTCTGAAAAGGCTTATAAAAAAGCAGACCGGCAGGTAGATACAGCGGTAGCCTTGCCGAAATTTTAAAATTTGTTTATAATAATTTCGTAGATAAATGATTTTGCTTGACTGGTTTTTTTTATTAAAGTATTATCGATAATGGTTGAGGCTCCTGCCGTTAAATTTTGTTACAGTTAATAATTCTTCTCTTCGATGAGGGAAATCCTGACGGAAATTATGCAGATAAACAGCCCTGATGAGCTTATGGGATTATTTTTCAAATATCGTGTTCAGCTGTTGCCTGTGATTCGCAATAACAGCATCAGGGGTGTGTTGCGTAAATCTGCGTTAATTAGCCGGTTAAGAAAAACAGATCAGTTTTCCAGAAGTGTTATACAGTTGATTGAGGAGTTACTTGAACCGGCTGAGGAACAGCTTCTGGAACGGATGAAAGAAAAAATTTTAAGTGGGGAAATTAAGGGGTTGCCACTGATAGATTTTTCTGGTCAAGTAAATAGAGTCATAACGCCGGGAATTATTCGAGCCGAGCAATCTACCGGGGATTTTTTAGATCTGACGGCCCAGCTATCGCTGATGGAAAAACTTTTGGACGAGTTTCCCTTTCCGCTTGAAATTATGAAGGGTGATAAGCTTGTCTATAGCAATTTTAGGGCCCAGTCAAGCGACCAATCAGCGCTGGAAGATTGGCATCAGATTGAGCTGATTGAGTCCGATTTTGTGGCCAGATTATTTTTGCCAGAGATCGTCAACAATCTTTATCAGTCGCTTGATGGTATTGAAACCGGCGAAAATTTTGATCTGCGCCAGCTGTTGGATCAAATTGAAACTGAACTTTTAAGTCGGGCGTTAGAAACCCGGGAGAAGCTTTCAGCCGCAGCAGAACTTGTTGGGCTGCCCCGTCAAACTTTTAACTACAGATTAAATAACCTTCAAAAGACAAAGGACGATTGAAAATTTCTTTAACCTGGAATCAGCTGATCGACTATTTTAATAATGACAACAGTTCTGTTTTCGATGCAGTCAATAAGTTTTTACCCCTTGTTGCGGGAGACGATGAGCAGGAGTTGGAAGCGTTGAAACACTCTTTGCAACAGTATTCTGAGCGGGTTTTAGCCCTGGAAGATGAGGAAAGACAGCTGATTGCCTGGAATTCTCGGGAAGATTGGAAAATCTATCTCTGCCAGGGGGAGACTAATTGTCTGCTGTTGTCCCGATTGATCGGCTATATGTTGAATTTAGAAAATCTGCAAGATATCAGTGCAAGGACCGCCGAAAAGGCCCCTTATAGTTCTTTGAAACCTGTTGTTTATAATGGTGGTTACTGGTTGGATAAGATCTGTCGGGAAGAGTTTTATCGGCATGAGGAGCTTGACCGGCCGCTGAATCTGCTGTTTATTGAACAGTTTTTACCCCCACGACCAAAACTTGCTGCAAAGCTTCTTGGAGAGGTTAATCGGGTTGGAACGTTTGATGAGGGACTGGCTGTATTACTACCCTGTATAGATAAAATACAGGTATTGAAATTAGTTGAAAAACTTGCTGAAAGTTTTAAATTGAGTGGTGTCCATATCTGGAGTGCCGGGACCGATTTTACTAATATTTATGAAATGAGAAACCGGGTGAAAAAAATCATTGAATAGTTTACAAAAGATCTCTGATCAAGTCGAAAGGTTTAGTTTGTTGGGCTGGGAGGCGTCACGGCTTGACCGGTTAACTGAAGTAGAGGAAGTTTTAATTAGATTTGCTTCCCGTCTACGAGCCCAGTCTATCAGCTATAGCATCAAATATGGAACCGGTTCCGGATCGCCTTTTAAATTGCGCTACAGAGTAGGGGAGTTGAACAGACAGCTGTTCAGAAGAATAAATTTAATAGGGGATCTATCTTTTGTTGAGGTTACAGTAGGCGATATGGACCAAACAACGTTTGCCGGGGCAGTAAAGGAGTTAGAACTTATCTGTCGGGCGGTTATGAATAAAGATCGTTCCGGTCAGATAGATGTTGTGTTAAATGTTCTAAAAGCAGCTCCTTTTAAACGTGAGGTTGAAGCCGAGTATTTAAGAGTTGTTGAATATGATTTAAAGTTTGTTTTGGTCAGACTCGATATAGTGCCGAAGATGGATTGGAGAGTTGTTGTGAAAGATGTAAAACATACCACTCGGATGCTTGATAAAATCGGTCTTCTCAGAACTGACAGAATTGCTGTTATCTATCCGGTAAAATCGTTTCAAACTGATCATGGTACAAAGGTACAGCAGCGGTTGAAAAAACGATTTTCTCCTGAGACTGTTAGCTTTGACAGTCTGAATGTTTCAAAAGCTATTAAAACTGTTGAAAAATTAAATGATTTTTTGACAGGAACAGCTGTTGCAGAGGGTTGAATGAATATACAGGGGAGGTTATTGCACAGGACTAAATTTAAGCTGAGCTTTATTGAACGGGTTTTTAGGGTGAATTTTAAATAATTATTAAGGAGTGTAAATAGAAATGGCCAAACAGACTGTGAACCTTCAGAAAATTCAGGTGGATCAGTTGAATAAGTCGGATTTGAATGAACTGCGTGAACTCTCGAAAAAGTTGGAAATTGAGGGTTTTGAGGACTATGATAAGAAGAAGCTGGTTTACGAAATATTACGAAAAAAGGCTCACGCTAACGGGAATCGTTTCGGTCAGGGTGTTCTTGAAATACTCCCCGATGGATTTGGCTTTCTCCGGCGCGAAGCTCAAAGTTATGTACCGGGAGAAGATGATATTTATATTTCGCCCTCACAGGTGGAAAGATTTTCCCTGAAGATGGGGGATACAGTTCTTGGACAGATAAGACCTCCGAAAAATAGCGAAAGGTTTTATGCCCTGTTACGGGTGGAGGCGGTTAATGACAGAGATCCTGAAATTGCTCTTAAAAGGACGGATTTTGATAGACTAACTCCACTTTACCCGAATGAAAAACTTCAGCTTGAAACCACCAAAGAAGAGGTTTCCACGAGAATTATTGATCTATTCACACCTCTGGGTAAAGGTCAGAGGGGTCTGATAGTTTCGCCGCCAAGGACAGGTAAGACTATGTTGCTGCAAAAAGCCGCTAATAGTATCCATCAAAATCATCCTGATTGTTATATCATTATTTTGTTAATTGATGAACGACCTGAAGAGGTAACTGATATGGAAAGAAATGTCGGTGCTGCCGAGGTGATCTCCTCAACCTTTGATGAACAGGCGGAACGGCATACCAGAGTGGCGGAAATGGT
>PWOD01000230.1 GCA_003557545.1 bacterium | reverse complement strand
GAGAAAGACGGTTGCAGGCAAAAGTTCGGCACCAGCACCGACCTGATCTATCACCCAATTTGAGTTAATTTCAATCTTTTAAATAGTGTAATTTTTTTCAAAATCAGGAGGTTAGTATGGCTAAAAAAAAGGCAGAAGCACACGCGGTGGCACATATCAGGTCCACCTACAACAACACCGTAATCACTATCAGTGATACATCGGGTAATACCCTGACCACATCGAGTGGCGGAGCAATTGGTTTTTCAGGAACCCGAAAGGGTACTCCCTACGCTGCTCAGCTGGCGGCTGAAGATTGTGGTAACAAAGCCAAAGATATGGGCGTGACCTCGCTTACGGTCTACGTTAAAGGGCCGGGGAGCGGTCGGGAAGCGGCTGTGCGAGCATTTGAAACAATCGATCTGAAAATTACTGAGATAAAAGATGTTACCCCCAAACCACATAATGGCTGTAAACAGGCCAAACGACGGCGGTTGTAAAATTGGGGAATAACAGGCAAATATTTTTTAGAATCTGGAGTGTTGGATAATTATGGCACGTTATACTGGACCGGTTTGTCGTCTTTGCAGACGTGAAGATCAGAAATTATATCTAAAGGGAGAAAGGTGCAGGACTTCCAAATGTGCTATGGAACAGCGCCGTTTTCCCCCTGGTGAGCGGACATTTCGTTATGGAAGACCCTCTGAATACGCTATTCAGTTGCGTGAAAAACAGAAGATGAAAAGAACCTATGGCGTGCTGGAAGCTCAGTTTAGAAAGATTTTTAAACAGGCCGACCAGCAGCACGGAATCACCGGTGAAAATCTACTTGTGATTCTCGAATCACGGTTGGATAATGTCGTATGGCGTCTGGGTATAGCAGGTAGCCGTGCCCAGGCCCGGCAGTTTATTAATCAGGGGCATATCCTGGTAAATGGAGGTCGTGTTGATGTGGCTTCCTACCTGGTTGATAAGGGCGATGTTATAGAAACAACCGAGAAGATGCGGGAAAATACCGAGGTGAAAAAATATACCTCGTTAGCCAAACAGCGTGGTCTTAAAGGTTGGCTTGATCTGGACGCCGAACGGGTTCGTGGGACGGTTCTTCGTGACCCGGAGCGGTCTGATGTTGATGAGATAGAATTTGAAGAACAGCTAATTGTTGAACTTTATTCAAAATAATTTCTGAAATAGCAGGGGGTTATTCCTATGGCAAATACTAAGAGTATTATGAAAGACATTGTCTTGCCTAAAACGATTGATGAGTTAGATGCTTCGGAAACCGATGATTATGGCAAGTTTGCAATTGAACCTTTTGAACCTGGCTTTGGTGACACAGTCGGTAATAGTCTCCGGCGGGTTTTGCTTTCATCAATTACCGGTTCCGCAATTACCGGTGTGAAAATTAAAACGGCTGAAGGTGACGTTCCACACGAATTTGTTGGCTTGCCCGGCGTGCAGGAAGATGGTGTCGATATTCTGCTTAATCTCAAGGAGCTGAAACTTGATATTGGTGATGAGCAGAGTAAGGTAACGGTTGAGATTGAAAAGCAGGGTCCGGTGGTTCTTACGGGTGAAGATCTGCAGGACGTTGAAGGGATTAAAGTTCTTAATCCTGAACATGAGATAGCCAATATTTGTGAAGATGGCGAACTTACCCTTGAATTAACGATTGAAAAAGGGCGAGGCTACCAGGGAGTTGATGAAGTTACTAAGTCGGAGAGCCGATCCAAAGGTATTATTCCGATTGATGCTCTCTATTCTCCGATTCAGAAGGTTAATTATCTGGTCGAGGATACCCGGGTTGGTCAGATGACTGATTATGACCGTCTGGTAATTGAGGTCTGGACGGATGGCAGCATTACCCCCCGGGATGCAATTGGTCACTCTGGAAAGATACTTAAAGAACATTTTCAATATTTCATTAATTTTGAAGAAACCGAGATAGAAACTGAAGAAAAAGGTCTTTCTCCTGAGGAGGAGAAGCTTAAAGAGGTGCTCAGTACTCCTATTGATGAGTTGGAGCTTTCGGTTCGGTCGAGAAACTGTTTGAAGAACGCAGACATTGAAATTCTCGGCGATCTGGTCAGCAAAACTGAAGATGAGATGCTCGAGACTCGTAACTTCGGTAAAAAATCTCTGGAAGAGATTCTCGAAAAATTGGCCGAGTTTGGTCTCAAACTGGGTATGAAGGATGTAAGTTACCTGGTTGAACAGATCGACCGCGATGAACAACAGGAGGCAGAAGAGTGAAACATCGGAAAAAAGGAAGAAAATTAAACAGGGATGCAGCACATCGAAAAGCTACGCTGCGGCAGCTTAGTTGTAACCTGATTCGTGAAGAACAGATTATAACTACAATCGCTAAGGCTAAGGAATTGCGTCCTTACATCGAAAAAATTATAACCCGCGCAGGTGAGGATACTGTTCATAATCGTCGTCTGATTAAACGGCGGCTGAATAATGATCTGGCAGTTAAAAAGTTGTTTGAAAAGATCGGTCCTCGCTATGTTGAACGGCCGGGTGGTTATACACGTATCCTGAAACTGGATCATCGTAAGGGTGATGGAGCGCCACGGGCGCTGATTGAGTTTGTTGGGTAGTTCCCGGGCCGGCTGAAATAATGGCCAGGTATCGTGTTGATTGTGCTTATAACGGCAGTAAATATTATGGTTTTCAAAAACAGGCAGATAAACCCACAGTTCAGGGACTGATCGAACGACTGCTGGGAGAGCTGCTTGATTGTTCTTTAAAAATTTATCCTGCGGGTAGAACCGATCGCGGAGTTCATGCTGTCTGTCAGCCGTTTCATTTTTCTCTGGCAGAATCGCACCTTAGAAAGCTGACAACCGGACCGGATGACTGGCTAAAGATATTTAATAGTTACACTCGGAACCGGGCTGTTAAGTTGTTGAGAATTGTTCCGGTTAGCCGGCAGTTCGATGCTCGCCATTCAGCTCTGGGAAGATTTTATGGATATAGATTTATTCAGATGAATAGATCCCTGTCCCGGCTTTTTTCTGAGCCTTGTGGTTGGGTTAATCGTCAATTCAATGTTAACCGGGCTGCTCGGGCAGTTGAATTTCTTGACGGTGGTGTCCCAACCAGAATTTTTTCTGGATCGGGCGGCTCAACCTTTCAGGCAGAAAACTGGCCGTTAAAGTTGCAGCTACTAACTTATCCCGGTCAGTGCTGGCTGGTGGTAGGAGCCAGAAGCTTTCGTTATAAGATGGTTCGCTCAGTAGCGCGTGCTGTTCGTGAAGTTGCAGTTGGTAACTGCTCTTTTGAACAGCTGGTTGAGCTGGTTGGTCAGTCTAAACATTCGTTAAAACCCGCGCCACCACAGGGCTGTTATCTGTTGAGAGTTTTCTATCATTCAACAGATTTGACCCTGAATTTCATGCAGGCAAAGCAGCAAGTTGATAGATTAAACCAAGCTAAATATTTTTAAACAGCTAACGGTCTCGAACGGCATATGTTTGAGCTGAAGGTCACTGGAGGATTTACTATGAGTCAAAAAACATATATACCTAAAATTAAACCGGATGAAAGACGCTGGGTTATTTTTGATGCGGAGGACAAAGCACTGGGTCGCCTGGCCACCCGCGTTGCGACTGTGTTACGTGGCAAAAACAAACCGGAATTCACTCCGCACCTTGATTGTGGAGATGGAGTAGTGGTAATTAATGCGGGAAAAGTTAAACTGACCGGTAATAAGGCAACCGATGAGTTTTATCACCAGCACTCCGGCTTTATTGGAGGATTAAAATCTACCTCAATGGGTGATTTAAGAGAAAATAATCCGGAAAAGTTGGTGACCCTTGCGGTCAAAAGAATGTTGCCCCGAAATCGTTTGCGGGCTAAAATACTTAAGCATTTGCGGGTTTATTCCGGTGCTGAACATCAACAGCAGGCTCAGCAACCGATTCCCTATGATTGGGAAAAGGATACGGTATAACGAAACAGAACGTTGGTAAGTTGTTGGCCTACCACGTTATTTTTGTGGATTGATAGCTCAGTATAAAATGGAGGAAAACAATGGTTGAAGAGGAAAAAAATCAGGTCGTTGAAGAGCGGTTGGAAGAGTTGAATGATAGTCTTGAGGAAGCAGCTGAAGAAACAGCTGAAGAAGTAATTGAAGAGGAAAAACCGGTTGATCCGATTGTTAAGCAGGAGGGAAAATTTTATGGAACCGGTCGTCGCAAACGTTCAATAGCCCGTGTCTGGATTACCGCCGGCAGTGGTAATCACACGGTGAATGGTTATGAGCTTGAAAATTATTTTGACAATCGTGCGCGCTGGGTCATAGATGCGCTTGAGCCTCTATCCTGTTTGGGGTTTGAGGAAAAGATCGATCTGACTGCCAGTTTGACAGGCGGGGGAAAAACCGGACAGTCGGGGGCTTTGAAGCTTGGACTTGCTCGTGCCCTCGTTGAAATGGATGCTAATGCCCGACCCCCATTACATTCAGCCGGTCAGTTGACCCGTGATGATCGTAAAGTTGAACGGAAAAAGATCAACCAGCCCGGTGCACGTTCTAAACCTCAGGTTTCTAAACGTTAAATCATGACTTCTTCCCCGCAGGCAGGGGTTGTTGGTGCAACAGGGTTGGCCGGGGCCGAACTGGTCGAGATATTAAATCGGCATCCCCATATCGACCTCTCATATCTTGCATCTCGGAGCTTTGCCGGACAGCCTTTCGCAGATATTTATCCCCGGTTTAAAAATCTTGTAGATCTTACCTGTGAACCTCTTGAGTTTGATCCTATTTCTCGACTTGATCTGCTTTTTCTGGCAGTTCCACATACCGTGTCGATGGAGATAGTTTCCAAAATTGACCTATCCAAAACTCTTGTAGTCGATCTGGCTGCGGACTATAGATTGCCGACGGTTGAGCTGTTTGAGTCGGCTTACGGGGTTAAACATTCTGATCCTGATAATTTACAGTCTGCAGTTTATGGATTGGTTGAACATAATTTCAACCAGATAAAACCGGCTAAGCTCGTCGCTAATCCCGGCTGCTATGCTACTGCAGTTTTGTTACCTCTTATCAGCCTGCTGAAAGCGGATTTAATCGCCGGCCCGGTCTTTGTTGATGCTAAATCAGGACTCACAGGAGCCGGTCGTAAACCGCTTGAAGCGACCAGCTTTATTAATTGTAATCAAGAAATCAAACCCTATAAGGTGGCTGTCCACCGCCATCAACCGGAGATCGTTGCCCATTCGTCAAATCCTCATCTGGATCTTCTGTTTGTTCCCCATATTATCCCGGCTGATCGGGGGATTGAAGCCGCAATTTATTTTAAGCTTAATCCCTCCAAATCGGCGGCTGATCTTCAGAAAACTCTCCGGAGTCTGGCCAACTCTTCAAAAATTATACGTTACCGTGATAAACCGGTTGGAATTAAAGCAGTCGCTAAAACTCCCTTTTGTGACATTTCTGTGGTGGAGGATTCAGGCTCTGTTGTTGTTTTCAGCTGTCTGGACAATCTTCTTAAGGGAGCCGCTTCACAGGCCGTACAGAATGCCAACTTAATGCTTGGATTTGAGGATACAGCAGGGCTGTTTAACGGGTAGAGGCCAGTCGCAAATAATCTAATTTTCAACCCGAAAAGGTGAGTTTTTTATGGCTAAATATCCTGAAAATTTTCTCTGGAGTGGAGTGTCCTCTGGTGTTAAACGTGACGGCAAATATGATCTGGGTCTGGCCTATAGTTCATTTCCGTCTACTGTTGTGGGAGTTTTCACAGAAAATAAACTTCCGGCTGCACCGGTTATTGATACTAAACAGAAGCTTTCTTTAAAAACTCAGTTTCACGCTCTGGTGGTTAATAGCGGTGTGGCAAATGCTGCCACCGGCGAAGATGGGATCGCTGATAATCAGCAGCTAATTGAAGAGACAGCCCGACATCTTAATCTTGAAACTGATCAGGTGCTATCTGCATCAACCGGATATATTGGCCGGCGACTTCCGTTAAAAAATATCTCTGCTGCATTACCCTCCGCGGTTGATCAGCTTCAGCGGGATCCCGCTGAGTTTTCCCGGGCAATTCTCACAACCGATACCAGAACGAAAACTGTCTGTTTACCCATGCCCGGTCTGGAGGCTCATATTTTTGGTGTGGCTAAGGGTTCCGGTATGATTAACCCCAGGATGGCGACGATGCTGGCCTTTCTATTTGTCGATTATCCGGTTGAATCCGGCTGGCTTAAGGAGCAGCTTGTTCAGGCCGCCAGTCAATCATTCAATCAGATTACTGTCGATGGTGATATGTCTACTAATGATACTGTTTTAGTCTGGGCGGCTAACCTTCCGGGGAAAACCCCACTAACCGCCGACCATCCCTGTTCGCGGGAGTTTCAAATAACCCTTCAGAAGGCGGCTCAACTGCTTGCCGGCAAAATTGTTAGTGATGGCGAAGGTGCCAGTTGTACCATTGAAGTCTTGGTTAACGGTGCCCGGTCCGACCAGGCCGCCGCGCTGGTGGCCGAGGAAATTACCGGGTCACCCCTGGTAAAGACAGCTTTTTACCAATTCCCCCCTAACTGGGGGAGGATTTACTCATCGATTGGTGCCTCCGGGGTTGATTTTGATCAGAAAGCTCTACGTATTGAGATCGATGGAACTGTAGTTTTTAAGTCGGGCGCGCCGGTTGGTTCGAAAGCTCAATTAAAAAAACAGATGGAGAAAGTTGAAAATCATCTGATAAAAATAAACCTGGGAGATGGAGCTGGACGGGCTCGCAGCATAACCTGTGATTTAACCCGGGGTTATGTTGAGATTAATGCCGGTTATAGCTGAGCAAAATATTAGTTCGTAGCCAGTGTGACCTGTAGCTTGTTTTTGTTTGGACTAAATATTATACTATATTTATGATTTGATAAAAATATCGGAGGGATTTTCGTGGAAAAAACAAATGTTATTGAGAAGTTGCGCAACCATGATCGGCAGGTTACTCGGGAAAGAAAATATTTTATCGATCTCTGTAAACAGGCTGACGGACACTTTACTGCTGCCGATCTGCTTGAGCTGGATCGTGAGAATGACAATCAGCTGTCCAGGGCAACGGTGTATAACTGTCTGAAAGTATTTCTGGAAGTTGGCTTTTTACGTCAGCTTTCTGGAATTAGCTCTACCGACTATTATGAAATACGCCATACTTTTCATCCCCATGCCCGTTGTCAAAAATGTAAACGGATTATTGATATCCCCTTAGATTTAACAGAAGAGATTGAATCATGGAATCTGCCATTTCAACTTGAGGATATCAGCATGACCCTGACCGGATTATGTGAGTGTTGTTATTCTAAACCGGCCAGTTTTTAAACAGCTTTATCCTCGTCTGATAAACAAACGCGGCGGTATCTACAGTACCGACAGCTGCTTTTATTATCGGTTTTAACAAAATCTTCTTCCCTGCCTGTATTGTCAGATTTGTTAACCAGTAGCTTCTGCATCCTGGCGATATCCAGCCTGATTTTTTTAAGACAGCTTGTGTGGTCATCCCGGTTGAAATCTTCCTGCTGGATTCTGTCATTACTCACATTATAAAAGGATAGTTTGATCGGCACAGTTTTTGAAACCCAGTTTTTTTGAGCATAAAGACCATAGACTTTGAGCTGGAAAGGGTCGAAGTTGGTACGGTTAACTGAAGATTTCCAGTCGATAATATGAACCGTCCCACTCGGTTCCTGAAACGCAAAATCGATCTTTGCCCAGATAGGTATTTCGCCTATTTTAAAACTATCGGCATATGCTGTATAGGGCAGAGACAGGTAGGTAAACAGGTCCGGCGATAATCTGCCCCAGATATTTTTCGGTTTGCGCAGGTCACCCTCAATTGCCAGACAGGCTCCGGGATCGAGCTGTTTTATTTTAGAAAAAATAGTTGAACCGGTAAAATGGTCGATCCCCCTGATAACCGAGTCACGGATTTCACACCATGCTTTATCATTAATCTGTTCGTTGTATTCATGCTCGAGCAGACCAAATTTATATTTGGGGTTTGAGCGATATTGGCCGGTCAGTGATTCACGATACTGATTTCGCATTCTTTTGACAACCGTTTCCTTGAACTGCTCCAACGGGAGCGCTTGTTTTTTTAGCCTGGATAGAATTAAGAAAGCGATTGCTTCGTGGATAATATTACCTTTCCATAAAAATCTATTATCCAGCTGTTTAAGCATGTAGAGAGTTTTCAGTCGCCTGTCAGCCTGTTTTTTCCAGCCCCCCCAGAAACCATAATATTGATAGTAATACTTTCGTTTACACTCAGCAAAAAGCTCGGAACGGCTGCTTGACCAGGAAAATCTGTTTTTGAACTCCTTAGTTTGAGTCATTATTGATGGTTCCTTCTGTTTGATTTGTAAACAGTCAAAAACCCCTCTGTTCCGGTTGCCGGATGATTAATCTTCCCGATTACCCCTTAAATAGGTTGACATTTTACAGATATCAAGTAAATTATTACCTGTGTATTTACAATCGGTCAGCTCGGTCTGACCGTTTAGGGCCAATAGCTCAGCCTGGTCTAGAGCGCACGCCTGATAAGCGTGAGGTCGCTGGTTCAAATCCAGCTTGGCCCACTTAACCCCATGCTTCCAAACCGCTTAAACAAGCTTTTTTCAATAACTCCTCGAATCAGTTAATCTTATCAAGAAAAGCCTATCAACCAGGAAAAAATTATATTAGCTTCTTCTTTTTTAAGCGAATAAGCTAATAAACCGCTATACAACAGGCCGCCCGGTCCGCTAATAATATAGATAAAAACAGCCTGTTTTTCTAAATTAACTTACTCTGAGCCCCTGAATTTGATAATATAGTAACAGTCAGTTTTCGGTTGTTGAACTAGCAACCGGTACGGGTCGTTCAATTTTTATCAGGGGTGTGAAATAATATGAGTTTTTCAAACAAGGTAGTATTATTTGTCGGTCTGCTTTTGATTTTCCTGGGGAGTTCCTGCCTGGGCCAGCAAGAGGCTGTATCCAGTGAAACAACACTCTATTTTTTCTGGGGAGAGGGTTGTCCCTTCTGTGAACGGCAGGAGGTTTTTCTTGACCGGCTGGCCGATGACTATCCTGAACTATCAATCAAAAAACTGGAAGTATATCGTGACCGTGAAAATCAAGCGTTATTACAGCAGCTTTCTGAACTTCATGGGGTTTTTAGAATTGCTGTTCCTGCGACCTTCATCGGCAAACAACACTGGGTTGGATATCAAGACAACATGGCACCGGAGATGGAGGAGGCTGTCAAAAACTGTCTTGAAGAAGGTTGTCCGGATGCTACCGAAGTAACTTCTACCGGTTCCCCCCGGGATATCGAGCGACTGACAGAGTTTACCCGGCCCTTCGAGCAAACTGGAGAGCTTGATCCGCTAATTGACCATCTGGCCGAAGGCCGGCTTGCGCTGCTGGGAGAAGCCTCACACGGTACCGAAGAATATTATCACTGGCGCGCCGAGATAAGTCGCCGTCTGATTGAGGAACATGAGTTTGATTTTGTTGTTGTTGAGGGAGATTGGGCTTCTCTATATCAATTGAATAAGTTTGTTAAGGATTTTGATGGTGCAATAACTGAAACCGATCAGCTGTTTGGCGGACTTGACCGCTGGCCCCCCTGGATGTGGTCTAATCGGGTAGTTTTAGATTTTGTCAGCTGGCTACGTGAACATAATCAAACTGCTGATAAGGTGGGTTTTTACGGGCTTGATGTTTATGGGACCTGGGATGGTGGTGATAGGCTGTTAGAACTTCTGGATGAGTTTCCTGAATACCGCTCGAGAATTGCTGAAAAATATTCCTGTTTTGAAGATTATCGTGATGATGGGCACAGTTATGCTCGCTGGGTTCAGCATACCGGTGAGTCCTGTGAACAGCCGATGGAGGAGCTTTATCAGCTTGTTTTTCAAGAAATAGCCCCGCAAAGTTCAGCAGAGTTATCTCTCCGGATTCGTCAGAAAGCATCTGCTTTGAAATATGCCGAACGTCATTATCGTGGCATGGTTGATCAGACTCTCGACAATTGGAATGAACGTGTCTATCACATGGAAAATACTATTCATCGTTTGATCGATCATTATGGTCCTGATGCTCGTGGTATTGTCTGGGCCCATAACACTCACGTAGGCGACGCCCGGGCAACGATCATGACCGAACAGGGCCAGGTTAACATGGGTCAGTTGATGCGCGAGGAGTATACCATGGACAAGGTTCGCATTCTTGGGTTTTCCAGTTATCATGGAACTGTGAAAGCTGGATCACAGTGGGGACAGCCCGGACAGGTAATGCAACTTCCAGAAGCAGTCCAGAACAGTCATGATGAATTTTTGAACCGGCTGGATATCCCACAGTTTTATCTTTTGTTCGATGATAGTTTGCGCCAGTCAGGTTTGCTGGAAGATCCCCGTGGACATCGGGCAGTTGGTGTTGTCTATAACCCCCGGCAGGAACAGGGAAATTATGTTCCGACAATTCTTCCCATGCGTTATGACGCGTTGATTTTCATTCAAGAAAGTTCGGCACTTGAGGGTCTGGGATTAGTTGATTAAGCTTTCGGTTGGTCTGGTCTGAAATGGATTTGATAAATCAGTCCGTAGGCTATCAGGTTACCGATTATTAATAGACTCCCCAAGATGATTCTCTGTTCAGTTGTGGGCGGACTGATATAAATTAGTGGGTAGATATAATGGGAGATAAATCCGCCATCATAGGTTGTTAACCCGGCCGCTGCGCGAAACTGATTTTCTAACGGTGTGAGGGGACAGCGCCAGCGGAAAAACCAGATCAGAATAGCCCAGGTCAGGCAGGGTAAATGGAGCACCAACAGCCATTTCCAGCGCAGACAGGCCAGCCCGCCAAAAATTGCAAAAATGATAAAAATCAGATGAACGGAAAAAGTCAGCTCAGCCAGTAGTTGGTATATTAGTTGCACGGGTTTAATTTCAAATCCTTTCCAGGTTAAATAAATTCATTCAGATTATCCATATAAACCATCGGTTCATCTGTAAGCTGATTGGTTCTCCGATTAAAAATAGTTTTATTCATAATAAAGGTTGATTTTCGACTTCGATTTAGTTATTATATCCACTCTTAAAAAGAAATTGAAGTCAGGTAGGGGACGTAGTGTAGTGGTTTAACACGCCTCCCTGTCAAGGAGGAGATCGCCGGTTCAAATCCGGTCGTCCCCGCTTTTTTTCCTTACCTGTCCTTAATCAAAAAACTCCTCAAAATCAACTAAAAACCCCACCATAAGTTGGGGTCAGACACTACGTTTTACGTTTTCTTGCCTGTAAATTGTTTATAGCAAACTAAAAAAAGAGCAAAATATGAGTGATGGTTCACGAGGTCAGATTGTCCTGAATTTATTTGCCAACGCTCCCAACTATGGAATATCAGGCTATGATCGTTTTAGTGATTTTTCAGGTCAAGTCCGATATATTGTGTAAAAGTGTCCTCCGGCGAAAGCATCATTAAGCTGCTTTCTTTTCTTTTTTAGAATCGTTTTTTTCGAGTCCGTTTATACGTTTTAAGAGCCGGTCTCTTATTTTTTCTTCGGTTAAAATCTGGGCTTTGACAGTTTGTTCGTCTGTGTTTTGTTCGTTAAGTTGATCGAAATTTTGAAGTGACTCCGAAGGTAGCTTGATTTCAGAAGAAGAGATATCAAGAACAGGCTGTTCGCTTTTTAAAATATCTTCCCAGATGTAACCGTCAATTCTTAGAGCAATATTTTCATGTCTGCTGGAGCCGTCGTGGGGATTGGCGGAAGTAATTATGCTTGATAGAGTGTTTTTCCCCGGACCAGGCTATCGGCAACTACTATTTTCCTGTGATTGGCTTTAAAATTCAGAAGTGTCAGGTAAGAACGCAGCGCCAACCCCCGCCGGAAGGATTAAAAGGATTCGGTAAGAAACCAGCATCACCTTCTCCAAACCATTGAAAAAATGTACGCCAGAGAGGGGAGTAAACGAGATTGCTATCGCGTAACCGCCGCAGGTCGGTCAAAACAACTTCTACCCCGGCATCACTTAATTTTTCCAGATACTGCAGGTTGTGAGAACCGTAAAGGGTATTTATTGGATCGGTAATAAATACTATTTTCATATCCGGATTATTTTCTTTCCTTTTGATGAGCAACTCTGTTAACTCGCCCGATAAGTTGCGGTGAGTCCGGGGATCGTAGCCGAGAAAATCGTTAAAAAGAAACATGTCGACCAGGATAAAATGCCGGGCATTTTTGATCAGGTTGAATATTTCGTCAAAAATCTCCTGTTCTACTCTGCTGTTTCCACTGGCGTCGATAAAAGAGAGAGCCTTTAAAAACCGGATATTTTCCGCCGGAATCCGGTGTGTTTTACCGGCTAAATTAAGATTTTCAGGCAAAGATTTATTCGCCTGGTAAATAGAAACAACTCCCAGGAAAACCAGGAGAACAGCGAAAAAAACAAGCAGTTTTTTAAAACGGCTCATAGTCTCAACTCTTTACCGAAAATATCCAAAAAAACTATCAAACAACTGTATTTTCCCTGATTAACCAAAAATTGTCCACTGTTACTAACAACGTAGGTGCCGGATAGGAATTGAATAGAAGAGTGTGTTACTGAATTTACCGGTCTGTTTGCAGAAAAATTCCATACAATAACCTCAACACTGAAATTTTCTTCTTATTTTTCTAAATAAATTTTTCCTTGCACTTTTTCACTAACCTGACTATAATGAATATATATTCATTAACTTGAGTGTAGGCTCCGGTATTAGTCGTGTTACTGGCAGGGAGCATTGGTGATACCGGGTCTTATTCAAAGGGATCTTTTTAGGAGGTGTTTATGATGGGACATGGATATCGAAATATGTATTATCAGACCGGACTCCCGGGTTGGATGAGAAGGGGCTACAGTTCTGGCTGGAGAGGGTTGCCGCCGGGGGTACAGTATCTCAGGCAGACCGGTCAGCTTGAAGATGCGCAGCGTTATTTTCGGCAGAATCTGGGAGTTCGTCAGCAAAATGGCACTGCTGAGGAAGATACAGAAATAGACCGGTTGCGTCAAGAAGTAGAGATTTTGAAAAAACAGGTTGGAGAATTTGCGGTTAAATAATTTTTGTAAACCGGGAAGTGAAGCATTTCACAGGGGTTGTAGTTTTTAGGTGGTTAAGTTTAATATTATCTGACGAGGAGGTAAGTGTTATGAAAAAAGTTGCAGTGGCGACCGTGCGTGGTGGTGGCGCCGACCAGGTTTCGCCTGTGTTTGGGCGGTGCCAGACTTTTACATTAATCAAAGTTGAAGATGGGGAGGTAAAGGGTGAAGAGGTTATCAACAACGAGTTTGCATCAGCCGAACGCGGCGCAGGAATTCAGGCTGTTGGTCTGGTGGCCCGCAAAAAAGCTGAAGCCATAATCGCCGGGAGCTTTGGCCCGAATGTTTTTTCTATTTGTGGGCAATCTGATATAAAGCCGTTTGTTGCTTCCGGGATGACAGCATCTGAAGCTGCGAAAGCTTACGAAAAGGGAGACTTAGAGCCTGTCAGTGAAGCAGAAGCAGGTGGACCGGCTCAAATCCCACCTCCCGGGATCGGTGGGGTCCAGCCTGGCGGAGGTGCAGGCCGAGGGCGTGGCGGTCGCGGGTTTGGCGGCGGTCGCGGAGTCGGCCAGCGGGGACAATTTTAAATGTCTCCGCGCGGCCCGCGTAAACGTAAGATAAGTTTTCTCCCGGGCTGGGAAATGTATGGCCCTCGCGACAGCAGTGATAGTGGCCAGATACGTTTGAAAGTCGAGGAGTTGGAAGCAATTCGTTTAAATGATCACGAAGGCTACAGTCAGCAGGAGGCCGCGGAAATGATGGAGGTCTCGCAGCCGACTTTGCATCGTATTTTGCGAGCAGCTCGTAAAAAAATTGGTCAGGCTTTAACGGAAGGCAAGATACTTCACTTACATGGCGGTAGTTATACTGTAAAAAAAACTGAGGAGGAAAAGAAATGAGAATAGCTGTACCGGTAGAGAATATAGAGGAAATGGATTCCAGGGTGAGTGCTCATTTTGGCCGCGCCGTGGGTTTTGTGATTTATGATGATGAAACCAAAGAATTGGAATCGGTTTCCAATACCAGCGAGCATATGGGTGGGAAAGGTAAACCGCCTGAATTAATTGAAAATAGTGACGTTGACCTGGTTCTTTGTTCAAACCTTGGCCGCCGTGCCGTAGATATGTTCAATAAAATGGGTATTGATGTTTGCGTGGGTGCTTCGGGAACAGTCAAGGATGTATTGAAAGCCTGGAATGAAGGCAAACTTTTTCAAGCCGACAGTAATAACGTATGTACACAGCATCACACCCGTTAAGAGAAGTCCGTGATGAAACTCGCTGTTGCCGGTGGAAAAGGGGGAACCGGAAAAACTACAGTTGCCCTTAACCTTGCCCTGGCATTGGAAGATGCTGTGCTTTTTGACTGCGATGTTGAGGAGCCAAACTGTCATCTCTTTCTGGATATTAAGCTGGCGCCGGCCGGACAGGTAAAAGTTTTTTATCCTAATGTCGATACCGAAAAATGCGACCTCTGTGGTGAATGCGCGCGATTATGCCAGTTTAACGCTCTTCTTCAGCTTCCTGGAAAGATAGTTGTTCAGCAGGAGTTGTGTCACTTCTGTGGGCTGTGTGCGCTGGCCTGTCCACGGGGAGCGATAAACGATCAGGAAAAAGTTACCGGTATAGTCGAAAAAGGCCGGGGAGAAATTGATTTTTATCACGGAAAGTTAAAAACAGGTGAGGCTAATGCTGCCCCTGTAATAGAAGCCGTTAAACAGAAAACCAGGCCGGGCGCTATTAATATCTATGATCTCCCACCCGGATGTAATTGTGCTTCGACAACTGCACTTGACGGAATGGATTTTTGTGTGCTGGTAACCGAGCCTACTCCTTTTGGTTTTCACGATCTGAAAAAATCGGTGGAAATGCTTGCGGATTTAGAAATACCTGGCGGGGTAATCATTAACAGAGCCGGGAAAATTAGAGATGAAGATACTGAAAATTATTGCCACCGCAAAAACATACCTGTGCTGCTGCGAATTGAGCAGGCCGAAGATATAGCCAGGCTTTATTCGAAAGGGATTCCGTTCATCAAAGAAAAACCGGAGTGGAAGGAAAAGTTTGTGACTGTTTATTCCCGGATTGAAGAGTTGATAAGATGAAACAACTGGTTGTTATCAGCGGGAAAGGGGGGACCGGAAAAACTACTTTGTGTGCAGCACTGGCCGATCTGGCGTTCGCAGAACAGCGGGTAATAATGGCCGATTGCGACGTAGATGCCAGTAATTTACCGGTCTTGTTAAATCCGCAAATCAGAAGCAGTCAGGAATATATCGGTTCTTCCCGGGCGGTTAAAACGGGAGAATGTTCCGGATGCGGTCGCTGCGCTGAAGTCTGCCGTTTTGATGGCATAAACTCTAACGGCGAGGTCAATGCATTTAAGTGCGAGGGTTGTGGAAGCTGCGTATATGTTTGCCCTGATAATGTATTGACCTTAAAAGCCCACAAAACAGGCACTGTTTTTAACTCTGAGACGAGATTTGGTCCGCTTATACACGCTGAGCTTGAGCGCGGAGAAGAGGCCAGCGGTAAGCTGGTGATAAAAATAAAAGAACAGTTGAGTGAATACAAAGATGATTTTGACATTGCTTTTATAGACGGTTCGCCGGGCACCGGCTGTCCGGTAATTGCTTCCCTGCGCGGCAGTGATGGGGCGCTGGTTGTTACTGAACCTACTGTTTCGGGGTTTCACGACCTCAAGCGGGTTTTAGAGGTAGCAAACCAGCTCACTATAAAATCTTTTGTTTGCATTAATAAAGCAAATATCAACGAAGATATGAGCTCCAGGATAGAACAATACTGTCAGCAACAAAACCATATTCTTGTTGGACGGTTGCCCTATGATAAGAAAGTTCTGGACGCTCTTAAAAAAAGACAGACTGTTATTGAAAATAAAAATGAACTTTTAACGCCAAAACTTAGAAAAATCTGGAAAAACCTGAACAGTTATCTGTGATATTAGGAGAGTATATAAAATGATTATAGAAGAACTTTTAAGCAGCGTCGCCGCCGGCCTTGTCGGGCGCGAAGTGAAGGACTTGAGAATCGGATTTGGTTACACCGGCGCCTGGCTGGAAGGTGGAGCGGCCGGCGTTGCTTTTTCTTTTCGCCGTCAGGCCGGACATTACTGTGAACTCAAATCCGGTAGTGGCGAACTGCACCAGCGAGATGCCATGGAGCTGGCCCGCCTGGCTTTAAAACCACGGCTTGTTGATTCGGCAGCCGGGATGGCCGTGATAAATGCCGCTCTAAGTGAAAAAATTGGAGAAAAAGAAAATATTAACGGTGATGTTATGGAGTATATAGAGGTTAAACCCGGTGAAAAATGGGGTATGATTGGTAACTTTTGTCCACTCGTAGACCGGCTTCAAAATGAAGTTGACCTGTATGTGTTTGAGCGCGAACTTACTGATAAGTACCTGTATCCCGACTGGTCGGCACCTCAGTATTTACCCAAAATGGATGTCGTGGTTCTCTCCGGAACAACCGTTATAAACAATACATTTGATTCTTTGCTTCCGCTCTGCGAAAATGCTCGCGAGGTGGTGGTTCTTGGTCCTTCCACACCACTTGCACCGGAGATTATGGCCAGCAAAGGTGTTACATTGCTGGGCGGGGCCGTGATTGAAGATCCCTCCAGAGCTATGCGGATGGTCAGCCAGGCTGGCGGTACGCGTACTTTGTTGAAAGTTTCTAGAAAGGTGAATCTTGCTTTAAAATGAAACTGCAGATAGTTTATGACAACAGCGCACAGCCGGGATTTAAAGCGGGCTGGGGGTTTTCATGTTATCTGCCTGAATTTAAACTTCTGTTTGATACCGGTTGGGATGTGCGCCGGCTTTTATATAATATGCAAAAATTTAACATCAAACTTTCTCAAGTAGAAAAAGTTGTTATCTCCCATTCACACTGGGATCATGCCGGTGGACTGCCGGGTATAATTCAACCCCACATGGAGATCATTGTCCCAGAATCGTTTTCGGAACATATGAAAGAAGAGATTAGGAAGACAGCTTCTTTAAAAGCGGTTACAGGAAGAGAAAAAATATCTGACGGACTCTGGACGGGAGGGGAACTGGGGGAAAAAATTAAGGAACAATCCCTTGCGGTTGAAACAAAGACAGGACTGTCTGTGATCACCGGCTGTGCCCACCCGGGTCTGGAGAATATTTTCGATGCACTTGCTCCGGCAGGTAAAATAGAAGCTGTAGTCGGTGGGCTGCATGATTTTGCTGATTATCAGCTGCTTGAGGGGTTAAAGCTAATTGCCCCTGCACACTGCACAAAAAATAAATCGAAGATAAGGGATCTTTATAAAAGTAAATACCTTGAAACTCCGGTAGGTCAGACAATAAAATTTTAAACTAAAGAGGCTGATTAAAATGAGAGACAGTAAAAACTGGGAAAAACTTTTGAAAAGTGAAATAAAAGAGGTGGTGGGCTGCACGGAACCGGCCAGTATTGCCTACGCCGTTGCCCGGGCCCGTGCGACAGTTGGACAAAATATTTCCGAGGAGTTCGACCCGGCACGGCTTAAAGTAATCCTCGCTCTTTCCCATGATGTGAATCGAAATGTTTCCACAGTGAACGTTCCGGTTATTAGGGAAAAGGGCGCAAAAGCCGCGGCAGCCTGTGGTTTGTATGCACGCCCCGACTCCTTGAATCTTTTTCCTTCTATTAACGATGAGGACCTGGAAAAAATATATGAACTACTGGATAGGGATGATTGGTTGGAAATTGAACCTCTGGATAAACGTGGAATTTTTGTCGAAGCAACCTGTCTGACCGATTCCCACTGCAGCCGTGCCGTGATTTCGGGGGAGCATGATAGTGTAGAGGAGTTAAGTTGTGATGGTGAGATAGTTCAAACGCGGTCGGAGGAAAGTTTGCCGGCGATAAACAATCTTGAGGCTGTTCTTGGAATCGTGACCAATGATGACGGCTCTCTTAAGGAAATTGTACGTGAATTTATAACCAGGCAGGGGAAAATATTTGATCATCAGGGTTATGAAACCGCGCTGGAGGCGGTTGAGAAGGTAATTCGCGGTCGGATGGCTGGAGATTCGCTGCGGATCCAAACCATAACCGGTTCAGGTAACCAGGGAATATTTATGGCCCTGCCTCTTTACGAACAGTATAAAGAGCAGGGTGATAAGTTCCTGCCCGCCGCTCTGTTTGCTGTTCTTGTGCAAATATATTTAGTCCAGAATTCCGAGCGAATTTCTGATAGCTGTGGTTTGACCGCTCATGCCGCTTTGTCGCTGCTGGCCGGTTTGATGTTTGACAGTGGTGCTGGTCTTTTGAAAATCGAAAAAGGCATGGAACTTCTGGCTGAGTCTATGCGCGGAATAGTCTGTGAAGGAGCAAAAGCGAGCTGCGCTCTGAAAGGATACATGGCTCTGAAAATGGTTTATAAATTGGCTCCGTAGCTAGAATCTTCTCCCGGGGTGTGCGAAAAAACAGCCTGACTGGTGGTATTCTGTGTGTCCCGCCGCCCGGCCACTTATTCTGCCAGATAGATTATGTTTTTTTGCCAGGCAGCAACTTTAATAATTTTTGTGTTGGATAGTTGGTGGCGTTTGTAGATGTAGGAGGGCATGTTTATTTTAAACTCGGTATTGTTCCGGGCGTTATCGGGTCTAAAGTAAATGGAGGCTGCAGCAGGCCTGAAAATTGTGTTGGTTATCTTGCCGGTGAAAAGATTATTTTTTATTTCACTGCGTAACTTTTCATTTTCCTTAACTATCTTGAAATCCTGGGGCCTGATACAGAAACTAACCTTCTCTCCAACCGGCCTGTCGCATTCAAATGTAAACCTCAGCCCGTGGCATTCCACCCGGCTTTCAACGCTGCTTAACTTTTCAACAACCTGACCTTCAAAAATATTGTGGTAGGATAAAAAATGGGCGATTCTTCGGGTTCGCGGCCGCTGAAATACCTCTTCTCGGCTTCCCTGCTGCTTTATTTGGCCGTTGATCATTACTGCGAACTCCTCGCCCAGGGCATAGGCTTCTTCAAGGTCATGTGTTACGTGGATAACAGGAATTTCCAATTTGTTGATAACCGCCAGCATTTCTGTCCATATTTCGCGCCGGGTTGCACGGTCAATAGCGGAGAAAGGTTCGTCCAGCAGTAGAAGCTGGGGATCGTTAACCAGTGCCCGGGCCAGTGCGACCTTCTGTTTCTCGCCTCCGCTCAATCCCTGTGGACTGCGCTCAAGAAGATCCCTTATGTGCAGCCATTCACAAATCCGTTCTATTTTTTCTTTCTGACGTTTCTTTGTCAGGCCGCTTACTTCCATTCCGTAGGCGATGTTTCTTTGGACGTTTAAATGTGGAAACAAAGCCAGATCCTGCGGAATATAACCTGTGTTACGGCTTTCGATCAAATGATTTGTTATCTCTTCGCCATTAATATATATTTCTCCGCCGCAGGGTTTGTAGAGGCCAAGTAGAGATTTTAGGAGTGTGGACTTGCCGGAGCCAGTGGGACCAAGAATTACAAAATACTGGCAACCTTCAGTTTTTAAATCGATACTATCAAGTAAGAAATCTCCCTGCACCACAGTTAAGTTTTTAACTTTAACTCCCATTTTTTACACCCAGTAACCAGCGGGTTGTAAATAGAACAGTCAGGGAAACAGCAATCAGCAGCAAAATATATACAGT
>PWOD01000069.1 GCA_003557545.1 bacterium | reverse complement strand
TCCGGGCAGATTTCATGATCGGAGTGGTCGTTGGATTATCGATGCTCAGCATCATCTTCACCGCCAACCTGATCGGGGTAGTTCTGCCCTTTCTGCTGACAGTTTTTAAATTCGATCCAGCCGTGGCCAGCGGTCCCCTGATTACTTCAATAGTTGATGCGGCCGGACTGTTGCTCTACTTTAGTATTGCGATGTGGCTACTTTAGGCGTCGCTGCAGCCGTTTTTTCAAACTGTACAGTTGAGCTGTTACGGAGAGATGATAGCCGTGCGGATTAATAATTCTCCGAACACCGGGGTGAAGCCGGCCGAGATCACTCTGGCAGCGTTTCCGGCACTGTTCAATCTGCTGACTATCTACCAGTTGGCGGCCCTCCACTAACTGCTCTTCCAGCAGCTGTTCAACCTGACTCAAACAGCTGCCGGACAGACGACGACTGTTAGTCTGATAGGGATGATAGAGCTCAAGTTGATCCTTAAAATCAAGCTTTTCTCCAGCCAGACTCAGCAGATCAGCCGTCGCCCGACCGCGGGTATCATACAGCCTGTACAGCTGCTTGCAGCCGGGAAGCGGTACTTTTCCAGGAGTTTCAGAGAGTTTCAAAATCGGTTTCCAGCGGCTGTTTTTCTGCAGGGCAACCAGCTTGTACACCCCGTCAAGTGCCGCATCTCCGGCAGAAGTTATCAGCCGAGTTCCCACCCCGTAGACCAGACGATTTATCAACCGTTCCGGCTCCAGTCCATAATCAGCGGCTTCCCGGCGAATCTGCTGAAGAACCTGGGTTAAGACAAGTTCGTCCAGTTGATTGGAGAGGACGATCTTAACCTGCTCAAAACCAGCCTTGTTCAACTGTTCGGCAACCCTAACCGCCAGATAGGCAAGATCCCCGGAATCCAGCCGCACCCCGAGGGGCTGATGGCCCCGGCAACGAAGCTGCTGAAAAACCTCGATTGCCGCCGGAAGACCGGTCTCAAGCGTGTCGATAGTATCGATCAGAAGAATACAGTTATGGGGAAAACAGTCAGCAAATTTTTCAAACGCCTGGCGCTCCGAATAACCCAGCGCCAGAAAAGCCTGGACCAGACTATGAGCATGGGTTCCCTTTGGCTGAAAACCCAGCTGGCAGGATAAACCGGTATTAGAACTGTAATCGGCCCCACCGATCAAAGCAGCTCTTGTTCCATCATTAGCCCCCTGACCCTGTGCCCGGCGAAGACCGAACTCCAACATCAGGTTACCCTCCCCCGCCTGTTTGATACGGGCAGCCCGGGTAGCGATTAAACTCTGGTAGTTCAGGCGGTTTAACAGCGCCGTCTCCACCAGCTGTGCCAGGGCCAACGGGCCCTCCACCACGGTCAACGGTTCATGTGGATGAACAACCCGGCCTTCCGGTATCGCCCGAATTGTCAATTGCTTATAAGGATCAACCGCTACCAGCCAGTCAAGAAAAGCGGGCTGAAAGAACGCTTGCCCGGTGGCATCGGTCAGTTGGGCCAGACTGTCGATATCAGTTTCGGTAGGTCGTGCCTGTTTTAACCAGTCCAAAAAAGTTCCCAGACCAGCATTAATACAATAACCGGCCTGGTGGTTCCCGTAATTCGGATAGCTGCGAAAAAAATGTTCGAAACGGGCCGGAGTCTCGGCTATACCTTCCTGAAAATAAAGCTGAGCCATTGATAACTGGTAAAAATCCGTATACAAAAAACCGGTGGCTAAATCAGCGATAATAATCACTCCTGTAAAATCTTTTTGCCTCCCTTTTATAATATCAGAGGATGACGATAATTTTAAAATCAACTCCCCTCCACAGTGACTCTTCGTAATTTTAGATAAAAAAGATATAATTTATCAGTCAATACTAAACTTATCATCATGGTGAATAAAAATGACAAAAAAGAAAAAGAACCATAACAGATCATCGACAAAGAATAACGCTGAATCGATGCCGATTGAGGATTCGCTGACCCCCGAGGACTACAGCAATTTTATCCGAGTTGATATGCACTGGATAGCCCTGATGTTTATCGTCGTCCTATCCCTGCTGGGTGGGTTGCTGTACTGGTATTCGCTCAGTGCAAGAGGCCATTCCGATCTGCGGGTCACCGAAGCAGAGTATCTGATAGACCGGGGGGACACAGCTCCCGGGGAGATCACACCGGTAACCCTTGAGCTGGAGGAGCTGGTGGCCGAAACTGCTCGAGATAGAGACTGGATTTTTCAGCGGCTCGGTGAAGATCGACGCGCCGGCCAGCTGGAAGAAGAGCTCCAATCACGTTTTCTCCAGGAGACCTTTCACTGGGAACTTCCCGACGACTGGCAGGAACAGCTCCCCGAACAGCTAAACCAGTGGTACCAGCAGGAGCTGACCCAGCGTCAGGCAGAACTGGATGATTTTCTCAACGAATTAAGCGAGTTTTTAGCAGCCATCAGACAACGCGCTGCTCGGGCAAAGGAGCTGCGCCAGGAGCTGGAACCGGGAGAGCTATTCGCCGATGCCATGGCCCGCTACGAACTAAGCCACAACAACCTGCTGACTGCAGTTGACCGGGTTGAACAGCAGCTCCCGCGATCAACCGATAACCCGGCCACCCAGCTGGACAACCAGCTATTTTCAGCACTGGTAGAGCTACCAAGGTTACTGCTTCGACAAAAATTACAGTATCGCAGACTCAGCGCCCTATCTGCCGCTCCAGCATCGTACATTTACGCAGAGAGATATCTAAGAGATGCCCTGCGGATTTTTCCCCGCAACCCGGAGGCTTTCTACCAACTGGGGAGAGTTTACCAGCGGTTGGAGCTGCCGATACTGGCCGGAGAACATTATGCCAGAGCAATTCAAGCCGATCCCGGATTTGAACGAACTTCCGAAATAATTGAGCTGCTCGAACAACGAATCGAAGAGGATCCCGATAATCCCCGGCTACACTATGACCTGGGGTTTGCCCTGCAGGAAAGCGGTGCGCTTGAAGAAGCCCGTGAGGTTCTGGAAACTGCCTGGCAGATGGAGGCGGAGGAAGAGAGTATGCTGCGGGTACTGATAGAAAACCGGCTGGGATATGTGGAAGATGGGGTTTCGATATACCACAGGATGCGCTACTTTTAAGAGGTTATGAAGAAGCAACTACAACTTATTCTGACAACTGTTGACTGTCAGGATAAGGCGGAACAGCTGGCCGAACTACTGATAAAATCAGGCCAGGCTGGCTGTGTAACGGTTTCGCCGGAGCAGACAGCCTTTTACCGGTGGAGAGGCAAGTTAGAAAAAAACCAGGAATATCAGCTAACAATCAAAACTGCAGAAACTAACCTACCCCAAGTAAAACAGCTGATGCTTGAACAGCACCCGTACGATTGTCCGGAGCTACTGGTAATTCCGGTGACCGACAGTAGCGACCAGTATAGCAGCTGGCTGCTCGACAGTTTAACAGATTCAGCCCAAAGCAGACAGCCTTAACATCACAGATCTATTGTGATGAGGATTATCTACGCCGCAAATAAGAGCAGTTCAAGATAAACCAACAGCATGACTGTTTATTAATACAAAAACAAAGAAAATGACATAGATTACGGTTGAAAATCTGTTCGATTAATATAGTTGCTGTTCCAGAATAGAGGATGCTGAAAACAGAATTAATTGCAAAGCTGTAAGAAGGGCTGAAGGTTGGTCAAACTGCTTCTTTCTGCTATTATTATATAAGAGAGGTATCAGCAATTGGTACCGGCAATAATGGTTAAATCGGATATAACTGGTGATTTTTATGGAGATAGAGCTGGAATACGTGAGTTTTTTAGATCTGCCTAACTTCCCAAACAACAGTACTGTCCAGGTAGATCAAGGGCTGACAGTGGGAGAGTTTCTCAAACAGGCAGGGCTTACCGGTCCTGATGTGCGACACATCACGGCCTTTGTTAACGGAGAGCAAGGCAGCCGACGGCAACAGCTGAAGGACGGGGATAGAATATTTCTCTATCTTCCAGCCGGGGGGGGCTAATCAACCAGTTTAAAATTTAAAACAGTTTAGAGAACCGCTTCAACCCCGGTTACACCATCTAACTCCTCTTTCAACGCCCGCTCGACCAGCTGTGATAGAGTCATCTGGGACATCGGACAGCCTCCACAGGCACCGGTCAGACGGACCCTGACCAGACCATCTTCAGTTACTTCAACCAGTTCAATTCCTCCACCGTCGGCCTCCAGTGCCGGGCGGACCTTATTCAATACCTGTTCAACCTCTTGTTGCATTATTATAACCTCCAATTAATCTCTAAAAATGTTCTGCCTATAATCGGGATCACCGAATCCAGAAGGTGCTTTTTTCAGCTTTAACAGACATCTGTTTGAAGCGTTTTGCCACCTGAGCAAACATATTCTCATAAAACTTGATCAGAGCCAGGGGATACTGCTCTTTCATTTTGTCGAGCACCTCATCGGACAGCTCAAACAGGCGACTCTGTTCACGAAACTCGATCTTAGCCTGGCGGGGCTCATTAGAAAACAGAGCAAATTCACCAAAATAATCACCCGGCTTAAGAATTGCCAGATCCCGCTCGGAATTTCGCATCGCCTTAACCACTGCGACAGTTCCGCTCAAAACAAAATAGAGGGTATGGGCAGTAGTTTCCCCCTCTTCGAACAGCACGTCACCATTAAAAAAATCCAACACCCTGCCCTGCTCCGCCATATAAATCAACGGTTCACTATCAAGTCCACGCAGCAGCTCAAGGTTGCTCAAATTCTGTATAAGCTGTTTATCCATGACGATTAGCCCTCCTGCCAGATTTTATTCAGTTCTGTTAATAAAACAATGGTTTGCCAGCGCCCTGCCAGTCCACAATACCGCTGTCCAGATGGTATACTGGATAGTCCGTAAGCTGAGCTATTTGCTCCACAACATTACCGGTTCTATTACCGGTTCGACAGTAGATTAACAGCGGAGTGGCGGTAAAATACTCTTCAATAATTTGCCAGAAATAGGGATGATCAAGCGGCACCAACTGAGCTTCCGGAAGATAACCGCTGTAGTATTCAGCTGGAGTCCGCAGATCAAGCACCTGGATCTCTTGCTGTTCATCCAGCAACCTGGCAGCCTCTTGGGGACCAAGATTAACCACCTGAGCAACCGGCTGTTCATCCGCCTCGGTCAGTTGAGAAGCAGAATCCTCTGGCTGACAGCCTCCAGCTCCGAAAATCAATAGAAAAGATAGTAACAGAACTAAAAAGTAATTCTTACGTCCCATGCTTCACCGGTCCAGGAAGCAGATAATAGAAAAAACAACACCCTGCTCCGTAACTGGAACAGGGTGGATATTACTGTGTAATTGCTTGTTTAAATAAATTAGCTGACTGATCTGGCTGCAGTCAGAGCTGACAGTTAAAACTGAAAGCTGACGAACAGGTTGTTTACGTCATCAATATCATCGCCCGGAGTAAATGCATAGTCAAGGGTGATATTATCGTAAACAAAACCAAATCCGGCGGAGATATTACTGTCC
>PWOD01000188.1 GCA_003557545.1 bacterium | reverse complement strand
ATGTTTCAGAACTATTTCCCGAACTGGATCGAGTGTCCTGAAAAGCTCCAGCTCATCCCTGGTTTCGATAATTTCACGAGCCATATCAGGGTCGATATTACGAATATTTATTAGATCATTAGCTGACACAGTATTTAAATCAACTTCCAGGGCTACCTCCCTGACAATACTATTCAAAACTTCCCGATCTATACCAGGCACCTCAAGGAGATCATCAAGTCGCCTGAAGGGGCCCATTTCCGACCTGAACTCAATAATTCTTTCAGCCCGACGGCGACGCTGCTCGTTAGCATCTCGTTCCGGACTCAACCCCCGCAACCGCTCAAGCTGGCGGCCGGGAGAGATATTAAGATTAACTGCCAGAGGGGAAAGTTGGCTCATCTCATCACTGACGCTACGGGTTGATCGTTCAGCTTCAGCGGGTGATTCGATTACATGTGGTGTTAAAAATACCATCAACTCACGCTTACTGGTTTCAACCGTGTTTGACCTGAACAGATGGCCCAGCACAGGCAAATCTTTCAGAAAGGGAATGCCTCGTTGGGACTCTTTTTCCTGTTCCTCAATCAGTCCACCTATAACCACCGTCTGACCATCCCTTACCAGGACGGAATTTTGCGTTGTCCGACGGGTGGTTTGTGTAACCACACTACCACCAGGATTCGGCGTTCTAAAATCATCACTTGATATCTGCAGATCCATTCGTACAAAACGATTAGAGGTGATTGTAGGAATAACACGCAGTTCAGTGAAGGCTTCAACTGTCTCCAGGGAACTAACTATTCCTTCAGCAGTTTGCCGTGAAACTTCAACCTGCTGCTCATCCCCCACCCTGATCGAAGCTTCCTCGCCATTGATCGCAGTAATCAATGGTTTTGCTAAAACTTCGCCCTCCGCCTCGGTTGTAATTGCCTGGAACATTGCCCGGAAACTGGCACGATTTAAAATAGCATTAAAAGTTCCATCACCCATCAGCTGAAATCCAGCCTCCCCGGGCGCAATTCTTGGATCATCCAGCTGCTGGTCGGTCGACACACCCCCACCTGGCACAAAACCATCTTCGAACCCCCCGGTTGTCAGCGCATAGCGGGCTCCTACTTCGCGACCGGCTTCATGGGAATACTCAAGAATTACTCCTTCAATAAAAACCTGCTTTTGCCATTTATCAAGCCGCTGTAGCAACCTTTCAATCTCATCCTGGGCTTCGATCGGTGCCGAATATATAATGCTGTTAGTTACCCTGTCAGCGGCAAAATGAACATTTATATCCATCCCTTCCTGAATCTTTTCAAGAGATTCAACCAGCTCAGGAGCCCGGGTATTTTTGAGATAAACGACCTGTGTCGAATAACGGGGCTCATCAATTGCCCGGATCAGTTCATACAGTTCCTCCCGCCGCTGCCGGGGAACCAGTAATGATAACCGCTGTCCATCCGAATAAAGCACAGTCCCAATCTCATGATCCTCCAGCTTGTCAGCCAGTTCATCAGCGTCAAGATGAGATGGTGAATATGTTATGACCGCTTTTTCCTCCGCAACATAACGATCCAACTTGTTCATTAAACGGCGAATAAAAGCAGCTTCCACAGGAGCTACCACAGCCACAAGAGTCCGTTCGTCCCGGTACAGAATACGTGGTGGATAATCTCCCACATCTTCAAGATTTGCATCTCTTATCTCCTCATAATAATCTTCCAGATCATCGGCCAGCTGATCAGTTTCAATATATTGGGGGGAATAGACAAGGATCTGCCGGCGATCATCGATCACAATATCTCGATCAACTTCTTGAAGAAAACGCTCCAGACGGTCTAAGTTTTCTGCGTCCGTCGAGGAGATAAGAAAAGCATTTTGTTCTGCCAGAACTGTTTGAATTGTCAGCCCACCCATCCGATTGATCAACCGACGAGCTTCCTGGAAGGGTAGATTCTGGATAGTAACCCAGCGCCAGCTGCGCTCCTCAAGATATTCACCAGCATCACGTTTAAGATGTTCAATCATCCTCCGGGCTGTCTCCTGAATCTCACGGGGAGCAAAAATTATTATCCGGTCAACCGTCTCGACTGGAATAATGCTAGCCTGAGAAAGTAAAGCTTCAATATCAACTGCCCGGCCCTCCTGAAGGATCCGACGCAGATCCTCGGGATCATCGATTTCAATATCAAGTTCAAGAATTGTTTCGATCGGTACAGTCTGTAAACCGAGAATTGTATTGACCTGCTGGGCTATCTGATTAACATCATATCCAGCCAGATCGACCACCTGGAAATAGTCCATCAAAACCCCGGGGCGGTCGAGCGCTTCAACCACTTTGTTTATCTGAGTTAACAGAGTCGGATCACCAAAGATAACCAGGCTGCTGGTGGCTACATTGGGAACAACATTACCCTGTCCAGTAGGTAACAACTGTTCGATTTCGTCGGCCATCCGTTCGGGATCACGATATTGAAGTGAAACAATCTTAACCTCAAACAACTCATCCGGACGATCGATCTGTTCAATTATTTTATTAAACCGTCGCTGGTTTTCCGCCAGATCAGTTACCACCAGAGAATTACTCCGTTCATCGGATATTATACTTGATTCATCCGACATCAGACCATCTCTCAAGCGACTTGCAAGGTCACTGGTGGCTTCCAGAAATCGCAGTGTATAGGCTACCGTCACCATATTATTACCGGGATGCTGATCAATTTCATCCGGAGAAATAACCGGAACCCCGGAGCGAACCGCCTCATATTTATCAACAATTCTCATTATATTACCATCGCTTACCCGGGCCAACCCTTTTAGATCAAGGATTGTATCCAATGCTCGAATTGCCGAAACTTCAGTTAAATAGACGGTTACATTAACCTCGTCGATCGGCATTCCCTCTATCTCATCCGGCAGAGCCAGGTTCCACCCGGCAATTTCAGACAAAGTCCGGAGAAGCGCCTGAAGGTTAACATCTTCCAGGGCAAGATCGATTAATTTTGGTCTGGAATAAATATGAAAAACTGTTGCTATCTGTTGATACTCCGAATCACGCAAACGAGCTTCGACCCGGCTGGTTCTCTCATCTGGAGGAACGCGGTACAATAGATTTTGAACCCGACCCTGAGCATCGGTGACAAGATTCACATAGTTTCCCACCGGCTTTGCTGATTGACGACCTCTTTCCAGCTTTAAAACTCCTCGACCACTCAGATCCCGAAAAGCCACCCCCAGGTCAGGAAGTGGATTCCCCAGTTCATCCTGAGCCTCCACAACCAGTGGCTCAAGAGCCAGCTGCCCCATTCTAACTTCCTGCTGATCACCGGATATTTTGACCAGACGAGCCGGAGGTCCAGGACTTATTTCAAAACCAAATCTTACCAGTAGATCATGGGCTGGTACCCGAGCTTCAACCAGTGCTTTACCCGGTTTAGACCCAGCTTTAAAGCTGGCTGATAGATATCCAGCAGAATCAGAAACTGCGGTTTTTTGAAGATCCGCCCGATCCGGTTGAGCATCAACTTCCCCGGCCTCATTAATCACTTCAAACTCCACCTGTTCTCCAACCACAGGATTCCCCTCAACATCGGTCAACTGCACAACCAGTCGTTCCGGGGCCTCCTGCCCGACCACCAACTGCTGCTGATCTCCAGTTACAATCTGGAGATTCTCCGGTTGCCCAATTGTATCGCTCTCCACTGTTTCTACCTCGGCAAGAGGAATTTTGGGAGGATCCAGTTCGGGAATCTCCGGTTCTTTCTCTCTATCATATATTTTAATCGCCAGCATATTTTCGGACTCTACCGGTTTAACCTGATATTCTTCGCTCCAGCGATCAATATCGACAACTACACGGGCTATAGCAACCGGTTCGGTCCGGGCCATAGTGGATCTTACTCTCAAAACCTCACCCAGACCAATATCGTGGGTTCGATGGGGCAGTTCATTTTCAACATTAATGAGATCAAGAATTAACATGGGTGGATTCAGAACGCGGGATGAAATATAGTTTAAATTGCCGGTTCCTTCTAATAGTAACAGAACATGATCATCATACTCTTCAGCGCTAATCCCATATACGGCTTCAGTTCCCGGAGACGGGCCATCAGGATCTTCATTATAAAACTGCCGTTTCTGCAGAGGAGTGCGCTCTTCGGGCAGACGAATTTTCTGCCGTTCCACAGCAACCGGACCTGTGGCCGGTTTTAATTCAACTTCAGCAGCTTCACGCCGATCATCTAAAAAATCTGGAACTATTTCTGCTGACTGTTCAACAGTGGCCGGTTCATCCTCACTTTCAATCCTGTCAGATCGATCCGATTCCAGTTTTTCAAAGTTACGGGGGTCCCCCCCCAGCTCACGATAAAGATTTCTGGCTCGAAAATTATCAGGCTCTTCAGTTAAAATTTCCTGAAGAATAGAACGAGCCCGGCCATCCTCGCCATTAACATAGGCAGTAACAGCTTCAGTAAAATCAGGGATCGAAGCCAGACTCTCCACTGCCATAGTTCCCACAAATAACAGGACAACTAAAGCCAGTAACGCCCTTGAGCAAGTTCGTAAATTTAAAATCACCTTTGAATTATCCTGCTGAATATTTTTCATCTATTAACTCTCCTAATTACAAACTAAGGATCTCTTGTATCCGTTCTATCCTGTGGCGCAACCTGATAGCGTAGGGATCATCGGGATTCTGTTCTAAATAACGGTGTAATTTTATTTGAGCCTCTTCAAACTGCTGGCCCTCGATTAGATCATGAATCCTTTCCAGCGTTGGTATGTCAAGATGCCGGCGGCCAAATTCCAGGACCAGTAGATTCTTTTCTACGGTCTTGCTGACATCGACCTCTTCTCGGGGAAAAACCTGTAACATTGTCAACGGAGAAGGAGGGTTTTCTACCTGTTGCTGGGCAATTCTTTTGATAAACCAGTTGTCAAAACTGTAAAATCGTGTTTCCCGGTTAAGAACCGCGGGTTGAAAGGCAACATCGACCCGACGACCGGTCTCGATTGCCTGAATTCTAGCATTTACATTACCAGAAAAAACAAACATTATCCGAGCGGTATCAGGCTGCCGTTGAACATAAGGGCGGGAGACTGACGGTTCGGTTAGTCGATGGGCCAGCGGTTCGGCAGTTATTTCCAGCCGGCCTGTTCGAGGATAAACAAAGAAAACTTCAGCCCGGCCGTTATCAAATAGATTTTTCATCACTCCGCCGGGACTTATTTCCTCGGCATTAGAGGTTCTAATTTGCACCCCCGCAAAATCAGCCGGCAAATCTGCCACCCTGTTGCCATAACGATCGTAGGCTGTTATTTCTCCCTGGAAAGGTACTCCGGCATTAACTCTTTCCGGCGCCGCCACAACAAATTCACGGGGGTCACCGGGGATTACTTCAATCTTGGATGAAGCAGTTTGAACATTTTCATGGGCTGCCAGCAACTCCAACCGTCCAGCAGTTTCATGACTGATCGAGCTTTCTACCCGGCCATCGATAAAATTATCAAAAGAAACAGTACCCAGCTCATCTCCGGTCTGCCGGGCAAGAAGCCTAATCTCACCGGTATGACGGCTAATATCTTCAATAATATTGCCATAGAGATCCTCACTCCTGATACGTACAGGAAATGACCGGCCGGCTTCAACTTCAGGTGGAGCACTCAAATTCAGACGGGCCAGCCGCCCAGGTCTAATACTAATCGGAGCTGAACTGCCCAACTGACGACCACGCTCATTTAAAATATTCAGGGTGACAACTTCAGCAACAAAATAATCCAACTCCACAACAAAGGATGGTGCCACAATATTTTCGCGCGATAATATTCGAGGAACAAACTGACCGCTACCGGTGGAGGCTATTTCAAACCTTTCTAACCCCTCAGGAACCTCATCAAGTAGATTACCAAAACGATCGAGCATCTGCAGGGTCATACGGATCTTTTCACCGGCCTGACCCTGACCCGGTGTTCTAACTGCAACCCGGTAAAAATCAGCCGGGCGAACCCGAATCTGGTCACTTTTAGAGGTAATATTATATTCACTGTATTCAACCAATAATTGAACGGTATCAGCCCGCTCAGTTCGAAACTGCATTTGATGATAACCATCAATAAATTTTCGAGGGGAGACAATCTTATCCTCCGGATCTTCCACTTCAATTAATCCGGCTGTGAGTTCACCGGTTAAATGGGCCGGCTCTTTAATCTTATTTCCATACTGGTCGTACAGTCCAACACGGACGGAAAACTGTGTCCCAGCCTCAACCATCCCCGGCGTTTCAACCGCCAGTTTTGCCGGCGAACCAGGGGTAATACGAATCTGTTCACCGACAGTTTGCAACCGTTGATCATGAGTTTCAACCACCAGCCGGGTGGTCCGAGCAACAGTATCACTAAATAATAGTTCAGCCCTGCCACGTTCAAATATCTCCCGCGGAACCATCCGTCGTTGCTGCTCATCATATTGATTATATAACAGGAGAGTATCGCCTGAGCGTGCAAAATCAACAATCCGATTACCATGCTTATCAAAGGCTGTCAGTTCAACCCTGAACTCTTCACCCGCCTGAGCTTCGCCGGGAGTTTCCAACTCGATCTCTGCAAGTTCACCTGCGCGGGCCCTCATCCGACCACTCTGCCCCTCCACCGGGGCCACCCTATCCTTAACAATTAAATTAAAACTTTCGGCACGGTCATAGGTAAGCCTGGTAAAAATAACTCCGTCTTCAAATTTATCTGCATCAATAAATCCAGGTTGTGGCTCTCCCTCGCCGGTTGTTCGCAGCTCTACCCCTCCACCAATCTGGTCATAATTTCTAACTATGTTGCCAAACCTATCACGAGCCTCAATCGCCATTCTAAAGGGCTGACCAACCCGAACAATCTCCGGGATCGATATGACAAATCTGGAAAGCGCAGCAGGTTTCACTGACAGCAATCCGGACTGGCCCGTTATCTGCCTTACTTCATCTTCAACCTGTAGTTCTATCTCCTCAGCAATTTGATAGGTTAAATTAAATCTTGCCCGGCCTTCATGAAACCGATGGGCCGGAATAAATTCTGGAGATGGACGTGCCTGTCCGGTACTGTTCAAAATTACTCCGTTGGTCATCTCCCGATATCTTAACACCCGGTTACCCTGACCATCTTTTACACGAATTTCAGCCAGAAACTCCTCACCGGCACGAACCGATTCAGGTACTGTAACAATAAACTCCTCGGGGGGACCTGGACGCACGTTGATATTTTCTGAACGACCCCGGGCCACATTTTCAGACTCCCGAGCCCTCAAGGTAATCTCTTCCGCCAGATCATAACTGATCAGTAATGTAGCTCTACCTCTATTAAACTCCGTCGACTCAACCACTGTTTTGGAAAGCCTTCCGCTTCTATCAGTAGACAGCTCAACAGTACGATCCATGTTATCGTAATTTTCTACAACATTTCCCTCTGAATCAAGCACCGTTAATCGTAAAGAAAACTCAACTCCAGCCTGGGCTGAGGGCGGAACATCTACAATTATTTCTTCCGGTTCTCCGGGTTCTACCACTACCCCCCGGGGCTCAGCTACCCCCGGAAAGATCAGGGCAATTCCCACGAGAAAAAGCGGTAAGAAGTTTAAAATCCTGCTATTCACTAAGCTTCATCTCCCTGGTATGTCTGTAAGAATAAGCATATCACCTTAAACTTTGTCTATTAAACAAGAGAATAGCAAAAAATGCAAGTAACGTAGACCTCTATTCCCTTATAAAATCAATCCGACAGATAAATAATATTACCTGTGAAAATCAATCACATCGCGTATATCTTCTGAAATTCTATCCATCTGCAACCGTAAATCGGTCTTCCGGTGATCAGGTTTGGTTACCCAGACAGCAGTATCAGTTACCGCTTCAACCGTTATTTCAGTGCGACCCAACCTTGAACCCGGACGGGCAATATAAGTTTCTTCCGTCTCAATTTCCTCAATAATCCCAAGATTTTCAGTTTCTTCACTAATAATTCTTCCCAGCACCCTGTACCCCTCTATCCGGGGTTTTTCATCGACCTCAGGCTCTTCCACCGGAGTATCAACAACCGGTTCCTCGGGAGGAACGCCGATCCCCAGTTCCAGTCGGCGGGGAAGAGAGATGAATAACTCGGTTTCTTCCAACTCCGCATACCTTTCTGGAAACTCCTCGGGCTCCTCCAACGGTCTATCATCAACTTCATCGATCTCAGGCAGTTCACCGACTTCATCCTGCAGCTCCAGATAATCATCTACTGCTGAAATTCCATGCTGTTCATGAAAATCAACCGGGGTTAAATAACTATACAAAAAGAATAAACCCAATGACAGATTAAGAATCAGTAGAGCTACCAGTCCAGCAGTTACAAAATCGATTTTACCGGTTAACCGCTCCCACAGTTCACTTACCTCCAAAACTAACTCTCCCCCTCCCGCAGCATATAGACCATCAATTCCAGATCAACATTAAAACTATCCTTACCCCGCACCGGGCGGACCCGAAGACGTTCAATGTCGATCAATCGTTCCAGATCATCATAACTCCAGAGAAGACGAGCTAACTGGCCAATAGTAATTTCAGCAAACTGGGCTTGAATGCTCATTTCTCGAACCTGATCCCGGGTTCTTTCAGCCCCACGTTCAAAAGATCGGATATTACGTGATGGTATGCCAGCCCGCTCTGCCTCCTGTTCAAGACTGGCAAGCAACTCAAAAAACTCACCCTCTTCCGGCAGTTTTCGCTGCGCTTCCCGCAGTTCCCGCTGAATCTGCCGGTAATCCTCAATCAATCTATCAAGTTCTGCTGCTCGACGTTGGGCAACCCTTATCTGCTGAAGATTTTCTTCGATCTCCTGTCCCCAGACCAGGTAGTTTTCCCAGAATGGAAGGTCCAGATAAAAATATCCAGCCCCCAGGGCTATTATTAAAAGTATCCCAACCAGTATTTTTTCCCGTTTTTCCATCTTTATCGCTCCGCCCCAAAGGCAATACTATATCTGGCACTAAAAGAGATCATATCCCATTCCTCACCCTCAATAACAAACTCCTGGGTACTCATGTTTTCGCTTATCTGGGAGATGATATGGTCACGATTTTCCATCCAGCGAAAAACCCTCGAAGCATCCTCATAGTTACCGGTCACTCCCTGAATAGTAAAGGTCCCCTCAGGCTCATCCTTAGTGTAATCAAACGATTCAAACCAGGTCCTTTCCCGGAGCTCCGGACCATAATCCGGTCGGGGAAACTGTTCGATTTCCCACAGCAGAGCTAAAATATCTGATTTTTGGTCTTCTAAATTTTGAATTAACTGTAGACGGCGACGAATTTCTTCCTCAGCCACCTGCAGATCTTCCACCTGGGCGACAACCGGATCCAACCGTTCTAAAATCTCCTCAGTAACTTCCAGCTCCCGAGCCCGGCGCTGGTAGAATAAAGCACCCGTCAATAGCAATAACAGAGCGAACAACATCAGAAGCAGACCAAGTAATCGCTGTCTTTTCTTTTGCTGCGAACGCCGCTTTTTTACAATCAATTCCCCTGGTGTTAAATCAAAACCAAGCAGACAGCTGGCCGGGCGGGCTCTTAACTGCAACCCGGCCGAGACTGCAAACTCCGGTATTTTAACCGTATTTACACCTCTTATACTATCACCCGGTTTGAATAAAACTGTTTGAATCCCGAGACCATCAGAAATAAACTCAGGAAGATTGTTTAATTTACTGCTCCCGCCTGAAACAATTATCTCAGTGATTTCTCCCCCACCAAGCTCCGATTGAAAATAATCAAAGGTATGTCTTAACTCTCCCACAAGCCGATTCATTCGAGGATTAACAGCCGCTCCAACCCTCCTGCTTTTCTCGGCTGCTTCATCATTAGTCTCAACCTGATCATTCAGCTCCGCAGCCCCCAGACTGAGCGAATCGTCATCATCAAGCTCATCATCCAACAACCCTTCCCCATCTTCCTCCTCCAACTCTTCTTCCAAAATCCCTCCCTCCAGTTCAAATTCGTCATCCTCTTTCGATTCCTCAACGGTTTTTTGTTTCCCCCGGGGTTTTCGGGGTTTCCCAAGCCCTAATTTTTGTTCGATCTCATCCCGGCTTATTGCTTTATCAGATGTTTGCCCAGTTTCAACCTCCGAATCAGCTGGTTCATCTGACTCTGTATCTACCTCCGAAGGACTATCCTGACTGATTTCAGTCGACTCAATAGATTCCGACAGTTCTTCTGTTTCTTCATCTTCTGATTTCTCTGCTTCTTCCTGCGGTTGGGTCAAACTTTGATCCCCGGACGGCGGGCGAGGCTTGTCTTCCTCCTCTTTTTCATGCTCCGACTCATCCGCCGGTTTTTCCAAACTTTCCTCTGGAGGTGGCGGTGGTGGGGGGGGAGAAGGTGGTTTTTCATCCTGTTTTCTCCGTTCGGCCAACCGGGATAAGGACTCACCGGTCTTCGTCCCGGTTGCCGTACCTTCATCTGATGATTTTCCCAGAGGGATATGACCATACTGATGTTTTAAAGCAGCCGCTTCAGCCGGTTCAACCTCAAACTCTTCAGCTATAGCCCCGGTAAGAGCTTTTCCAGCAACAGAAGCCGAACGGGCAAACTGCAGATTTTTACCTTCAAAAACCATTATATCCGTATTTCCATGACCGATATCAACCAGTGCCTTCACACCCCGGTCAGCCTTTTTTCCCTGATTATCCTGGATAAACTGAAACAGATTGAAATAAGCGAAAGCTGTAACATCGACAACTGAGGGGGTCAATCCTGCTCCCTCAACAATCTCGAGATATTTATCAAGATTTGTCTCTTTGACTGCTGCCAGCAAAACCTCGACTCCATCTTGATCACGCGCAATCAGATGATGATCCATAACCACCTGATCGACCGGAAAGGGAATATGACTTTCGGCTTCATAACCAATAACCTTTTTCAATCGATCCTCGGGCATTGCTGGCAGTTCAAGCCGGCGAATTATTACATCACTGGCGGGCAGGCCGATTATCACAGGTTGATTTTTGGAAAGTTTATTTTTGTCGACAGATTTTTTTAACGCTGCGATCGAACGTTCAACATAATCTTCAGAAGAAAAATTCTGAACAGAGATTGAATCAACGAGGGAAAAATCCAGCCGCTTCCCCCCCTTGACCCTGGCACGACCCAGTTTCAGGGCTGAAGCACCAAAATCTATGGAAAGAAAATTAGTTTGCTTGCCAAACCCAAACAATCCCATCGTGCCATCTCCCAGCTTTTAGTTCGTATAATAGGACATCTACCGTGGTCTCCAGGAAATGTAAAGAAAGCCTGACCGATTGTTACTCCCAGGACCTGTCTATCCATGCTTTAATAGTACATATACCGGGATGACTCTTACTATTACTTTCCAACAAGCGGCCAGGAAAGTCAAGCTTTACTAAATTTTACAGCCTTCAACAGAGTTTTACCCAAACCCCACCTGTAGACCACTGCTTTTTAAGAAAGCGAGACTATTGCCTCAAACTCACCCGTGCTGGTGTTATACCTCAGTCCACGGCCAACATTTTCATCATCATCTTCCCACTCACAACCCACATCATCAACTTCGATCAAACGATCATCATTAATTACAATCTGCCATTCCGGATCATTTGGTCGTGGATTATAAATCCTGGAGGGTAAAAAATCTTCCCATGTATCATTCAGTTCTTCTTCATCACAGGCATTATCAAGCATACACTGGGTCCAGGCAGTTTCAATTACCGCGGCGTCCGATTTTGCCCGGGACACCTGAGCATCACAGACCACGTCCCAGACCTGAGGCACAACAGCAGCAGCAAGAATACCAATAATAGCTATTACCACCATAAGCTCAATCAACGTAAAACCCTTTTCACCTTTATAATTAGCCAATACCATCTTTAAGACCTCCTTTAATATTTAACCGATCACACTGGTTACTATCAACTCAATCAGAGCAGCTAATCAGTCTATACAGAACAGCATAATATTACCTGATTTTTCAGGATTTGTTAATAATTTAACGATTGAACGATTAAAATCCTTTGATTATCCCTGGATTTCGACCTCCTATCGATTTCTTTAATTTATCCAACCACCTGAACAAGCTGAAACATCGGGAAGAAAATCGCCATGACAATCGTTCCCACGACAATCGCCATGAAAAGAATCAAAATCGGTTCCAGCATCGAACTGAGTCCATCAACCATCTCTTCAACCTGCATCTCATATGTGTCGGCAACCCGGGCCAGCATTCCGTCCAGATTTCCTGTCTCTTCACCCACCGATATCATATGGGTTACCATGGGAGGGAAAACCCCCGATTGATGGAGGGGTTCGCTCATAGTATCTCCCTCACTAATGCTATCATATACATCATCCATTTTTTCCGAGACAACACGATTTCCAATCGTATCCTGGACGATTTCTATGGCCTGTAAAATCGGTACACCACTGCGAATCAAAGTGGCCAGAGTCCGGGCAAAACGAGCTATAGAAACTTTTCTGAATAAACTGCCAAAAATCGGTAGATTAATCTTTAAGTTGTCAATATTATGTTCGCCTTTATCGGTGTTGTAATACCATTTCAAAATATACCAACCGAGAACAGCTCCACCAATCAGCAGATACCAGTAACCCAGCACAAAATTACTGGCGCCGACAACAATCCTGGTCGGCAGCGGCAGGGCCACCCCCATCTCCTGGAAAAGTGAGATAAAAGTAGGAATTACAAACAGCAGCAGAAAGGTCACAACCACCAGAGCCATACAGAAAATGACAGCCGGATACATAACAGCAGATTTAATCTTAGTTTTAAGTTCTTCAGCTGATTCAGCAAAATCCGACAGCCTTTCCAGAACCTTATCCATTACCCCTCCAACCTCACCAGCCTTAACCATATTAACGTAAAGATCATCAAAAACAGACGGATGACGGCGCAGAGAATCGCTAAAACTTGCCCCCCCCTGTATATCCTGAGAAATCTGCTCGATTACCCGCTTAAAATCATCATTTTCGGTCTGCTCTTCCAAAATATTTATTGCTCTCAAAAGTGGTAAACCAGCCTTGAGCAGGGTCGCCATCTGCCGGGTAAACAGGGCAATCTCCTCAGCCGAAGCAATTTTCCCACCAAAAAACGGGACATAATCCATCAGGTTGAAAACTTTTTCATTCACCGTTTCCACTTCAAACGGTCGCAGACCACGCTCACGCAACTTACTTACAGCATTTTTTTCATTTGCTGCTTCAATCCGTCCTGAGACCTCTTCACCGGATGAATTGAGCGCCTGATAATCAAAAATAGCCATAATAACTCCTCAATTTTTAAGGTTCATTTAAATCGTAAAACTGTTAATAACCCTGGTTTTTTATTGGATCTTTTTTTTCAGCTCTTCAGCATCCTGAGCCTTGGCCACCGCCTCTTCAAAGGAGATCTTGCCCTGTTTGTAAAGTTCACTTATATGCTGATCAAGTGTCTGCATACCGAGATTTCCACCGGTTTGAATGGCCGAAGGAATGTTCTGTTCCTTTTTCTCCCTGATAAGATTTCTTATTACTGGTGTGGCGACCATAATTTCAAACGCAGCCGTTCGTCCCGACCCCTCCTTCAGCGGCAGCAGATTCTGTGAAATAACTGCGGTAAGAGTTATTGAAAGTTGTGATCTCACCTGAGCCTGTTCCTCCTGCGGAAAAGTGTCGATTATACGGTTGACCGTCTGGGCTGCACTATTAGTATGCAAAGTGGCAAACACCAAATGTCCTGTCTCCGCAGCTGTTATAGCAGCGCCGATCGTTTCCCTGTCCCGCATCTCACCTACCAGCATAACATCCGGGTCCATCCGTAAACCAGCCCTGATTCCATCGCTGAAGGAGAGGACATCCACCCCTAATTCACGTTGCGTAATAAGTGATTTTTTATGGGGGTGTTTAAACTCAATTGGATCCTCAATAGTTATGATATGTTTTTTGTAATTTTTATTAATGTAATCGATAAAAGCTGCCAGCGTCGTCGTCTTTCCAGAACCGGTCGGACCGGTAACCAGCACAATACCCCGTGGGTAAGTACAGAGTTCCTTCATAATATCAGGCAGACCTAAATCTTCAAATGAAAATATCTTGTTGGGAATCAGCCGCATTACCATACCCGCATGTTTTTGCTGTTTGAAAATTGCCACACGGAACCGGTTACCATCTTTATGTTCATAACCAAAATCACTGCTGCCACGTTTTTTTAGCTGCTTGAGATATTTATCCGGTGTAATAGATTTAACCAGTTCATTCGTATCCTGCGAGGTCAGATCGCCAAACTCCTCCAACCGCTGCATGCTGCCGTCCAACCGGAGGACCGGTGGTGAGCCCACCGCAAAATGTACATCCGAAGCATCTTTTTCAATACACAGCTCCATAATCTCGTTAGCTAACATTTGATTACCTCCACCTGTTTAATAAACTCTTAATGACTGATTCAGATCTATCAAATCGCCGCCGTTGTCCCGTGTGCCTGGGTTACCCTGGCTATCTCCATCAGGGTTGTCTGCCCCAGCATAACCTTAATAAATCCATCCCGACGCAAGGTCCGCATGCCATTGTCGATGGCTGCTTCCCGCAATTCTGCCGTGGAACATCCCTCCATAATAAGCTGTTTTATCTCCTCGGTACTGGTCATCATCTCGAAGATCGCAGCCCGACCTGAATAACCGGTCATATTACACTCTTCACAGCCAGCACCCTGGTAAAATGTGAACTCCTCTACTGCCTCCTCGGGAAATCCTACCTGCCGAATATAATCGATCTCCGGTTTGTATTCAGTTTTACACTGTTTACAGATAGTTCTCACCAACCGCTGGGCCATTATCGCCTGTACCGCCGAACTGATAAGGTATGGATTAAGCCCCAGATCGATCAGCCTGTTGACCGCACTGGGTGCATCGTTAGTATGTAAGGTAGAAAAAACCAAATGACCGGTCAGCGCCGCCCGTATCGCAGTTTCTGCCGTTTCATAATCCCTTATTTCCCCCACCAGAATAATATCCGGAGACTGGCGCAACAGCCGGCTAAGACCAAAGGAAAAATCCAACCCGATCTCATTATTAACCTGCATCTGATTAATCCCATCAAGCTGATATTCAACTGGATCTTCAATTGTAATCAACTTTCTATCGGGGGTATTTAACTCTCGCAGCGCCGAATAGAGCGTGGTGGTTTTTCCCGACCCGGTCGGGCCGGTAACGAGAATAATCCCATTGGGACGACGAATCAACTGATTGAAAATCGCCTTATTATCAGGCAGAAAACCAAGATTTTCCAGCCCGATTTTAACCGACTCTTTATCAAGGATTCTCAAGACAACGCTTTCTCCATAAATTCCAGGTAAACAGCTAACCCTGAAATCAAACTCCCGCCCCATCATCTTTAATTTAATTCTACCGTCCTGAGGGGTACGACGCTCGGCAATATCCATCTCCGACATAATTTTTATTCGTGAAATAACCGCCCCTTGAAGTTTTTTTGGAGGTTCATGGGCCTTATGCAGAACACCATCTATTCTATACCTGACAAGTAATTTACCTTCAAGCGGCTCAATATGGATATCACTTGCCCCCTCCTGAACCGCCTCCATTATAATCATGTTAACCAGCTTTATCACCGGAGCTTCTTCGGCCTGCTCCTCAAGTTCAGCAACATCAGCCTCGCCGGCACTATCTTCCACCTGGATCAAATCGTCCCCACCAAGCTCAGCCAGAATCGATTCAATATCAGCAAGTGTTGTTCCATAATGGCTGGAAACCAGCTCTTCAAGAAGCTGCGGATCGGTCAGAGAACATTCTACCGGCATCTCCAGAATTGCTTCGAGATCGTCAACCATCCTCAGATCCGGCGGCTCAGCCACAGCCAGTTTTAAATGTCCGGCCTGCTGTTCATAAGGAAAAATAAAATACTGTTGTGCTGTGGAAGAGTCAAGCAGCCCAAGCAGCTCATCATCCGGCTCAAACCCCTCAAGATCAACATAATCCATCCCGTAACTAAAGGCATAGGTCTCCAGCACCTGACGACGATCCAGCCCAAACTCCTCCTCCAGAATCTCCAGTATATCTTCAATCTCAGCCTCCGAACGGCTTAACAACTGATCGGCCACCTGTCCGGAAATGAATTTTTTTTCCACCAGAGATTCCAACAACCTATGTGGTTCCATTTAAATACTATCCTCCACCGTATATTTGACCAGCTTTACTGTTGAGCTTGTTTCAGTTTTCCTGCCGATCATAGATATGGCCTGATTTTTTCATCAATCTCAAGAGCCTCACTATCGATCGACACACTGACCTGTACCGGAGCTACCCGTAAGACCTCTTCAATCGTTGTCTTGTGGTCCAGTACCTTCTGCCAGCCATCCTCCCGCATCGGAATCATTCCCTCGTCCAGCGCCTGTTTATGAATTTTATCGGCCGAGGCCTTTTCATTCACCAGCTCACTAATTTTTCGACTCATCTCCAGCATCTCAAAAATTCCCGTTCTTCCTTTAAATCCGGTTCCCCCACAGCTATCACAACCTGCACCCCGGATGAATTGTTGATCTTTCCATTCTTCTGGATCCTTACTCAGTTCACGCAGATCATCGGGATCCGGTTGATACTCCTCCCTACATTCATCACAAATTTTTCGCAACAACCGCTGAGCCACTATGGCCTGGATAGTTGTTGTTAACAAAAACGGCTGCACACCCATATCAACCAGCCTGGTGATAGCTCCTGCCGCTTCATTGGTATGGGTGGTCGAAAGCACCAAATGACCTGTCAGGGAGGCCTGAACAGCTATCTGAGCCGTTTCGACATCCCTGATCTCACCTACCAGACAGATATCCGGGTCCTGACGGAGGATCGCCCGCAAACCACTGGCAAAACTAAATCCGATCTCCTCATTCACCTGACATTGAATCAACCCGGCCAGCTCATACTCAACCGGATCCTCCAGTGTAATTATCTTATCCTGGGGATTATTTATATGCTGCAGGCCGGCATAAAGGGTTGTTGTCTTTCCACAACCGGTCGGACCGGTAACCAGAATAATCCCGTTGGGCCGTTCAATCGCCTCTTTAAATTTTGTTTCAACCTCAGGAATAAATCCCAGCACTTCCGGCTCAAGATCTATATCATCCTGCAATAACAACCTTAAAACAACACTTTCGCCAAATACTGTGGGCAATGTACTGACCCGGAAATCGAGCACTTCCGAGCCCATCTTGAGTCTAATTCTTCCATCCTGTGGAAGCCTCGACTCAGCAATGTTCAGGTCAGCCATGACCTTAATCCTTGAAATGACAGCAGACTGATATTCCTTAGGTGGGGGGGTCAACTCCTGCAAAACCCCATCGATTCTAATTCTTACTGTGAATCGGTGTTCAAACGGCTCAAGATGTATATCACTGGCCCGATTTTTAATTGCTTCCAACAAAATCATATTGACCAGTTTAATTACCGGCTCATCTTCGATTGCATTTGCCACATCTGCTCCAATCTCCATTCGTTGATCAGAAACAACATCGATATCATCACCGGTTAGGTCATCGATCACATCGCCAATTTCATCCCGGGGGCCATACAGAGTGTCAATCTCATCAAGAATCTCTTCACGGGCAGCAATAACCGCTTCCACCTCCCGACCGACCATCATCTTTACCAGGTCCAGAGAGGCCACATCCAGCGGATCCTCAACGGCCACAACTACCCGGTCTTCCAATAACTCAATCGGTAAAATAAGTCGGGAGCGGGCTACTCTGGCGGGAATTATCTCAGTTAATTCAGGAGTCAGATTATAATCTGACAGCCGGACATAGGGCATATCCAGCTGGACCGATAATGCTGCTGCCAGTTCAATTCCGTCAATATATCCAAGTTCTTTTAATATTTCGCCAATTTTTTTGTCAGAACTTTCCTGCCGGGACAGAGCTTCATTTAGCTGCTGTTCCTCTACTAACCCGGCGTCGACTAAAATCTGACCCAGTTTTTTTCGTTTGATAGCCACAGCTCTAATTCCTCCACAATAGATTACCAATAAGTTTGCTTCATTGTACGGCGAAACATTGTGAAATGTCAACAAATCAAGCTGTTATAAATAAAAAAACGCCGGCCCCGGTTTTCCGGAGCCGGCTTTTGGTGGGGAAGGGCTTTTATTCTGTTTGAGAATTAATCCTATCAATCCTATCGCAAACTCAAGAAACTGTCAACTGTTTCATTTACAGCCTTTCCTAAAGACTCAGCTGCATAATGTAGTCATCCATATAATAACCGCTGCCGATCGATTTTTTACTGGATTCTGCATAAACAAATCCCCGCTCTTTATACCAGTTTATTGAGTTTTTATTATGTTTGTTAACTCGCAGGGTAATCTTCTCCAGCCCCAACTGTTTACCCCTCTCCATAGCCCTGCAAAGCAATGCTGTACCATATCCACCCCCACGCTTCTCTTCCAATATATAAAGTTTACTAAGATTCAGCCGGTTTCGCTCAGCTTCATGGACTAATGCCATGTATCCGACGAAGCCGGGCCGAGCGCTAATTAAATAATACTCATAACCATTATTTATCTGTTCCGCTATAGCCGTCGAGCTTTGAAACTTTTGCAACATATATTCAACCTGATCCCGGCCAACGATTGGACTATAGTGTTTTAACCATATCTGCCGTGCCAGTTCAGCCACTCTCTCTATTTGATCAACTGTTTCCACCAGGTCAATCTCCCGGGCCAAATTTATACCTCCTTAAACCAACTCAACAAATAATTCTAATTCAGATAATTTCACCCAGAACGACATACCATTTATCAAAAACTTATATGACTATCATTTTTTAACTATTAAATTACAGGCTGGTAGAGAATATCTTTCAAGCCGGCCGACGTTTTAAAACCTTTCCATGCCCCTTAATATTCTTCTTGATCTGACCCTTTTCAACTAACATTTTGCATCGACAAAATGTATATTGAGGAAAACCGTACAGCTCAAATCCAGTATAAGGTGACCAATCACAATCGGTTTTCAAAAAGTCTGGAGTAACAACAGTTTTTTTCTGTGGATCAACAATTATAAGATCGGCATCAGTACCCGGCTGCAAACTCCCCTTTTCCGGATAAAATCCATGGATTTTTGCAGGCGCTGTCGAGATCTTTTGAATAACCCTGTTAAGCGACCAGTTACGCTGTTTGTGACCGAAGGTATAAATCAATGGAAAAACAGTTTCTGTCCCCGGTAAACCCCGGGGGATCCGACGAAAATCATCTCGTCCAAGAGATTTTTGATGAAAATCAAAAGTGCAGTTATCGGTTGCCACAATATCAATCAGATCGGTTTCGAGTGCCTCCCACAGCTGTTGATTATCAAAGCTTGTCTTGAGCTGAGGACAGGCCGCGTAGAGAAACCCATCTTTGCCTTTAAACAACTCCTCATCCAGGAGCAAAAACTGGGGACAGGTTTCAACAAAAAGATCGAGGCCTTTTTGGCGGGCCTGTTCGATCGACCGGAGCGCTTCACCGGTGGAAAGATGCACTACATAAAGCCGGCCGTTAGCGGCCTCACACAGTTCCACCGCGCGACGAACAGCTGTGGCCTCAACAAGATTAGGACGAGACAGAGCCAGACTGTAGGGATCCTCCAGCTGTTCCGTTTCAACCACCTGGCGAGTAAAATGATCAAGCATGGCTGAATTTTCACAATGAATTAATATCGTGGCCCCGGTATCTCCAGCTCGGCTCAGACTCTCGAAGATTTCCGGTTCAGAGGTTTGCCAGCCCTCCTCCGAATAGATCATAAACAACTTCACTGTGGGGAAACCCTGCCGGACAAGTTCCGGTAGTTCTTCCAGTAATCCGGGGGTCCAATCATAGACAGTCGGATGAATTCCACAATCAATCGGTGAGATACCGGCTATTTCCTTTTTTATTTTACGTTCAACACCGACCATAAGTGGTTCGCCGGGTCGTTGTTCACTAAAATCAAGCACGGTAGTCACACCGCCATGAGCTGCAGCAATACCTCCCGTCCAGTAATTATCCCGTGAGCGGAT
>PWOD01000104.1 GCA_003557545.1 bacterium | reverse complement strand
CTTTTAAAACAACCTGCAAAAGCATCTGGAAAGGTGGTGGCAATCAGTTGAGTTACGCCACTATTGGAATCATGAATTTACACCACTACTTGAGACTTGACCAATAGTTTTTTAAAAAACTGGAGATTTTTTCAAATCCAAGCTATAATTCAAAAAAGAAAAGAAAAGATGGCTTTGAAGGTTTGATAGGTTATTAAAAGTTTTGATTATCAGACAGGTGATACTATGACTAATGATTCTGGAAATCAAAATTCCAATCTAATTCGACTGATGAATATTGATATTGAATCAGGAATCTCCCCCCGTCCTGAAGATCTAAGCCTGATTTTCGAAGACCTGATGATCGGTCGGACAGTACAACCCGATTTTTTAAAAAAATATCTTTATGCCACTGAACCAAGTCTCAAAGATATTTCCGAAGCATTGCAGATAGTTGCTGAAAATCAGGAAGACCATATCTCACCTCAAGCACTATCACAGATAAAGACAGGGCTGGCAGTTTTAAATCCAGGTTTAGAACAGTCACTACCTGAGGATGAACTCCACGAAATTTACAACAAGCTGGTAAAATTCCTGGAAGAATCAGCCGAACTGGACGGCAAAAATGTAGAGAAATTAATCATCAACCTAATTTTTGTTGTGATTACCGGTTCGCTGGCCACCCTTACCCTCCCACACCTGATAAAACGACGTAAAGAGTTTGCTGATAAAGCTGACAAAGCTATTTCCTGGATGAAAGAACTATTTGAAAAAGAAAAATAAGGATGTTCAATCCCCCACTCTTACCGGGATTTAGACAGATGATTTTTCAGAAAATCAGTTTTTTATCCAGACTCCTGTTAGTTCAGCTTTAAAACAGTTATATCAGGAAAAATAATTATTGTTTGCGTTAATATTACTGAGATGCTATAGTCTGTTTAAAAGGCTATTTGAGCCTTTCAGGATCGATATCATTCTTTTATCTTAGCAGGCGGGTTAGCTACAATTTTGCTGTAAAGGAGGTTGTGATACAGTGCCAACAGGTACCGTTAAATGGTTTGATGACGCCAAAGGTTATGGTTTCATCGAACAGGAGACGGGCGAGGATGTATTCGTACATTTTTCTGACATCGAAGCCGAAGGCTACAAAACCCTGGAAGAAAACCAGGCAGTAGAGTTCGAGCTTGAAGAGACTGATAAAGGCCTCGCCGCAGTAGAAGTAACCCCGCTTTAGGTTCAAACTACCAGAGCGGACAAGTCAAAGAAGCTCCCGTTATAGTTCTGCTAACGGGAGCTTCTTTTCTGCCCCAACGTTAAACAAAACCTTGTCCGATATATAACTAAATCAGACAAAAAACTACTCGGAGCAACATACCTGGCTGCAGGTTTTAACAAAATCCACAGCAAAAACAATCAGCACAAAAGCCCCCAGAATAGCCGGGATGATATATATATCAATCTCTCCCTCAAATTTCAGAAACTCAAACCAATTACCCAGCACCGGTGAACCAAGCCAGGCACCTATCCAGCCGATGAATACCTTACTAACAAAGGAGTCCCAGCCACCCCGGACGAGATAACCAGAAAAATGTAGGATTGCCGATACTACGACAGATATAAGCAATAGAACCAAAAAACTTGCGAAACAGATGTTTAACAACATGACAGACCCTCCTAAAATGAAATTTATTTAATCCAGCAACTCAGTCAATAAAGTTTTACTCAATCGAGAGTTTTGGAAAATCCATTTTAGTCCGGGTCAAATTACAGCCAAAATATTGCCTGGCCTCAACCAACTGTACAACTACTGCGAAGTTTAACAGAATAGAACCACTATTTCAAACTTTTTAAAAATCAATAGCCCAGTTTGATAATTGCAATTAATTGCTGGACCGGCCAACAGCTTTAAAACTCCTCGAGAAATTCGATTCGTTCCTCCAGCCGGGCGATCTCATTCTCCACAACAGCCAGCTCCTCCCGGGTCTGCTCAACCACCTTCCGAGGAGCATTATTACAGAATTGGGGATTATCCAGTCGGCCCTGCAGCTGACTCTGCCGGGCCTGACGATCCTCAATCTCAGAAGAGAGCCGGGCCTGTTCCTTATCAACTTCAATCAAACCACTGAGGGGAAGATATACAGTGCCGAAATCAAGCACCTCAACTGCTGCATCCTTAAGACTATCTGAGCTGCCCGGAGCAGTTAGTTGCTCCACACCGGCAAGCTCTGTTATATAGGGTTCAAACTGAAAGATCTCCTGTAACTCTTCATCTTCCAACTCAAGCAGCAGCTTGACTCCCTTAGTTCCTTGCAGATTAAACTCTTTTTTTAAATGACGTCCGGCCCGGATGATTTCCTGCAAAGCTTCAACTAGATTTTCAGTTTGAGGATCATTCCAGGAGTCTGGTGGGCAGGGCCATCCCCTGTCTACCAGATTGCCCTGCTCCTCAGAAACTGCCCGATGAATCTTTTCTGTTATGTGGGGCATAACCGGGTAAAGTATTTGCAAAGTTTCCATAAGTATCCTGAAAAGTATTCGCAAGACATGCTGTTTTTCAGTTTCAGAACAGTGGCGCAAACGCACCTTGGAAAACTCAATATACCAGTCACAGTATTCATGCCAGAAAAACTGGTAAATATGTTTGGCATAAAGATCAAAATTATAGTTTTCAAGTTCCGTTGTGATCTTGTCGACAGAATCTTTAAATCTGCTTAATAGCCATCTTTCTAACCGACCGCAATCTTCAAGTTCAATCGGTTGATAGATAAACTCGGGGTTCTGATCATCCAGAGCAAACTGAAGATACTTGGCGGCATTCCAGATTTTATTGGCAAAATTACGAAAACCCTTTATTCGATCGACAGAAAGTTTTATATCTCTACCCTGGGCGGCAAGGGCGCAGAGAGTAAATCGCAGAGGATCACAACCAAACTCCTCGATTATATCGAGCGGATCTATAGCATTACCCAGAGATTTACTCATTTTTTGTCCATCTTCTGTTCTAATCAAAGCATGAATATAGATGTCTTCAAACGGTTTTTCATCCAGACAATAATATCCCATGATAATCATCCGAGCGACCCAGAAATAGATGATATCAAAACCGGTTGAAAGAACGTCAGTAGGATAAAACTGTTCAAGATCGTCATTTTTTTCCGGCCAGCCAAGGGTAGAAAAAGGCCAGAGAGCCGAAGAAAACCAGGTGTCCAGCACATCCTCTTCCTGCCGTAATTTAACGACCCTGCCATATTCTTCCTCAGCCATGGCGGCGGCTGTTTGCTGATCATGCGCGACAAACGGTTTATCATCCGGTCCATACCAGACCGGAATCCTATGCCCCCACCAGATCTGACGGCTTATACACCAGTCACGAATATTTTCCATCCATTCAAAATACGTTGTTTCCCAGTGTTCAGGATGAAACTTAACATCGTTATTTTTAACCGCTTTAATTGCCGGGGCAGCCAGCTCCTTCATTGCAACAAACCATTGTTTTGATAGATAAGGTTCAATCGTAGTTTCACAACGATAACAATGACCAACCTCATGTTGATAATCTTCAACTTCCCGTAGATAGCCCTGTTCCCGAAGATCCTCCAGAACCCGCTGTCGAACCTGACTTCGGTCTAATCCGGCATATTCTTCACCAGCATTCTGATTATAGGTTCCATCTCTATTCAGCAGATTAATCATGGGAAGATCATGGTCAGAACCGATCCTGAAATCAAGTTCATCGTGGGCCGGTGTTACCTTCACCAGCCCTGATCCAAATTCAGGATCAACCCTGTTATCAGCTATAACCGGTATCTCCCGTCCCACGAGAGGCAGGGACAAAATCTCCCCTTCCAGCTCCTGATAACGTTCATCACGAGGGTGAAAGGCCACTGCAGTATCACCCAGCATTGTTTCAGGTCGAGTCGTAGCAACCTCCAAATAACCTTCACGGCTCAGAAAAGGATATCGAATATGATACCAGGCCCCATCAAGAGATTTATGTTCAACCTCGACATCAGAGAGCGCAGTCTGGCAGCGTGGACACCAGTTAACTATGTAATCCCCCTGGTAAATATAGCCATCCTCATAAAGGTTTACGAAGACCTCGGTAACAGCTCTGGAAAGCCCCTCATCCAGAGTAAATCTTTCACGACTCCAATCACAGGAGACCCCCAGGGCTTTGAGCTGATGAACAATTCGATCCCCATACTCTTTTTTCCAGTCCCAGACACGCCGAAGAAACTGTTTGCGCCCCAGCTCCTCACGTCCGGTTCCTTCACTATCAAGCTGCCGTTCCACCACGTTCTGTGTTGCTATTCCGGCATGGTCGGTACCCGGTAACCACAACACCTCATATCCCTGCAACCGCTTCCAACGGGCCAGCACATCCTGCAATGTACAGTTCAGGGCATGTCCCATGTGGAGTTTTCCAGTCACATTAGGGGGAGGAATAACCATAGAAAATTTAGGTTTATCAGACTGATTATCAGCAACAAAAGCCGCTTCGTTCAGCCATTCACGATAGATTTCAGGTTCAAAATCTTCCGGCACATATTCAGACAACTTCCTCATTCTGCCACTCCTCAGGTAATAAATTTACTGCTCCCATTAAAGGCCCTCAGCTTTAAGCCTAATCCCGTGTTTTCATCAATTTATAATCGATTCCGTCCGTAAGTGCTTCCCAGCTCGCCTCAATAATATTTTCCGAAACTCCCACAGTGGTCCACAACTCTTCATGGTCGGTCATCTCTATCAAAACACGGACCTTGGCAGCAGTTCCCGAATGTTCATCTAAAACTCTCACCTTAAAATCTGTCAGTTTTACCTCCTGCAGTTCAGGATAGAACTGATTCAGAGCCTTACTCAATGCCTTACTCAGGGCATTAACCGGTCCCACACCATCAGCAGCTGTATGCTCGATCTGATCGCCAACTCGCACCTTGATTGTGGCTTCACAGAGACGCTGAACATCACTCGCCTGTTCACTAATAACTCTAAATCCCTCAAGTCCAAAATATAGTTTATGCTGCCCCCGCAACTTCTTGATAAGAATCTCAAAGGAACCATCGGCGGCTTCATATTGATACCCTTTGTTTTCAAGCTCCTTAACCCTCTTAACGATACGTTTTGATTCCTCGGCAGACTCAATCTCTAAACCAAGCTCTTCAGCTTTATGCAAAACATTGCTTTTACCAGAAAGCTCACTGATCAGCACACGTCTGCTGTTACCGACAAGCTCGGGATCGATATGTTCATAGGTCCGAGGATTTCGCCTGACCGCACTAACGTGGATTCCTCCCTTGTGAGCAAAAGCTGAATCCCCAACATATGGTTTACGGTTATTCGGTGCAATATTTGCCACCTCATAGATAAACCGGCTGGCTCGTTTAAGGTTACGCAAATTTTTCTCGCCGATAGTTGTATAACCCATTTTGAAGGTCAAGTTTGGTAAAATTGCTGTCAGATCAGCATTTCCACAGCGCTCCCCCAGTCCATTCATTGTACCGTGCAGATGAACGGCACCGGCCCTGACAGCTTCCAGGGTATTAGCCACACCGCAGGCAGAATCATTATGGGCATGAATCCCCAGGTCAGCCTTAACCTGCTGCTTAACCTGCGAGACT
>PWOD01000077.1 GCA_003557545.1 bacterium | reverse complement strand
GAGCCGCGCCGCGAGCCATCTGTGCGGCAACCTCACGGCTAACAGCACCCGAGCTTTCCAACAGCTCATGAGCCACCCCGAGGATCGACTGCTTAACCCGATTGTCATAGGCTATAATTCCACCCTTAAAATATTTTGAGCTGCCGGGCTGAGCTGTTAAAGTCCCACCCAATAGTCCACCCGTACAGGATTCAGCAATGGCCATCTGTGAACAATCCCGCTCTAACCGTGAAAATAAATTTGCAACCTGGCTTTCTAATGTTTTACACCAGTGAGACAGTTTCAATCACCACTCTTTCGGGGCCGCTCAACAGCTGGAGATGGCCTGTCAGCCTGATAGACAGACAACCTTGTAGCACCATATTCTCTTTCCCTTAGCAGGACCAAACTGCGCTTGTCCTGGCCATCCTCAGTAGTTATCTGTACAGGCAATGGTGGAGAGACGGTGGCCGTTTCAACAACCACTATCCCCTGCTTTTTGAACCAGTCACTGCTTCCTGCAGAGGCAACTAAATCTTTGTATCCACTGTAGTTGTAAGGCGGATCCATATAAACAAGATCAATCTGTTCCCGGGGACCTGGACCCGCAAGAAATTTTTCAACTGATGATTCAATCCAGCAGATTTCATCGGGCAAACCAGCCGGGGAGGAATTTAGATCAACCGCATAAGAATGGCTTATTCCTTCCTTTAACAGGGCCTGGCTAACCCGACCTGTCCCGGCAAACAGATCAAGCATCACCAGGTCAGTCAGAACCGGTCGAAGAATGTCAGAAAGAGCCTTCAGGACAATAGATTTGGTCGGTCTTATTGGAGTCGAATCAGACACCAGCTATCTCCACTCCGTTTCCAGACAGTCTTCTGATAACCATCGATAATCTCCGGAATCGACTCCTCTTTAAGCTGCCGTTCCTCCCTGTAACTGTAGATGACCGCTATTTCACTGTCACTCCTATGATCCAGATCAAACAGCTGATATGTATAATCAATTTTTTCAAGCCGCTCAAACCGTCTTTTCAAACTATTCAGAAAATTTTCTGCAGATTGCCGGTCATCCTCAGGTCCGATTTCAAAATCATCACAAAAATATTTTTTCATAGAACTAACATCAAATCTTTGATAGGCGTTGAGCATCCCCTCAACTTTTTCCAGCACCTGCTCTTCCTCCGGTAAAAACAGATACTGTCGCCGGTAGCGGTTAAACCGCCCGCTATTAACAATATAATCCTCCTCAAATTCGGCTGTTGCCAACATCATATTTAACCGGCGAATCCGATCTTCAAGAAACGGATGAGTGCGAAGAATTAAAATCTCCTGAACCGGAAACTGCTCTCCATCCTCCCGCAGCTTTTCCAGAAACTCCCCCATCGCCCGGGGATAATATCCAGCACGACGTAAAAACTCAACTCCCAGTTCATCCGCCTCATATTCTGCAGTTCTTGTATAACCCCGAGCTATCATATCGGTACCAACCACACCACCGATAATACTGCGTCCCCTTGTTGCGCCGGCCGCGGCCACCGAGGTTAAAATAGAACCCACCTGTAGCTGAGCCCGTTTTTCGCTATGATAAGCACTAATATGACCCAGCTCATGACCAATCACTGCAGCCAGCTGAGCTTCATTATCTACATTTTTTAACAGTCCTCTTGTCACATATACAAAGCCGCCCGGCAAGGCCAGAGCATTGACCATAAAGCTATCCAATATTTTGAACTGATAATCAAGATTGGGTCTGTCCGAATAGGCAGCCATCCGTTGACCAAGATTATTAATATAGCTATTGTACTGTTCAGAGTGGTATATGCCTACCTGTTCTTCCAACTGACGGGCGGCTGATTCCCCCATACGGCGCGCGGCATCATCTGAAATAAAGACCCAATCTCCGTGCGGATCACGATTTGTTCTGCCGGCACAACCAGATCCAAATATACCAGTAAAAACAACCAGCATCAGAGCGCAGAAAAGCAGAACTTTTCCCATGGTTAATACCCCTCACCAGGCCTGTATTCCTCCAGATAAGCATAAATCGAACCAAAATAAGCAGCAACGGCAATCTGATAGGGAACCCGGCGTTCATCTTTGCTCAACCATATCCTGATTCCATCGACCTTATCGATCTCACCCGACTCATCTTCCCCCGGCTCAATCGTTAACAGCTCCGTTTCAACCAGATAAGCCTTCCGCCAACCATCATATGTTTTAACATCTTCAACTCTCCGAACATAAAGCCGAATCACGCCTACATCAGAACCGACCTGGACCGGATAACTTGCCTTGTCTCCGACTTCGAGGTCAAGCGTTCGCAGATAATAGACGGCCGACAAAGCGTCCTGGGTATAAGGAGGGATTTCACCACGTTTTCCCTCCTCGTCCATAAAAAAACCTTGATCCTGATAATAACGAATCCGCTCCTCGTCCTCTTCACCCTTATGATCCTGAAAATACTCATAACCCCAGGAAAAAAGACCACCAACATCCATAAAACTAACTGCCTGATCCCGGACCCTGTATAACCAGCTGGCGACCCCCCGGCTGCGTGCTCGCAGGTTCAATCTAAAGGCCGGGCGGCCCTCAAACTCATCCTCTTCAACCCAGGCTTCAAGATCACCGGCTGTCAAACCCAGATAAGTCACCCTCCAGCGTTTATATTCTCCTGGTCCAAAATTAGGACTGAGCTCTCGAAAATGTTCCGCAGGAACTGTATCAACCGATTCATCTAACAGCTCTGTATCTTCATCAACCCCATCGACCAGTCCCTCCGTATCATGGTGATCTGCCAAATCTACCTGGTAGTAGTTTTCTGGAGCAGATAGTTCGGCAGTATCAGCAGCTGTTAAACCGGTTGTTGTGAAAAAACAAAAGAAAAATAGAACCATAGCAAACAGCTGAGCTGATAATCTATCCCGAACTAAATTGTTAAACAACATTTTCATCAAAAATTCTCCTTTTTACAGTTACTGTTTAGCCAACAAAAATTAACCTACTTAATAATCACGAGGTTTAATATCAACATCCAGCGGGACGAAATGTTTTTCCAAGAAATCACCATCAAACAGCACATATCGACAGTTATTATGAGTCTCGGTCAGGTACATCGAAAGAGTCTGAATGGTTATTTTGACTCCAGTCCTGAGCTCCCCGGCCACTCTGATCTCACCGCCGCTTTTTGCATCAATCTGTTTTTTTATCTTCTTGAGTTCCTCAGCTAATTTTTTCAACTGTTTCTGAAGCTTTTTCCCCCGACTAACCATCTTTTGGCGAAGCGCAAGTTGTTGTTCGCTAAGATTTTCTTCTCCTCCCATCTTTTCAACCAGACCAATAAATCTACGAAGACTACTTTTCACCTTGTCGAGTCCCTCTTTTTGTTTGTCGATTTTATCCTCAAGCTGTTTTAGTTTGTCCCGAAGCCAGGGTTCTATACCACATTCTATCTCAGTTTTAGAGGCCAGTTTGGCCCCAATATTCTTGGCCTGAACAGAGTTGCCCGCCCTGGTTTTACCACCGATGATATCCCCACGACGCTTACCTTCAACAATAACATATTCCCCGGCATCAACCCGACTATGCATAATCATCTGTTCAACCATTACAGTTTCGCCGGCCTTGACATTAGAGTTTTCAATATATTTTACAAAAACATTGCCGGTCGCCTCGACCAGCCCGCCACCACGCCCAACTATGCCCTGATCAACAACTATATCTCCACCGCTTTTAACCACCGACTTACCGATTGATTTTGTTTCCACACCCTTACCGGCTATAACCTTGAAACCATCCAGTATCATTCCCTTTACAATTACCGCTCCATCAAACTCAATATTCCCCACCTCATAATCCAGATCCCCCTTAATAACCAACACAGGTTCTACAACTAATTCTGGATTAAACTCTGTGCCAAGTAACCTTACCCGGCCATCTCGTTCAGCTACTACACCCTTGCCATCCTCGGTATAACTTGTATTTTCACCAGCATGAAGTTCTACCTCACGCCCCGGTTCGGCAGGTATCATATCACCATAAACTGTATATCCAGCTTCACCGGTAGTAGGCGGAATAACTTCTGCGAGAAGCTGACCTTTTTGGACGTTGATTATCTCCTCACCCTCGCGGTAATCGACAACTTCTTCCTCTGACTCTTCCTCTTCATCATCAATCACTGCCACCTTATAATCAATCCGACCATCCTCCCCATGAATCGGTTTTTTACCGGTTGCCACAGCGATCTCCTGTTCGAAAAGTTCTTCCTCGAAAACCTCCTTCAGCAGCTGTTCATCATAATTTATCCCCTCCTCCTTGAGATATTTTTCAACCTCTTTACGGGTCACCGCCACCCCTTTTTGTTTTGGAGGAATAACCGTCAACCAGGCCTTTGTGTTAGTTTCATTAAGTGTAACACTAAAACTACCGTCAATATTCGGATCCCGCTGACGCGGCCCGATCAATTCAACCTCTCCTGTAGGCTCATCAATCATATTTTCAATCTTAACCCAATCTATATCCTGATTATAATTATTCTCTTCAAGTTCATGACGCACCTGTTCAAATGTCACCGGCAGTCCATGTCCCTGTGGCGGATAAACCGCCAGTTTAAGACCATCCGGATCATTATCTAATTTAATAAAGCCGGCAACATCCTCATTTCTTTCCCCACCCTGCAAAAGATCAAAAGATCCGCGGCCTCCATCGTCAGTTCCAGCTTCCTTTCGCAGAGCTTCCTTCTTAATAACACGAATTAAATAATCCTTTTTCCAGAGTCCAAAAAATCCCGGCCAACCGGTTTCCAGAATTTTCACTGCCAGCTCCTCTTCATCCGCCCCAAGATAGCTGGTGGCCTTTTTCAATCCTTCGCGGGGGTTTTCACACTTTACCTTAACTGAATCCTTGGTGTTAGGATCGAAATAATTTGCTATTTTCTGAGATTCTTCCCCCTCCATAACCTCAATAGCCCACCACCTTTTTTGCCTGTCACCATTACCATTTATGGGGGCGGTGGTCAGATCAACCACAGCCATTTCCTTACTCTCTTCCAGCCCCAGAAACCTTCTTAACAGCTCCTCCCTGGTTATCTCCATATCTTCTTCCAGCTGATCCTCATCCAGTATCATATGGCGTCTGAGGTCAGCCAGGTCAGGTGTTTCATATTTTTCTTCAAATTTGTCAAGATCGGAGGCAATCGTTGTAGTAAAACTAATCTCCTCATCCGGTTCATGATAATTACGATATTTTATTTCTTTACCTTCCACCTTTATCGTACAGTGACTGCGCTCCGACTCAACCGGTTCCCGAACCGAACCTATATGTAGTTTAACCCCGGGATAAGCCACACCCCGCACCAGAATCTCCCGCTTAACATCGGAATCAAGCTCCTCCTCAATATCCTCAATCCGCAGTTTTACCTGCTGAAGATCTTCCCGTCTATGGTTTAATTGAAACCGCAGCTCCTTTAAACGTTCTATATCAACAGATGACAGGCGGCCCTGGTCCTGTTTCTGCTTTAAATTTTTCACATCTTTAGCTTTGCCCTCAATAATCTTTTCCAACTCTTTTTGGCGCTCTTCGAGACTCTCCATCTCCTGCTGCAAGACCCCTCTGGCACCCAT
>PWOD01000164.1 GCA_003557545.1 bacterium | reverse complement strand
TATCTGGAATAAAACTCCGGTGGAAGCACTTGGGTCGAAGTTGGGTAAATCTATCATGAAAAACTATCAAAGTTGTTTGAAGGCCGGTGCGCCGGTGACTTATGAAGAAAAGTTAGATCTGCCGGAGGGCGTGCGGACCTGGTTGACTCGGTTAAATCCGGTTACTATCGGAGGAGAGGTCAGGGAGATTATTGGAAGTTCGCTTGATATTACTGCTGAAAAACAGCAGCGGCAGAAGCTGGAAGGAATTTTTAACGCCAGTAAAGATGTGGGTTTTGTAATCACTGAAAAATCATCTGATAGTCAGGAGCTGTTGATCCGTGAGTTTAGCCCCGGAGCCGAGCGTATTTACGGCTATAATAGCTTGGAGGTATTAGGACGTCCGGTGGCCATTTTACATCCGGATACTGTGAAAGAAAAAGAGTTAGAGATTTTGGAAAGTTTCAAGTCGCAGGGGGTCTGGAGGGGAGAGTTGCCCGGGGTGCGCAAGGATGGTGAGGAGATTGTAATTTTATTCTTTGCTTATAAGCTGAATCTTTCGGCTGTTAACAAACAGCAATTTCTCGGGGTTTCGGTTGATATAACGGAGTTAGTTAAGACCCGTGAAAAGCTGGCCGAGGCGAGTCAGGCAAAATCCCGTTTTCTGGCCAATGTTTCCCATGAGATAAAAACACCGCTGAATGCCATTATGGGGTTTGTGGAGCTTCTGAAGGAAACCAAGTTAGATCTGGCTCAGCAGAAGTTTGTTAATGTTTTTGAAAGTTCCAGTGAGATGTTGTTGACCTTGCTTAACGATATTCTGGATATTTCTCAGCAGGAAGTCGGCCAGTTTTCTCTGGTGGAAGAAAGTTTTTCGCCTGGATTATTAACAGAAGAAGTGGCCGAGTTGTTTTTGGGCCAGGCTGCTGATAAAGGGGTTGAATTGATTGTTTATGTCGATCCTCGAACTCCTTTACGGGTTATCGGTGATCCGCGGCGGGTCCGCCAGGTGCTGGTCAACCTGCTGAATAATGCCATAAAGTTTACTGATTGCGGTGAAATAAAATTGTCGTTGGAAGCAGCCGGGTCTGACTCTGCCAATCCAGTGCTGGAGTGGATGGTTGAAGATACCGGTATTGGTATAGACCCTCGGGAGCAAAAGCGAGTTTTTGAAATTTTCCATCAGGTTGATGAATCACACAGCCGTCGTTACCAGGGAACTGGCTTGGGCCTCAGTATCTGTAAGCGTTTAGTTGAACAGATGGAGGGGACGATTGACCTGGAAAGTCAATTGGGTAAAGGAAGTCGGTTTAAGGTTAAATTGGATTTTCCATCATCCCCTGAATCACAACCGGTGTCGACCGTAGGGGATCTTTATCGACTGTTTTCCGAGGATGAGGAGTTTGTCGCCGAACCGATTTTGCTGGCTGCCAGCTCCGCTGAATTTTGTAAAATTGTGGGGAATTATTTAGATCATCTTAATCTGTCCTGTCAGGTTGTCACCAGCTGGTCGGAGTTTAAAGAGGCTTTACAAACTGGTACCTATGCAGCAGTTTTGTATGATTATAGTTTAATTGATAGTGAGGATCTGAAAACCTCCCCAGAGCTTGTCAAGATCCTGGAGAAACGGGCTGTTTGTATGCTAAGTGAACCTACCCAGAAAAGTTGTCAAACTGCTGGGTATTGCACTGAATGTTTTCATAAACCGCTTACCTGGCAGGGGCTGGTTGAGGTGCTGGTTCGGCTGATCCCGGAACTTCAGTTAAAAGAGTCTGGTTCCACTGCACTGGAGAAGATGGTATCTGAGGAGAATACTCTGGAGGGGCGGATTCTGCTGGCCGAGGATAACCGCAACAATCAGCTGTTAATTAAACATTTTCTGGCAGAATTTGCGCTGGAGTTGATTGTTGTAGAGAATGGCCGTGAGGCGCTTAAAAAACTTAAACAGGACCAGTTTGATTTGGTCTTAATGGATCTCGAGATGCCGGTGATTGATGGTTACGAGGCGGTGCGCCGGTTTCGTCGATGGGAACAACAGAATCGTCAGGACAGCCTTCCCGTAGTGGCTCTCAGTGCCCATTCCTATGGTGAGGCTCGCAAGCAGGCGATGGAAGCTGGAGTTGATGATTATTTAACAAAACCACTGAAAAAACAGCAATTAATTAAAATGCTTGTTCAGCAGTTAAATAGTTGATGAGATTTTGATCATTATTCGCAGCAGGGAGGAATTATGGGATGGATTATTTTTTTTATTTTTCTGAGGTAGATGAAACCTTGCGGCCTCTATTACCCGAATTTTTCGATAATTTAGATGATGACATGAAGGAGTTGGGTGAGCATATTAAAGCCCGTGAATCTGAGGCAGCCCGGAAGATCGCCCATGGTATCAAGGGCGCAGCCGGGAGTTTTGGGTTGATAGTATTTCACGTCACAGCCGCCGAGCTTGAAGATTCACTCCGTTCGACCGAGATTGCCTGGCGGGATGTTGAGTCCCTGTTTGAAGAACTGCGAGGTAAGGCTGATACAGCCCGAAAAATTTTATAACAAAAAGAGTTTGCTATTCTTTTAATTTCCAAAAATCCGGGTGTGGGGGGCTGCGGTCAAATGGGAACTCTGGATTTTCTCCGTCATAGGCAGTATGTTCCAGGATGGCAACGTAGAGTTTGTCGTCATCAGGATTTTTAACTACATCACCCTCCTCATAACGAACGCCGGTCTGGTAGGTTTGATACTCTACGGCTGTTTCCTGGATTGAACGTTCCAACTCTTCCCGCGCAGTTTCAACCGTCTCTTCACCGATCGACCGGGCAAAGAAATCCCTGATTTGAGGGTCCAATATAATAAAAATAGACAGGACCATGAAAGCAATCAACACCATGAACAGGCTGTATTCTAACATGACCTGGCCCCGTTCGTTTGCTTTTGTCGGCCGGGCTGAACTGCTCATGATTTCTTAATTATCTGCTGGTTAAATGGAGCAGACCCCGGATCGCTGTCAGGAGGGTTGTATGGACTGTATAGTGATTGATAATTTAATCGGTTCAGAACTTTCACCTGTTTCCACCATGGTTGATTCAGCTCAAACAGCTGCAGATATGAGCCGCCTGAGCCTTTAGTTTTTATATACGATAAAATTTTTATCAGAGAACAAATAGTATATATAGTATAAATCGGTTTGGTTCGAATATCAAATTAAACCTTTAAATCGGTAAATTGATTATGATTAAGCTGTTTAATCTAGAGGTCCCGGGAGAGTTTAAACTGGTAGTCTTAGTCGTAGTTTGATAGTTAGCAAAAATCTTCGAATCAGCCCAGACTTTTGATAAATTTTTCTGTTGTCTTTTGTTTCTACTATCGATTTGAACTTCCGGGTCACGGAGTTTATTTTAAAAAAATAATTCACAGGTTGATGGGTTGCGAAAACCATTAGTACTCATTCAAGAAAGTTAAGACTGTATGGAAATTTACTAAATTACAGGTTAAAATTCACAAAGTTAAAACTCCGACAGGGATGGTAACTATGACGGAAATAGTTAATGAAAATCTTGCTGGTCGAGGTAGAAAATTTACTGGGTTGGGTAAAAAACAGCTCTGGATAGTGTTTGCACTACTAGTTGGATTGATTAGTTTCTATGGATTTTCTACTCCGGCCGGATTATCGGTGGAGGGACACAGGTTTTTAGCGCTTTTATCTGGCCTGATTATTTTATTTATTACTGAAGCTTTGCCCCTGCCGATTACAATGGGAGGGGCCGGCGCTTTGATAATTTTGTTTGGAATTGGTGAGACCGAACAGGTCTGGACCTCCTATGCCCATCCGGTTGTATTTTTTGTTATTGGTTGTTTGATGCTGGCTAATATTGCTGAACAGGTTGGTCTGACTCGGCGGTTGGGAAATTTTTTGCTGAAAAATAGCAGCACGAATGTTGTTAAATTTTCTTTTACTACCTGTCTTATTTTTGGTCTGCTATCCGGTATAATGCATGACGTTTCAGCTGTCACACTCGGTCTGATGACATTGCTGCCTTTAATGCGATCGGCCGAGATAAAACCGGGTAGTCGAACCGGTAAATTTTTACTTATTTCTATGGCTTTTTGTTGTTCGGCCGGGGGGATGAGTACCCTGGCCGGTGGAGGAAGAAATATGGTGGCAGCAGCTTTTATTAAGGAGTTTGCCGGGGTCGAAATATCGTTTTGGACCTGGACGCTGCATGCTTTTCTTCCAGCTTTATTTACCATTCCCGTGGTCTGGTTCACAGTTTATCTGTTTTTTCGTCCGGATCGCTCGCTGTGTTTTCCCACAAAAGAGGTAGAAGCCCGCCAGTTGCAAAAAACCAGTTTCACCATAAATGAGCTTCTGACTCTGATAATAATTTCGTTTGTTTTAATCGGTTTTCTTACGACCGGCTATCATGGTATTGATTATTCGGTGTTGGTTTTTCTCGGTGTGTTATTGCTGGCTATTACGGGAGTTGTGAAATGGCAACTTCTAAATAAGGAGATTGCCTGGGCGGTGGCGCTGTTGATTTTTGGTGGGGGGATTTCTCTTGGCCGCGCCATGGACTATACTGGAACGGCAGAGTACCTGGCCGGTCTATTTTTCCCTTTCTTTGACGGTTATGGCTGGATTGTTTTATTTATTGGGGTGGGTATCTTTGGCACCCTGTTTTCTGAAATTATGGCCAATGTGGCGTCGGCTGCTTTAATTATTCCGATAACCATACCGATAGCTCTGCGCGCTAATATTGATCCAACAGTTGTTGCACTTTCCCTTGGAATGTTCACCTCTTTTGCTTATATGCTGGTCATTGGCTGTCCGCCTAATGCTATTGCCTACAGTTTTGGTTATTTTTCGATGAGTGATTTTTTCAAAGTCGGTCTGGTTACTAACATAGTCGCGGTTGTTTTTCTGGCTGTTCTGTCGATCTTATGGTGGAGTTTTTTGGGTATTATTGTTTGAATATTAATTATTTAACAGGATGTGTCATTCGATGCTTGAAAAATATAAGGTTGAGAATTTAATGATTTCATTGGAAAATTATGAGGTTGTTGATGTTAAAGATTATCTGGAGGACGCAGTTGATCGTTTTCTTGAATATCAGCTTGAGGATCGGGAGTTTAAATTTTTGGTTGTTCAGGATGAGGACCGGATCGTTGGGATCTTAAGTTTGGGTGATATTTTACGGAGTCTGAAAAAATTAACCAAAAGTTTTGGTAAACATGAGATTTTTGAAACCAGCTCACTGAGTTCCTATGGTTCACAATCCCTTACAGCAAATGTTGAGAATGATCTGGAAAAGGGGCTTTCCCGGCAGGTTGAGGAGATAATGCTGATAGACCGCGAAAAAATTTATACCGATGACTCAGGAATTACTGCACTGGATCGGTTACTTGAAAATAATGTTCGAATTCTTCCCGTCTATGATAACTCTGAAACTATCATCGGGGTTATTCGTGATATCGACTTGCTCGACTGTATTGTTGCGTTATGGAAGGATCGACGCTGATTTTTAACTGCTGGCTTCAATTACGGAGAACTATCAGGTACTGCCGGCTGGCCCGGTTAGTTTTTTCAAATCTGACTTAGGCTGCAGTTTGTCTGCTATTTTCTAATTATTTAGCTGGTTTTTTTCTGTCCTACAGCGTATAATAATGGGGTAAATTTTAATCAACGGTGGAGTATTCCTTCCTGCAAAGAAAAGTTATACAGGGACTGGCTCACCTTTAAACTTATTTCCTCTCTAATAATGAAGGGGATTTTTCTGGAGAAATTATTATGAATCTGAAGTTAAAAACTGATAGTAAGATTAGAAATCTTGCGGTTATTGCCCATGTTGATCATGGTAAAACAACTCTGGTGGATCATATGTTGAAGCAGAGTGGAACTTTTTCCGAGCATCAGCAGATCAGGGACCGGGTGATGGATTCGCGTGATCTGGAACGAGAACGTGGCATCACTATCTCCTCAAAGAATGCTTCCTTTATTTACCAGGGAGTAAAAATCAATCTTATCGACACCCCGGGCCATGCTGATTTTGGTGGTGAAGTGGAGCGTATTATGGATATGGTAGATGGTGCCATACTGCTTGTCGACGCCAGCGAAGGACCCTTGCCACAGACCAGGTTTGTTCTTGAAAAAGCAATTAACAAGGGGCTGAGAATTATTGTTTGTATAAATAAAATCGATCGAGCTGATGCCCGGATTAGTGCTGTCGTAGATGAGTTGTTTGAACTGTTCATGGAACTTGGCGCAGCTGATATACAGCTTGATTTCCCCTTGTTTTATAGTGTGGCCACTGCTGGTTTTGTGGTTGAACAACCGGAACAACAGGGAGAGAATTTGCAGCTCTTATTTGATGCTATTCTCTCTGAAATACCAGCTCCGGATGTGGTTTCTGAGGGTCCCGTGAAACTATTAATTTCTGATCTGGGGTATAGTGATTATCTTGGCCGCCTCGCCGTGGGGAGAATTCGCCAGGGCAGTCTGCAGGTTAATGAAAAACTTTTATTGGTGCAGAAAAATTCCCGAACTGAACAGAAGCTCCAGGCTCTATTCAGTTATGATGGTTTAGAAAAAATCCCGGTCGAGCGGCTGGAGGCCGGTGATATTGCGGTAATTGCCGGGTTTGAAGGAGCTAAAATTGGTGACACGATTACTTCTCCGGAAACCCCAGAGATTTTGCCCCGTATTTCGGTTGAACGGCCGACGGTGGGAATAACTATCGGGGTTAACAGCGGTCCATTTGCTGGACTGGATGGCGACTATGTTACCGGGAGCAAACTGTTTCGACGATTACAACGTGAAACTCGCAATAACGTCGCGTTAAAACTGCAAAAAACTGAGCAGGCTGATTGTTGGGAGTTGCTGGGTCGTGGTGAACTTCAGCTTGCCATAGTTCTTGAAGAAATGCGTCGTGAAGGGTATGAAATGGTCGTCAGTAAACCTCGCGTTTGTTTGAAACAACAGGACGGTATAACTCTGGAACCGTTGGAAAGAGTAGAGGTTGATATTCCGGAACAGTACGTTGGCGTCGTTACTGAAGCTCTGGGTAATCGCCGCGGTAAAATGGAAAATTATCTTCCCCAGGGGAAAAATCGTGTTAAACTCCAGTTTAAGGTTCCTACCCGGGGATTGATTGGATATCGCTCCCAGTTTTTAACTGATACCAGTGGAACCGGTCTGTTGAACAGCTACTTTTCGGAATATATTGAGCATCAGGGTGAGATTCAGGAACGTTATACTGGCGCGTTGATAGCTGACCGGACCGGGGAGGCTCGAGCCTATGCCCTGGCCAACCTGGAAGCCCGGGGACGGCTGTTTGTTACCCCCGGGACCCCCTGCTACGAGGGGATGATAGTCGGGGTTCACAATAAGGGAACCGATCTCAATGTGAATATAACTAAAAATAAAAAGTTAACCAATGTCCGGGCTGCTGGTTCTGATGATACGGTGCAGCTTACCACGGTGACTCCGCTAACTATTGAAGAGGCACTGGAATGGATCAAATCGACTGAGTTGATCGAGATAACACCGAAAAATATTAGATTGCGCTGTCGTCTGCTCTCCCAGATTGATCGAAAACGTCAATCATAGTTAAGCTGGTGGATTGTTTTTCTCTTAAAACTGAAGAAGTCAGAATTTTTCAGTTGACTTTTTGTTGGTTGAATAGCGGCTGGTTAATCCAGGTTGACCGGTCAGAGGGTCCGTTGGATGGCTGTTAAAATCGCATCGAGAGGTTTAATGAACCGCCGGCAACCGTGGGAAATTTATTGCCATCTTCATCCCGTGTTTTACGATCGCTGATAGTTCCGCTCAGGTCGATATTGACCCGCACCAGCTGAATTCCCAGACCCACTGTATAGAGCTTACCTTCCCGGCTTTCAGCTCGATTGGTACGTAAACCTGCTCGCAGGGCAAAATTTATCCAGGGCCGGTTGAAAATGTTGAATTCATTGCCGATCGCCAGATACTGGGTGTGATAGTCGGGCAGCAGAGTCCGATTTCTGGTCAGGTCATAGTCGACAGAGATTTGCCACCAGTCTCTACCAAACCGTTGTTCATCGGTATCTGTTAACCGGTAGATCCATTCAAGCGGATATCCGGAAAAACCGGCTCGCCATTGTGATTTCAATCTGAGCTTTTTAGTTTGACCGTTTATTTCGGGAAAATTAAAACTGGGATTGTTCAGATATCGTCCGCTTAAACCTGCTCGCAAACCATGCTCTTTTGCACCGTCCCAGACGGCACCCAGATCAAGACTGAAAGCCGAGCTTTTCCGGGGACCTTCGTCTAAGCTGTCGCTTATCTCGTCACCAATATCCTTATCTTCAAAAACCAGATATTCAACTCTCGCCAGCTCTCCCTGTAGATAGTTTAGTGTTCCACCGAGATATATAGGACTGCCAAATAGTTCGACAACCGGTTCTGGATGGGCGTAGTTCAGGGCAATCTCATTGATCATTGCTCCCTGTAAAATGAGCTGCTGGTTTTCGGTATCGAAACTGTCTGTGTCGCCCCGGGCGATTGTCACGATGCCGGGAATTAGTAGCCGGCTTGAACTGTTGAGAATCTGATCGGTTACCGTATCGCCGGCAAAACCACCTTTTTCCAGCCGCCAGGCTATATGTCGTGCTGCAGAACTGGCAGTGGTTCCCGTGTCAAATCCAAAAACTGTGGCAAAATCATCGCCGTCGAGGGATTGTTTCAGCCGTTGTTCAATCAGTTTAACCGTTGCTTCGGAATATTCGGTGGGGGTGCGATCGGTTATCGTTGTGGAATTGGGATCACCGGCGATAAATTCCCGGCCGATCGCCTGGCCGTCACCGGTAATATCTCCGATCATTAAATCTTCCAGTTGAAAAGTTGTATGTCCCGATAGGGAACTGAAGTTATTAGCCGAGATCGACCAGTTGTCGTAGGCAAAGTTAAGTCCTCCGGTGATGTCGATTAGTAGTCCCTGGCCCGGTTGGTTAACATCCTGTAGTTCTTTTATTAGGCGGTTAAAATGGGCAAAGGCCGTAGTGTCGGAAAAGCCGCTGTCGATAATATTATCCAGCTTATCAAAATCATCTTCAAAATTTTGCAGATCCTGGATCTCATCGAGAAAGTCATTAGTTATCTGGGCCTCTATTCCAATCTGTAATCCCCCGGCGAAGCCCGGTTTCAGGGCTTGCATTGCAGGATTCCATAGACCGGCATGTTCGTCCGCTGTCGCTGCAACTCCGCTTCCTCCCATACCGTCCGCCCGAGCACCAACTGTTCGAAACGTACCGGCCAGGCCGGGAGTCGCCAGCAGTACAATGATGACGAGCCCGGTGAAACAGCACAGCATAATTTTGTTAAGTTTCATGCCAGCTTCACTCCCGGCAAACCTGCCGAATAAAATAATTTTACGGTTTATCTTTTCCAGTTAGAGTTTACTGCCGGTTCTGATTAAAAACAAGAGAAAAAAATTAGTTGAGATCTTTTTTAGAAAACTGGCGGGGACAACAGCTGGCAGGGGAGAAATCCCGGTACTTCCGGTGCGGGGTTAACCCCGCACCGGGAAGCCGAACCGGGAAAATAAATCTTTACAGAAATTAAAAGTCGAAGGCAACAATCCGACAGATTGAAGACTCCATTTCAATTCCTTTCCAGGGAAATAGTCCAATCCATTTGCGTTGATTACTGATTTCATCAATCGCACCACCAAGATTTTCAGCGTGGATCAAACCTTCTGGAAATAGATCAAGATGCATCACCTGGTAATATTCTTCGTAAGGAAACATCTCCTCCCAGCTTTTTCCGTAATCGGCCTGCAGTTTGGCCTCAGCTTTTTTGAACAGGCGGGGATGCCAGTCCCGGAGGATGGTATTCATCGGATGGTCGGCGCTGCCACAGTCGACTCCGATCCAGGCGAACTCTTTCTCCTTGGCCCATTTGTGAAATTCTGGGTCCGGACCCGGATGTTTTACCATGTAGCGTACTTCATCACATTCTTCCTGATCCCAGGCATACCTGTGGTAGCCGGTATTTATGATCAGGATATCACCCTTTTTAATTTCCGCCTTTGCTTCCAGCATCTCCGGGGTATATAGTGAAAAATCCTCAACTTCATCAGAAATATCAACAACTACACCTTCGCCGCAGAACTCTTCCAGGGGGACCTGGCCAATTGTCCGTCCTTTGGCATCAAAATGTTTCTCCCCATCTATATGGGTGCCGACATGCATGCTGGTCTTGATGATCTGACCGTTGGCACCCTGCCCCTGGTGAGCACCGGCAATCCGTTTGAAATATTGCAACTGCAGTGGCATGTAACTGGGCCAGGGTGGGGTGTGAATACTTAGATCCTGAGTTAAATCATACATTGTTACCATTTGAAATTCCTCCTTAAAAGATTATGGATGTTGCAGTTTATTCAGCGTATTTTTCAACAAAAGCTTCCAGGGCCTTCTCAAAACATTCCATCGGTGCCTGGACGAGACCGGCACCGATCTGTCCTATGCCGGGATCTTTGTGAGCTATCCCGGTGTTAATCTGGGGGGTTATACCCAGTTCACAGATTTTTAATAGGTTGATCCCGGTGGGGGCACCCCGGAAATCAAGCGGGGCCACCTTGAAGTTTTCTGACTCGGCATCGCAGATTTCGTACATTTTACGGGTGAAGTTGAAAGCATCCTCGACCGAGCCCCCAACAAATTTGACAATCGCCGGGGAGGCAGCCATTGAAAAGGCTCCCAGCCCTACGGTTTCAGTGATTGTGCTGTCACCAATATCGGCACAGCTGTCCTCCTTTGAGTAGCCGGAGAACAGCAGCCCCTCCGGCACCGGAGCCGGTGCTGTGAACCAGCGATCGCCGAGACCGGAAACTCTGATACCTGTTTCCGTTCCGTTCCGGGCCACGGTGGTTACAATTGAACATCCATCGATATTTTCTGCCGCCATAATCATGGCTTTTGCGGCTGGCATGCTGAGGTTGAGGAAAAAATGATCGTTGGAATCTATAAACTCCAGCACCTGTTTTTTCTGCTCGGTTTTGAATGAGGTTTCCAGCAGTGCCGGGGTTAGTTTACGATAGAGCAGGGAGGTGGCGGCGCGATTACGATTGTGGGTCTCATCACCCATCTCCAGCGCTTCTGCAATCAGGCTCTTGAGATTGAGAGGTTTGTCAAGATTGGCCAGAGTCTCCTTAAGGATCGGTGCCAGTTCTGTTTCCATCCATTTAAGATGGTCAATTACTTCCGGGGCATAGGCACCGTAGCGGAGGACTTTACCTAAACCCTCATTAAAAGTACAGTAGGCTTCAGTATTAAACTGAGTATTTTCTACGATCCAGACCGGCATGCTGCTGGTTGCTACTCCCGCCATCGGACCGACCCCGTTGTGCTCATGCCAGGGTTCAAACTTGATCTCGCCGGATGCGGCCAGCTCTTCGGCTTCAGTTGCTCCGGCTGCTAGACCTTCATAGATCAGTGCTCCAATAACAGCTCCCCGGGTTGGACCACTCATATTTTCCCAGTCAACCGGTGGACCAGCGTGTAAAATCAGTTTTTCATCCATCCCGGGGACAACCTCCCCGGCTATTCCTATTCCCTTTAAAATCGGGTTGCCCCCCTGGATCTTTTCAATCGCCTGCTGGTTTGCTCTCTCTAAATCAATTTCCATTCTATCTCCTCCTGGTGGAATAACAGTTTAATTCAGTAAAAAAATTATTTTTTCAGTTTGCCAAGCAATGATTGGAGCTTTTTGTTACCTCGCGCCGGGGGATTCCAGTCAACCTGAACCACCGGTATTTCCTGGTGCTGTAGATCTTTGTAAAAAGCGGGAAGCCCCAGGTTGATCACCTGGATCTTCTGTTCGAAAAGTCCGTTCAAATCAGACATTTTTATCAATCCTCATTCAAACATAGTTGGGTAAATTTTACCATGGAGACATGTGAGGGAAAAACGTAAACATCACTTTTCTCCAGAATTTTACGCTGCTGCTGATAATCCTGGGGATCCTCTTCGGTTCCGCAGATGGAAACGGCCACGGCAGGAGGTTTGGGCAGCTGTTTACGGCCCTCTATAATTGCCTCCTGAAGTTCTGAAGCCATATCTGGATGGGCGCCATAACCAAGCACCAGGTCGAGCAGTATCAGTCCGACCTCCGGATCACTCATCTCCTGAATAAGACGTTCTTTGCGTAGAGTTGGATCGATCATTGGATGGGCCCGTCCCCGGGTAAATTCATCTTCGCCCAGATCAATAATTGTGTGGGCCTGGCTCAGATAAGGATCCTCAAGTTGTTGGCATCCCTCCACCGGCGTGTTAGAAAAAATCGGTTGTAAATCTTTTATCAGAATTCGCTGGGCCTCATCACAGAGGGTTCCTCCTGAGTAGAGTCCCCGCAGGTATCCCTTAATCGGTCCGGCTTTTCGGGCGTATTCCTCTAACGTTTTTTGGGCAATCAGTGGTGTAAGTTTTCCAATTCCTGCTTTCTGACAGGATTTAATCGCTGCATCCTCAAGATCAGTGGCTGCAGTAAAACCATTTTTTTCGATCAGCTCGGGGTCGGCTCCGATAAAATAGATCACCACAGGCTTGTCCAATTTTTTGAGTTCTTTAAATAAGCGGTCTAAGACTGCTTCGTCCGGCGGCTTGGATATCAGGGTGATTAGCTCGGTCTGGGGATCTTTGCCCAGTGCCTGAGCGGCCTGGATCGTCATTTTGCCAGCAATTTTTTCGGACAGGTCTCGACCTCCGACTCCGATTGCCTGGCTGATTCCTCCCCCGAGTTGATGGATTAAACTGCTGCATTCCTGTAAACCGGTTCCGGAAGCTGCAACCAGCCCAATCGGTCCTCTTCTGATTGCGTTGGCGAAGGCCAGGGGAACGCCGTTAATGATCGAAGTTCCACAATCGGGGCCCATCATCAGCAGCTCTCTTTCGACTGCTTTATTTTTTAAGCGCAGTTCCTCTTCCAGACTGACATTGTCGGAAAAAAGCATCACGTGGCGATTGGCCTCAAGTGCTTTGTCCGCTTCGTCGGCAGCGTATTCCCCCGGAATTGAGATTAATACCAGATTGGCTCCTGGAAGTATGCTTGCAGCACCGCGTTGAGTTGGCGGGGCATAGTCACCCTGATTGCTGGAGATCTGTGTCTGTTCTGTGAGTTTGTTTTCTGCCATCTCAACCGCCTGCTCCGCGACATCTTCTGTTTCTCCTTTGACCGCAATAATCAGGTCGCTGGGAGTTAATTTATTAAGTTCGGGAAGGTTGATCTTCAGCCGTTTGAGACTATCAAGGTTATAGTCAGTTCCCATCCCTACCATTGCTTCTTCAATTCGATCGAGCTGTTTGAGGTCATTTGCTATTAACATCAGGGTTACAGAGTCGTGATAGGTGTCTTTTTGGATCTTGTAAGCAGTAGCCATCGAGTGTAACACTCCTTTCAATAATTCAACTATGAACCGTAGAAGTTTACCCGAATTTGTTCAAATTCTAAATGATTTTCCAAGCGAATTTCTGGTTGGAGTCTGCCGGGCTGATTAAATCCAACTGGTTTTCAGAGGGGACGGGCCGATTTTTTGATAAAGATTTTTTTATAAATAGGGTGATAGCAGTCTGAAACTTCGGTTTCGTAGCTGCCGCCAGAAGCTGCGGTTTTCCAGCTGCTTGTTGGTCAACTTGATGGCGCGCTTTTTTTTATCAGAAAACAGCTTGGTTAACTGATGGTTCAGTGAGGAGCTGTATGCTTCGACGTTGAACTCAAAGTTCAGTTTTAAACTTCTTGGATCCCAGTTAGCTGATCCCAGGAGGCTCCATTCACTATCGACCAGCATGAGTTTTGTATGATCAAACGGTGGGGGTGACAGGTACAGCTTAATGCCCCGTTCTAACAGCTCGGAAAAATAACTCCGGGAGGCCCATTCGACCATTTTCAAATTTCCCTGTTCAGGTAAAATCAGTTCGACTTCGATATCTTTTAAAGCAGCAATTTTTAATGAGCGGATTAGTTCTCTTCCGGGAAGAAAATAAGGAGTAATAATTTTAATCGAATTTTCAGCACAGCTGATGGCAGCCTGTAGACTGTATTCTAACCGGTTATAGTTTTCGTCTGGACCATCAGATATCCCCCGGGCCATGATCTGGCCGGTCTTCTGGAGTTCTGGAAACCACTCTTCACCCTGGAGTCTTTGATTACTACAGAAAAACCAGTCATCAGCGAAACTTTTTTGTAACTGTTGGACGATCGGTCCTGTCAGTTGGAAATGCAGGTCGCTAATCGGGTTCCGGGGATTTAGTGATTGCATTGCTGCTTCTGAAATATTAATTCCGCCTGTGAAACCCAGTTTTCCGTCGACCACCATAATTTTTCGATGGTTACGCAGATTGTAGTAGCGCATGTGCCAGGGTAGTAAGGATTTCATAAATCTCTGGCAGGAGATACCGTTTTTTCTAAATATCCCGATTACGCTGGGAAATGAGTATTTTGCACCAATATCATCAATTAAAACATGCAGTTTTAACCCTCGTTCAGATGCTTTGATTAATTGGTTGATGAATTTTTTCCCCAGCCTGTCCCGGTTGAAAATATAGGTGGACAGGCTAATTGTTTTTTGGGCTGATTTAATTGCTGTCAGCATCTGTTTGTAGACCCTGTCGCCGTCGATTAACGGTATGATTTTATTACCTGCTGTCAGGGGTATACCTGTCAGGTTGAAGATTGATCTGTTTAGTTTTCGAAGATTTTTCGGAAGGTTGTTAGGGCCTGCCACTTCAACTGACTGTTCTGACTGACTCCATGATTTTGTTGAAACCTCATATTTTTTTTGGGCTTTTCGCTGAATTCGGTTTATGCCAAATAGAAAATAGAGAATGGCACCCAGACCGGGTGATAACCATGTCAGGCCAATCCAGCCAATTGCCGCCCGGATCTGTTGTTTGTAAAGAATTATGTGCAGGGTTGTACTGAGATTAATCATGAATAACAGAGTTGATACAAGATAGGGCCAGATGGTTAATAATAACTCAAATATTTGAATCATGAGTGATCATTTAAAAGTTTCTTTGGAATGATTTGAGGATTTGACTGAGGCCAGCTGTTTTTGTGAAATCCGGTTGAAATGCCACAGTCCAAACAACGCTTGGCTGGTTACCAGGACTGCCCAGAGTATAACTGCCAGAATAAAATATTCGGAGTCTGTTAGTAAGGCGGCTCCCAGGATTGAGTAGATTATGATGCGGACCGATAGTCCGGTTAATGTGCTTGTTATGTAGCGGTGGTAGTTAATACTGGTTGCGCCGCTGGCGGCGTTAAATAGTTGAATTGGAATGAAATAGTTAAATCGGAAACAAATTAGCGAACTGAATTTAGAACTTATCTGGTGGTAGTGGTTAACCGGCAGCCTTTGTTTGTTGAATTTCTCAATAAAACGTGGTCCCAGGTAGCGGCCGGCCCAGTAATAGGTCTGGGAGGAAAAAAACAGTCCAATAAAGCTCAGTAGAGCTCCCAGCAGGGGGCCGAAAATCACCCCGCCCGCCAGTGATAAGATGAACAGTGGAAAAAACAGGTTGTGGGCAATAAAATAAAACAGAATGAAAATCACGGAAGAAAAAAGTTCATAAGAGCGAATATAGTTTTGTAGAGTGGTCAGTTGGAACAGGATAGTTGAACGCTGGTCGATGAAGGCCGGAAGACGGTAGTTGTAAAATCGAAAAAGAATAATCAGAAAGATCAGTGAACTGATAATCGGGACTATATTCTGCCATCCTGACAGCATCAACCAGGTTGTTTTTTTGATTGATTTCATGATTTTTTCTCACAATCTAATTTTTTAACTGGCTGGTATTTGAGAATAGCTCAAACTGTGGAGTTTTACAAGCTGTCCTGCTTCCCGGGATTATACTAATCGATTGGTTAAGAGAGGTGAATGTTGGCTGCCGGTGAACTGAGCCTGTTTGCCAAAAAACAAGAAAAAGTTTGCGTTTGTAAAATTTTTGTATTAACATGTTTAAGTACAGTTTTAATTAAAAAAATATTCCCAAATAGTTCTTGGGTAGAACTGTTGAACAACCAGTTTTTAGATTGGGACAGCCAAAATCAGAGCTTTGCTGAAAGATAAACTTTCGATCTGCTAATTTCTTATTTTTTCAACTGAATCTGGATTAATCGGAAGTGTGGATTTTGTGACCAGTTCTTTCTTGCGGACAGATAGAATAAAAAACTTATAAAATTTAATTTTACAGGGAGCAATGATTTAAAATGGTCAAAACTGTAGGAAAATTGTTGATAGTCTCGGTCTATTTGCTGGTTTTAACAGTGGTTTGTTTTTTGGGGTTGTCCCCGGTCAATGCCAATGAACTTGTTAGCTGGACCAGCCAATCCGATTGGTCTGAATTTGCTGCGGGTGAAGATTTTAGCATCGACGGCGATAGGCTTCAGTGGAATCTACATCCATTTGTAGAATTTAGTGAAAATACTGCAGATGACTGGAATAATAGCTATTCAACTGAGCGGCTGGGGGTTGTTAATGATAATCTTCAGCTGCAAACCACACCGCCCACTGAATATATTTTTACCAATACCGGTACCGGTCATAATGGAACAATTCAAAACTGGGTGGTTCCCTCCACCGGTACTTATCGGATAACGGCCTGGGGTGCCCAGGGAGGGATGTCAGGTGGAACCGGTGGTCTGGGGGCGATGATGTCAGGTGATTTTCAGTTGACTGAGGGTGAAAATATTTTAATCCTGGTTGGCCACCAGGGTCAGATGACCGGAGGCGGCGGAGGGACCTTTGTTGCCACCGGTAGCACACATACAACGGCTGACCCCTTGTTGGTGGCGGGAGGAGGCGGTGGGGCCAGCAATAGTACCAACCCGGGGAACGGAAGCCCGGGGTTGACTGGACCAGATGGTGGTGCACCACATGGAACCAATTGGGCTACCCGTGGAACTAATGGGCAGGGTGGTAATGACAATAATGCTCATGGGGGAGCTGGGGCCGGTTTTTATTCGGGGGCCTCAGGGTCAGCTTTGAGCTGGGGTTCGAAGACTCAGGGATTCCGGCAGGGGGGCCAGGGTGGTACTTCCACCTGTTCGGCCGGGCCGGGTGGGTTTGGTGGCGGTGCAATGGGGGGATGTCGCTCCGGTGGTGGAGGTGGTGGTTATTCCGGTGGTGCTCAGAAAGGCGGCGGCGGGTCGTTTAATGACGGGACTAACCAGCATAATCAGTCTGGCGTCAGGACCGGTCATGGACGGGTTGAAATAATCGGTTCACCCCCTCCAGGCGAACGGATTTCCCAGCCGGTTTCACTGGGAGAAATTCAAGATCTGACTAGTTCTCTGATTGAATGGCAATCGACTGAACCGTCCGGGACAGGGATTGATATTTTTACAGCTGTTAACACTGATAATAATACTCCACCAACCAACTGGCAGCCAGCCGTCAATGGCGCGCCCCTTCCCGGGCTTGCGCCGGGGGATGATCTATCTAATCAATACCTCTGGATTCGTCAGCTTTTTAGAACTGAGGATGAAACTATTAATCCTCAATTACACTCTTTAGCTGTTGATGTTAATCCGTTATCTGAAACTGGTTACTGGCGAAGCAATGTGATTTCAATGCTGGCCGGCAAGCCTGAACTTGTGGCCATGGATTATTCGACAAGGGATCAGATTATCTCGTTGGATGTCATAGGTAGTCCGGGCCAGCCGTCTGAAGAAAAATTTCAGGCAATCAATCTTACAGAGCAGGAAGATTTAACTTTACCCTGGTCCGCCTCTCATTCTGAATTTCAGATTCAGATTAATTTTGAAAGTTTAGATAGACAATCTGTCCCGGAATTTCGCAGTTTGTCCCTCCTGCGCCCGGCTGAGTTTTATATTGATCTAAAAGAGGATGAGACATTGTTGGCCGGGATCGAAGGGATCGAACTTTATCTCGGGGTTGAGGTATCTAACGTCAATAATGTGAGCTACAGTCAGCTGGTACAGTTTGAAGTTGACGGTCAGTTGTTTGATAGCCGCCCTCTGCTGTTGTCGGGGGGCGAAACGGAGTTTTTAAAGTTTAAATATAATCCCCCACCTGCCACTGATTTTGTTGATTTTTCAGTCAGTACCGATAACGATATTTTTAGCCAACAGTTTGTGGTTTTTGACCAGCCGCAGTTTCAACTAAAAATTGATCAACTAACTACTGACACCGAGGTTGTTGAAGGTGAGGATGTTTCGATTACTGCCCTGGTTTCCAGCCTTGAACCGGTTAAATACGGTCAAACTATAGAGTTCTATTTTGACGGTGTTTTTATTGACAAAAGCGATCTTATTTTACCTGTTGGCGAGACAGTTCCTGTGAGTTTTCTTTATCAGCAGGCACTGGCCGAAGAGACTGGGGCTGAAATGCAGCTTGGTTGGGAGGGAACTTATGATGCAGTTGAGCTGACTGTTCTTACATTTCCTTATTTTGAAATTCAAGTCGACCAGGTTGTCAACCAGGATGGTTCGGATACGGTTGACCAGGGGGATACTGCTGTGATTGTTGTAACGGTGGAGAATACGGGTGATCTTCCGGGGACGCAGGAGATCAACTTTCTGGTAGAAGGAACCCACCAGGGGTCTCATCAGCTGACCCTTGATGGCCATACAGAACAGACAGTTGAGTTTGACTATCTGACGGCCCGTAAGGATGATGGGGCAGTTTTGTGGGTGGAATCAGAGGATAGTTATGATTCCTGGCCGCTGCGGGTTTATCTGGACCCGAAATTTATTGTGCAAATCGATCAAAGCTCCAGTCTGCTGCGGGTAGTAAAACAGCAGGAGGTGCAGGTTATCGCCGGGATCGATAATACTGGAGATTATCCGGACATTCAGACGATAGAGCTGGTGGTTGATCAGCAGGTTGTTGCAACAGCCCAGGTAGGATTACCGGGACGTAGTGGAACTGTTGTTGAATTAAGTTATCTGACGGCCCGTGAGGATGATGGGATAAATCTGCTGGTCAGAAGCTTTGATACCTCTGATAGTGTGAATATTGATGTGCTGGATTTTGCCGGTGGTGCGGGCAGTTTGGTCGAACCATATCTGGTGAATAACTGGTATCAGCTGGATCAACTGAGACGTGAACCGGCAGCCAAGTACAAACTGATGCAATCGCTTGATCAAACCAGTCCGGGATATGATGGACTGGCCGGTTCGACTGCCAATGGTGGTCTGGGCTGGAAACCTGTGGGTACGGCTGTGACACCATTCACAGGAGGGTTTGACGGTCGGGGAGAGAGCCTGAGTGGATTGAGAGTTGAGCGGCCGGGCAGCGGGGCAGCCGGGTTGTTTGGTTTTGTTGGCGAGTCCGGGGAGATAACTTCCCTGGAGCTGCTTGATGCAGAGGTTAGTGGATCTAATAATGTTGGCTTGCTGGTTGGGCAGATATCTGAAGGGACCATAACAGATTGTCGTGTTGACGGGACAGTTATGGGGGATGGAATCTACAGTGGCGGTCTGGTCGGTCGGGTTATTGGCGGTCAACTTGAGCGGTTGCAGGCCGATGTGGAGTTAGTTAGCAGTGGATTATATGCCGGCGGGCTGGCCGGTGGAAACAGTGGACGTATAGTTAACTCCACCGCCCGGGGGACTGTAAGTGGGGAGTTTCGTACGGGCGGGTTTGTCGGCGAAAATCTCTCCGGTGGAGAGCTGGTCGATCTTTACTCGACGGTCGATGTTCGGGGTGAAGGCTTTCAGACCGGTGGGCTTGTCGCTTATAATGCCGGGCTGATTCGCCGGGCCTATGCGAGCGGTGAGGTCAAAGGAGCACGAGTCAAGGGTGGTCTGGTCGGACATAGTCCGGTGGGTGGAGGAGTGGTTGAGGATAGTTTCTGGGACAGTCAGCAAACCCTGCAGGCAGCAAGTGTTGGCGGGACTGCAAGAACTCCCGGAGGAATGCGTGATATTGAGACCTATCGGGCAGCCGGCTGGAATATTGAGGAGACCGATCAGCTGAAAAATGCTGCCTATCCCTTCCTTGCCGCTGAAGTAACCGGCAACTCTCCGGTCTGGTATATAACCGGTGCAGCCTATCATGACTGGTCGGTCGGCGAGCAAATTCTGGATGATCTGGATGATCCTGATACGGCCCCGGTATTGATAACGGAGAGAGTTTATTCATATCCCAATCCTTACCGTGGAGATCTGGGCGGTCCGGTAAGCTTTTATTTACCCCAGGATTATGGAGATCTGGTGCAGCTTGATCTGTTTAATCTACAGGGGCGCAGAATTGTCAGGGAATCCCTTGTTGTGGATAGTGATCGGTTGGCCAGCTGGTGGCCGTCAGTTGCTTCCGGCAGTTATATCTACCGGGTGAGTGGCGGCGGTAGGAGTAGTTCCAATACTCTCACAATAATTCGTTAAATC
>PWOD01000149.1 GCA_003557545.1 bacterium | reverse complement strand
TTAAAAGACTTTATGATGAGTTGATGGATGCTGAAGATAATCTTGAGCTTTCAGAGTTTGAGAGTCAGGCAGCATTAATCAATGAGAGAAATAGGATTGCTGGGGAAATATCTAATCTCAAGTCAAGACTAAGAGAGGGGATGGAGGGAATTCAGACCGAGATAGATCTTGCTCAAAGCTCTCTTGATAAGATTCCCGAACAAATGGAAGCTATTAGGGAAGCTATGAATGAGACTAACCAAACTGGTAAGCAGTATCAGAGGATTATTAATAGCTACAAAAAGTTAATAAGAGGCACTAGAGAAGAAACTAAAGTAGAAGCCCCTCCCGAAGGAACAGCTACAGACGTAGCTAAACAAGAAACCTACGAAGAAGTTTCTAGAAGCGATAGGCTCCATTTACCTCCTATGGAACCCTTCGCAGGGTCTATCTTTAGTTTTGCAAGAACTAGTATGAGACAACAGGAGTTTATACGAGCTCCTCAATTTTATGAGCATCAGCTTAGATTTGCTGAGGCTATAAATAAGTGGACACCAAAGAGTAGACAAACTCTTAAGGCTTATACTTTCAACCAGTTCGAAACTGCGTTTAAGGACGTACTTACCGCAGAGCAAATGGAAGAAGTTAGGAAGTCTCATAGAAAAGATTACTCTGTTTACTTAGTACTGTCTGATGCTCAGGGGGAACCTGTGTTGTTGGACTCTTATTACCAATCTGATAGAAAAGTAGTTCCGTTTGCTTATATGAGAGATATGATGCGTGAAGACGGAACTTACAGAAATGTAGGAGTTAGGGGAGATAGAATTGTTGATCCTAAGGGATATAATGAAGAGACTATTAATGCGAAGCAGAAAGAGTTTGACGAAACTATTCGTAAAAAAATAATAGAGTCTGACTCTCCTGTAACTCTTGCAATTACTGGAGTTACTCCTGGGGTAGCTCCCACAGATCATAAGGGACAGTATATAAGTCCTGAGAAAGCTACTACATTAGAAGAAGCTTTTCCTCCAGGTACTAAAGCAAAAGACATCAGTATTATGGTTCCTACGGGAGAACAAATAACTGTAGGAAATTCTGTATATCAAGTTAAACCAGGCTTTATATACGCTAATCATCAGGGAATGCTAGTAGCTCCTGATATTCAGACCCTAGCTCAAGCAGATATAAAAAAAGTAGTAACAGCTTTACAGTATATGTTACTACATGGAACAGACTCTGCTAGAAGAAAAGCTCACGAACTAATCAATACTTATACCTTTTTTACTAATCCTAGTGTTCATAAAACTAAAGGCTACGAGAAATTTAGTAGATTCTATGTCCCTGATGACTTTAGTAGTGTAGTTTTTGGAGATCAATTTATTACTAAAGAAGCTCTCTTAAATAACGATACAGGAAAACTAGAAGAGTTTCTTAGGAACAAGTTTTATCAAGTAGATACTAAAAGACTAGAGACTAATAAGTTTGTTGATGTAGATAAAGCTGAGCCTATCTTTGATAAAGAAGGTAAGATAGTAGATGTTGAATTAACTACTAGAAAGAGATCAGATTATAAAGATTTTCTTCTTAGTAGTAAAGATAATACTCCTAAACTTAAGTTTCCTTTACCAGAATACAGAGACGGTGTAGACGGACTACAAAATCCTTCTAGACATAATAGAGCGTTTAGATATAAACTTGCTGATTCTACAGAAGAAAGAGCAACTGCTTCTGAAGGAACTACACAAGCTACTACTAAAAAAGAAGCTCTAGATAATATAAACAAGATGTTGGGCAACCAGCCAGCAGCTCAACAACAGATGCATAAGCAGAGCACTGCTGAAACTACTAAACAAGAAGCTAAACAGACTCAGGAGCAGCCTCCAGCTCATTATCAAGATATACCCCACTCCACTCCTCAAGATTATGGGATTGTCGTTACTAGTACAGCTCAACAAGCGAAAGAAGCTCAACAAGACGCTGCTGAGAGGCAGGGGAAGAAGATGTCTAGTGCTGAGGCAGCTAGAGAGGCTAGAAAAGAGGTAGAAGAGGGGAGAAATAAGCAGATTGAGAAGCAACAGACCGAGACTAGAGTACAAGACGCTAAGAAACTCAATAATCTTGGAAAAGAGGAACATACAGACGAAGTAGGAGGTACTGGGGACGAGTCCTGGACTTTTACTATAACCTCAGATAGTGCAGAAGTAGTAGGAGAGCCTGTTAACTTCTCTGCAGAATATGCTAGATTTAGAAAAATGTTCCCAGACCTTCCTGTATATCCTGTAGGAGTACAGGCTATGAAGGGTAAGGACGGTAGATTTACTACTGTTGGGGGATATGCAAGAGTTTTAGTTAATCCAGATACTAGTACTCCAGGAGTTCTTTATCACGAAGCTTTCCACGCCTATAACTTATTATTTAACTCTACTGCAGACAGAACTAGTTTATATGATGAGACTAGAAGACTTTTAAAAGATAGATCTGTCAGAATAGACGGAGAGACCGTTCAGGGCGATAAGCTTACCGATAAACAAGCAGAAGAATATTTAGCTGAGCAGTTTAGGTTGTATATGCTTGTTGGAAAAGATAATTATAAATTCCCAGGTCAAGCTACTCAGAGGAAAAATATATTTGCTAGAATGTGGGACGCTATTGTTAGTTTCATTGGCAGATATTTTGGGAAGCGTATTAACAAAAAAGAAGCTGCAGGAGATCCTCAGGTCATTATTAATACTTTCAATGAAATTAGTGAAGGTAATTTTGAAGTAGCTAAACTAGATGCTTTAGAATCTGTAAGTGTCAATAGGATTGGAAATCTAGATCAAGGAACTTCTGATGCTATGGTAAGAGGTCTGAACTTTCAGATCTTTACTACAGCGTTTAAAAATGCTCAACTAGAGGGAGGAGCCCAGTCTCTCTATAATTTTAAGGCTCAGCTTCCTATTCTCTACAAACGAGCTAAAGAAGTCTTTACTAAAAAGGTAGAAGAATTTAAAGCTCGTGGAGAAACTTTTGAGATTTTAGAACAAATTCTTAACAACTGGGACGAGACTGTACAAGCTCATAGAGTGTTCTTAACTCAATACAACCTAGAGATAGACCAAACTGAAGATCTTAGAGTAGCTGAAGATAGAGGCAAAAATACTTCTAATTGGTTCGAGTCTAACTTGATTGATCCCAAAGAGCAAGTTGAAATCCCTCTTAAGCTCTTTCTAGCTTCTATTAGTGAAAGAGCTAGTGATGGAAGTCTGATAACTGTAGGGGGATTACCACAAACCACAGATTATAGTAAAGTTATTGGTAGACTACACCAAGACTTGAAAAACACTACCAACTTTCAACAGATGGTAGAAGTTTTAGAATCTAAGAGAGATAGAGTTCCTATTTATGGGGAAATTCTAAACAGACTTAACACCCGTTCTGACAATCTCCGACCCGAAACTCTGACAAAAGAGGAACTTAGGCTACAAAAAGCTTTTGAAAACCAGTTTAGTAAAGCTGAGAGTCAGTATACTACGCTAGTATATGGTCCAGAAGGGGAGAGTTACTTAGTAGAGTCTATCGCTTCTACTATTCAGAATAAGATCACAGCTACTTGGAAAAGTAATATCTCTAATGTTGATCCGTATAGTGGGAGAGTCTTTGAGTTGTATCAAGGTAGATATAGATTAAATCCTAGTAATAATATGACACTAGGAGATACCACTAAGAGACTCAGAGACTGGACACTTAACGATATTAGAGAAGCTCAGACTAGTCTTAATAAAGCAGGGGACCCAAGAGCCTCTAACTTAGGAATATACAAAGAGTATCTCCGACACTTTGGGATCACTCTTGATCCTAATGTATCAGCTCCAGAAAGTCTTACTAAGGCTGTAGAAACAGTTCACAAGACAATAAAAGAGTTGACTAAAAAAGACGTAGGTATATTCTCTGACGACATCTTCAACAGAAATGTCTTTAAGTTTAATAAAGAAATCAGGGAACTTGCTAATAAGCAAGCAGAATATGAAGATTTTGTATTTGATGGGCAGTACAGAAACGAGGATGGTAGGTTTGAATACTCTCTTAGACTAAAACACCATATTGATAAAGTTATAGACCAGATTAATACAGACACTCTACCTGACCATCTTAAACCCTTTGATGGAGAAAGAGGCAATTATCTTACTTATGGTTCTAAATGGCTTCCTCAGAGAGGAATTACTAAAAGTATTCTTCGATCTGCAGGGAAAGAAAGAGGGGAGAAAGAGAGTTTCAATAAGCTCAAGCCTGGAGATTATCAGGTTCTGCACGCTGAAGCTATATTAAATGGTATATTCCCATTTCTAAGGTCTGCTGAAAGAAAGCTCGAAGTAGGGTTTAACTTCGGAAAAGACTATGTTTCTGTTATTGAGCCAGAACAAATGATAGCAGAACTTAGAGACTACCTACAAGCCGAAGTTCTGTATTCTCTAGCTATGAGATCCAATCCTGAGTATAGAAGGTTTGTAACTGGAGATATTAATAAAGAGCTTAATTTCTTTAAAGATCTTGCTCCACCAGAACTGAAGAGAGATCTTCAAGCCATTTCTGATGTAGCCAAAGAAGACTATATAGAGAGAGCAAATGAATTAATAGCTGACAACAGAGAAGCTATTGACGCTGTTTTAACTGAGTATGTAACAAATCTTAGAAATTCTTTAAAAGCTAAATATACTCAAGCCAGGCTAGTTGAACTTAAAAACCCTAAGACTGGGATATATACTAATAACGCAATTTCACCTCAGACTTTAGATTCTCTTGGACTAGCTTATAAGAAACAAAAGGGAGATAAAACGACTACTATTAGCAACGATACGCTAAATAGTTTGTTAGATACAATTAACTTTTATTATGTAACCTCAGCTATTGAGCAAACTAAGCTCTTTACTGGTCCTATTAACACCTATCTGAAGGCTCAGGAAGACGGTACATTTACCTCTGACTTACATAAAAGAACTAACTCTATTACTTCAACTGCGGGGCATTCTAGTAACGACCCTGCTTATATCCAAATGTTGAACCAAGAGTATCCCAGGTTGGATAACTCTTTCTTCGAGCAAGACTTCTCTCATAAACATTATTATAGAGATATAGTGTTTAGAGATGTTGATGTAGCTCTGACACCCGAATTACAAAAACAATATGAAGAGTTTATAGGAGATAAAGCCGAAGCTTACAAAAAGCAAACTGAAAATGACGCTGCTGGTTGGGCTACTCTTGATGGATTTAGAAGTTATATTCTAAGAACTACAGGTGCTTGGGGAGAAACCCAGGAAAGAACTTGGCAATATGAGTCTCAGTTATTGTTCCAGAAGTTCTTAGAGAGGGGTAAAATTACTGAAGATCAATACAGAGAACTCTTCAAAGACCATCTTCCTTCTGATACAGTAAATTTCAGAGGAAGAATGTTCTACAACGGAGAGAGACTTACTTTTGATCAACTAGCTCCATTCTCTATTAAAAAACCTATCTCAGTAGGTGGCTTTGAGAATGCTGAGATTAAGTATTCTGGTAAGAAACAAATTACTAAAACTGCTATTGCGTTTCTACTTCCTTCAGATTATCAAAATAATGATAATATGCTGGACTTTATATGGTCTGCTATGGAGAATGGAATAGACTTCATATTCCCCAAGTCAGCTAAAAAAGCAGAAGTTTTAGGTAATCTTG
>PWOD01000202.1 GCA_003557545.1 bacterium | reverse complement strand
GGTAAACAGACCAGTCCCCGCCCCTCCTTGGTCATAAAGTTGATTGCTTGCGGAGTTACTTTTTCAGCAGCCATGACAAGATCCCCTTCATTTTCCCGATCCTCATCATCAACAACTATAACCATCTTACCCTGACCAATTGCTGTAATTGCCTGTTCAACCGAACTGTATTTCTTCATCTTATTTATCACCATTGAAAACTCTCTTTGAGCTGTTGGATATCAAGATTTCCACGCCGCGCTTTTAACCAGAAATTATATAAATATCTGGCCACTGTATCAACTTCAAGGTTTACCTTATCGCCGGGCTGCCGGGAATGGAGGTTAGTTACTCTATATGTATGGGGAATAACTCTAACGGTAAAATGGGCGGTTTTAACCCGGTTTACAGTGAGACTTATCCCATCAATCGTAACCGAACCTTTGGGGGCCAGCATAGGGGCCACCCGGTCAGAAAATCCGACAGTGAAACGATAACTGTTATCCAACCTATCAATCTGCAAAATCTGTGCTATCTCATCAACATGACCAGTTACCAAATGACCGCCCAATGCCTGGTCTACCCTGACCGCCGGCTCAATATTTACCAGACTGCCAGGCCTTTTTAATGAAAAGGTGGTTCGCTCAACAGTCTCCGAACTAAGATCAGCCAGAAACCCCCGGTCAGTCAGCTCAACCACAGTTAAACAAACCCCATCCAGAGCAATACTTGCCCCTACATCCAACTGCAAATCAGCAAGCTGACAATCAGGAATAATTGCTATTTTATAACCGGAGTTCGAACCGGGCCGGAGCGCTTTGATAGTTCCGGTGGCACGAATCAATCCTGTGAACAAAACTATCGGCCCTCCAGTATGATTTCTTCGATCTATCACTGCTCTGCCTATAATGATACCTTAATAACAGACTAATTCTATGATTTATAGGTTACAGTCATCATAGCCCCGGAGAATCTAATCGCCCGGTCGGCCATCAAACTGGACAAACGGTTGAACAGCAAATCCCCGATGCCCGGTCTGTTGTTGAAAAAAGCGCCGGACATAAAGGTCATCACCAAATCGTCGGTGATCGATCAACCCGGCTGCCGGCCCCTCAAAAACTCGTTTAACCGGCTCCCTGAGGACAGTGCTTTTAATCCCTTCACCGAGAAACCGGCCACAGTAAAAAAGATGAATCTCATTTAATACTCCAGACGATATCAGATCCCCCACAAGCCGGCCACCACCCTCAACAAGAATCCGACTTAAATTCAACTTCAAGAGCTCCGGCAGCAGTTTTTTCCAGTTGAAACGACCATCGATAAGTTCGGCGAAAATTAATTTTACACCACGATTTTCAAGAGTCGTTTCCAATCTGGAAGAACTACCCGGTGGAAGCACCAGGACCGTCTGACCGGCACGTTCTGAAAACAGTTTAGAGTCCAAAGAAAGGCTCTCCGGCCGACGGGATATTACTATGGCACGAGGCTGATCAGCCCGGCCCGTAACTCTATCAGTAAGACTGGGGTCATCCTGTCTGACCGTTTCAGCACCGACCATCACCCCATCCACCCGGGACCGAAGACGATGGGTATAATCACGACTTTCAGGTGAACTCAACCATTTACTATGATGACCTGTAGTGCCAATATAACCATCGACTGAGAGAGCCAGTTTAGCTTCCAACCAGGGCAAGTTAGCATAATGATTATAAAAATAAGCTCTGTTCAACCAGCGATACTGGCTGCGCAACAGGGGAAGACGAACCTCAACACCGGCATCCAGCAAAGTTTTTACCCCGGCACCGGCAACCAGAGGATTAGGATCTTCATGACCGATAGTTACCCGCTTAATACCGGCCTCAATAAGCCTGTCCACGCAGGGTTCGGTCTTACCCTGGTGAACACATGGTTCGAGGGTACAATACAGCTCAGTATCCTCCAGTGAACCCCGGTAGTTATTCAGCAAAGCAGCTTCCGCATGGGGACCGCCAAACTTCTCATGCGCAGCCAGAGCAAGCAGCTCGCCCTGCTTAACAAGAGCAGCTGCTACCAGTGGATTAGTATGAACATCTCCCTGATGTTGACTGGCTGCCTCCAATAACACTCGCATCAACTCTCGCCGTTCTTCAGAGGTTTGTTCCATTTTAAAACTCCTCTCCCAAGAGAGCGTCACAGTAGATTTCAGGTGAAAAAGGGGCTAGATCATCCAGCGTTTCCCCGGTTCCAACCAGTTTTACCGGAATTCCCAGTTCATCTACCACGCTCAAAGCAACCCCACCACGGGCAGTACTATCAAGTTTACTCAAAATTATCCCGGTGACAGGTAATTTTTCAGCAAAGGTTCTTACCTGTTGGAGACCATTTTGTCCGGTTGAAGCATCCAGAACAAGTAAACTTTCTGTCGGCTCATTAGACTTCTGACCAACCGTTACCCGGTACATTTTTTCTAACTGTTCCATCAGATCACGCCGGGTATGAAGTCGCCCCGCCGTATCAACAAAGAGAAAATCAGCCTGACGATGAACCGCCGCTTCCAGCGCATCATAAACAACAGCGGTCGGGTCGCCACCTTTCTGATGGGAGATCACCGGCAAATCCAATCTTTCTCCCCATTTTTTCAACTGTTCTATGGCAGCGGCACGGAAGGTGTCGGCGGCAGCAAAAATTATCTGCTTATCAAAATTATGCGCCAGTTTAGCCATACTGGTAGTCTTACCGCTTCCATTCACCCCCACAAAAAAATAAACCGTGGGGGAAGAATCACTGATCTGCAGGGTGACCGGTCCTGCCCGATGAAAAATTTCAATAATCTGTTTTCTCAAATGCTCCCCGGGATCCCCCTTATCCTGTCCGCTCTCCAGCGGTTGAATCAGCTTTTCAACTGTTTCCAACCCAACGTCACTGGATAACAACGCCGCTTCCAGACGTTCAATTGAAAAATCACCACCCAGACCCGGCACAATATTTTTTATTCCCTGACGAAACTTCCCCAGGGCGAATTTCAATTTTTCTGCCTGCTTATTTTCTGATTTACCAAATAAACCCATCAAGCACCCTCCTACAACTAATTTTTATTTTCTCGGTTAAAAATTATAATAGATAGCTGTAACAGTTGCCAGCTATCAGCAAGTATGAAAGAATAATCCGTTATCTGGCAAACTTTACATCGATATCAAGTGAGGGATAGTCAATGGAAGGTCCAGACAAAAAATTTCTTTTCGAACTACTAATAAATGGCCAGAAGATAACTAAATTTTATCATCTCCTGGAAAACTGGCTGGAGCAAAATTTTGGCACAGAACCACTGATATTTTACCGTCCTGATCCTCTGTTAGACGGTGCAGCCAATCTGGCCCGAATAGCCTCAGTCAAACTTCTTCGAGGCGAACTCAAAAACCTACCTGGCAAACAGCAGATAGAACAGCTCCGTCAGGCCGAACGGGGTTTAACTGATGAACAACATAATATTGTTCATCTTGACTACCACGGGCAGTGGATTGGCGCTGTGGAATTTCCAGGAAATATACCGGAGTTTTTAGCCGATCCCGAAGATGATTTTCACCTGACATTAAAGCAAGCAATAAAAATTAATTCCGACCACCAACTTGCCCAAACCGGCAGTTGGACCTGCGAGATCTTTAAAAATTCCCCGAATTCACCCGATTTAATAAGGTTTTTCTTAGCCAGTCTGGCCGGGCTGTTTGGAGCAACCGAAGCCGGTTATTATGTTCTTCGGGGTAAGAACTACGAATTGCGGGTGGAAAAAGGATTTTCACAGGAAAACAATCCAAAAAGAAAGACTATACCCTGCAGCCGGGTAAAAGAGCTACAACTTGCCGAACAGAACTATTTGATTGAAAAAACTCCTGCTGGTACAAAACAGGTTTATATACTGCTACAGTTTCAGAAAAACCCGGCCGGGCTAGTAGCTGTTTACAGTCCCCAAAAAGAGCTGCTTGAAGAGTCCCTGGTAGCCCGCCAGCTACTGCCACTGACTGCGACAGCAGCCTGCATTTTAAACAGTTCACAGCTAACCCAGGGGAAAGCCCAATCACTACTGCAAGACCGGTTGACCGGTTTAAAAACCAAAGCTTATTTTATGAATCGGCTGCGGGAAGAGATCGAACGGGCCAGAAGATATGAACAGACCTTTTCCCTGTTACTGCTCGACATTGACAACTTTGCCGAAATCAACGAGACCCATGGTCGGGAGGTAGGTGATGCTATTCTCCGAGAAATTGGCTACCTGCTATTAAATAAATTCCGTTCTACCGATATCCCGGGGCGGTTTGATAAAGATAATTTTGGCATCATATTCCCCAACACAGCTCTCGCCGAAGCAATGCATGCTGGACAGAGATTGCGGCAGCTTGTAAGCGAACCCCTGTTCAGTCTTGAAGAGAACAGTGTAACGATTAACTTCAGTGGCGGGCTAGCCTGTTTTCCAGAGGACGGTTCAGATACTAACACAGTTCACAAACAGGCGGAACTGGCTCTTTACCAGGCAAAAAAACGAGGAAAAAACAGAATTTTTTCTACCAGACGGCTGGATAATTAAGCGAACCGTCTCCGGGCCGATCAGGAGACGATATCCTCTCCACCATCACAGCGAATAACATTTCCCGTAACAAACCGGCTTTCATCCCGAATCAGCAGCTTGATAAGATCGGCAACGTCCTGTTCACGGGTAAGTCTTCCAGAGGGGTTCCTACGTTGAGCTTCAGCAATCATATTTTCATTACCAGGAATTTTTCGTAGCGCCGGCGTATCAGTAACGCCAGCCTGAATTGCATTAGCAGTAATTTTCTGTTCACCCAGCTCATAGGCCAGTTGACGAACATTTGCTTCAAGCGCCGCTTTAGCTGCTGATACAGGTCCATAGTAGGGCCAGACAGTACTGCCACCAGCGGAGGTCATGGCAAAGATTCTTCCCCCTTCACCCATCAGACCATTTTCCACTAAACCCTGGGTCCAGTAGACCAGACTGCTGGCCATAACATCAAGGGTCATGGCCATCTGCCGCGGACTGACCAGATCTGACTCATCACCATTAACAAACTTTTTCAAGGTTCCAAAAGCAAGCGAGTGGAGTAACACCTTAACCTCAGGACCATTATTAGTAAGTTTTTTAATCTCCTTAATCACCTTGTCTCGAGTGCGATCCTTGGCGGCGTTACTGTTGAAAAACTTAACTTCAACTCCCTCAGATTCCAGCTCCTCAATCAGTTTTTCAACCCGTGGCAGATCGGATTTACGATCGAAATGAACCCCGGCTATATTGATTTTTTCGGCGGCTAAAACTCTGGCAACAGCCGCCCCAAATCCACTTGAACACCCAAGGATTAACGCCCACTTACCTGCTAGTTCTTTCATCTTTTGACCTCCCGAAGAAAATGGTTACAAAAAACTCCCAAAAGCTCCTGCGAAGAGTTTTATTCTACCCAGGAAACTCTTATTAAACCTTACAGGGCATATTTTATGCAAGCAATTCCAACCCTAAAAAAGTTTTGAGAAATTAATAAAAAATAACTATATCAAAAAATAGCCTTACTATCCAGCATGTAGAAACATGGTATATCATTTCCACCCCAAAGTGAAAGGGGTCTGGTGGATGAGAGATCAGGTGGTAGATGAATTAAAAAAGTGGATTGACAAAACCGGTACATAGAAGAAACCATCATGGGGAACACCAACCAAGCAAGGAGGTGCCCCACG
>PWOD01000147.1 GCA_003557545.1 bacterium | reverse complement strand
TAGAGGAACTCCGGGGGAAAAAGGTTGCCATGACCTGGGCCTACTCCCCCAGCTACGGGAAACCTCTCTCAGTCCCCCAGGGAATCATCACCCTCATGACCAGATTTGGAATGGATGTCCATCTGGCCCATCCGCCGGGATATGAACTGATGGAAGAAACGATCAACCACGCCAGCAAGTTTGCTGCCGACAGCGGCGGTTCCTTTGAACAATCGGATTCAATGGAAGCAGCCTTTGAAGATGCTGATATTGTCTATCCCAAAAGCTGGGCACCTTACGATATAATGTGCGAGCGTACCGAGCTGATCCAGGAGCGTAATATCCCGGCTCTTACAGAACTGGAAGAGGAATGTTTGAGAAAGAACAAAAAACATCTCGACTGGATCTGTGATGAAGATAAAATGCAGCTGACAAAGAACGGCGATGCGCTGTATATGCATTGTTTGCCGGCCGACATTTCAGGGGTTTCATGTGAACATGGCGAAGTAACTGCAGATGTTTTTGAAAAAGCCAGAATTGACACCTACTTTGAAGCCCGTTATAAGCCCTATGTGATCGCAGCAATGATTGTGGCCTCGAGATTCCGTAACCCGATTTCACTGCTGGACCATCTGTTTCGCAAAAGAAACCGCAGAGCAGGTGCTTTTACCAGTTTTTAGAAGGGATTGGGGAGTTTGTTACCTAACGATCATCCCCACTACCGCCCAATTTGCCACGTCGAGCTCGATCAGACAATTTATCAAGATTCTGCTGAGCAACCTCTGCCGGGTCCAGGTTCAGTTCCCGGCAGAGGGTTGCCCAGTACCACAAAACATCACCCAGCTCAGCTTTTAGCTGCTGGCGAACCCGCTCTGTTAATTTTCCTTCCTGATCACGTAAAACCTTTTTTATTTTTTGCGCCACCTCACCTGTCTCACCCACAAGACCCAGCACAGGATAGAGAAAATTTTCCTCATCCTTCCGGGGATAGATTGCAGTGGCCGCCGCTTCGGTAGAATACTGCTTAAAATCCATTGATTTGCACCTCATTTTTTCAGTCTAAATTTTACCGATCATACAGTTCTATTTCAAACTCAAGAAACCCATTGGAGTCACCGGCCTGTTTAAGGTAATCAGCTGTTTGATGGCTGACCCGCCGGCTCTGTGGCTGCGGATTTCTTATGGCTTTGGGACTGATTAAAGGCATTTTTAGAGAGATTTTTTCATCCGATTTTAACAGGTCAAGTTTAACCGAACCGGCGGCAACTGTCTGTTCGAAACCGGCGGCAAAATCGGTTAAACCACTGCTCTGTAGAACCCCCATCAGCCGGTTCAAACTGGCCAGACGAAGATTTAAAAAATCAGCTCCAAAATCAGCGGCCAGCCGATTTAACAGTTCCGAAATATCCGGTATAACTCCCGCATCAAGCGGATAGATGGCTGCCGAGAGAGCAGCCGGGCCCTCGAGGATCTCTTTAAAAATCAACCTGTCGGCAAACGGTTTTTCCCGCCAGGATACCGGTTCCCCCCCAGTTTCATCAACAACCAGTTCTCGCCGTGTACGAGCCACCGTGGGACGGGGGCAGCTAATAGTAAATTCAAAAATAAAGGGAGGCTTTATAAACCCTGTTTCCTGGATTAACCAATTTTCTAAATAAACAAGTCCGATCAAGCGAGGATAAGCCATGGAACACACCCAGTAAACAAGTTAAGATAAGCGGTTAAAGATTATATCGAAACAACAATATATCTCCATCAATCACCTGATAATCTTTACCAACTGTCCGCAATCCACCGGCTTCACGTGCCTTTTCCCAGGATTTAAATTTTTTAAACCGATGATAATTAATCGTATCGGCACTGATAAAACCACGTTGAAAATCTGAATGAATCTTCCCGGCCGCTTCTGGTGCTTTTTTCCCCTTGCTCAAGGACCAGGCACGAAGTTCATTGCTGTTGTAGGTGAAAAAACTGATAAGATCTAACAGCTCATATGCAGACCTTATAAGACGTCTCAAACCGGTCTCAGAAAATCCCAGATCATCAAGGAAAAGTAACTTCTCCTCCTCTTCCATCCCCTGCATCTCAGATTCCAGACCAACACATATGGTGACATGCCGGTGAGCTGTTTGATTTTCAATATAATTTTTAACCTCACGATAGACAGGATTCTTTTCCCCTTCAGCCAAAATTCCTTCATCCACATTCAGCAGATACAGCACAGGTTTGAAGGAAAGCAATGACAGCCGCTGGATAGTTTTTTGCCGTTCAGGGGGGAAATCTGAAAAACTCAGCCGCTCGCCGCGGGAAAGCTGCTGTTCAAGTTCCTTCATAAATTTCAGCTGTGGATCGAGTGGCCCACCTTTAACTCTCATCTGTTTTTCAAGTCGTTTGATTTCGCGTTCGACAAGTTCCAGATCAGATAACATAAATTCAGTTTCAATAATCTGTATATCACGTAGCGGGTCAACAGTCCCCTCCACATGGCTAACATTTCTATCTTCAAACAGCCTGACCACATGACAGACCGCGCTAACCCCCCTGATCTGACTTAAAAACTGATTGCCTAACCCCTCTCCTTTACTGGCATCTTTAACCAAACCGGCCACATCAACAAAACGGACTGAGGCTGGAGTGGTTTTAGAACTAGCAACCCAGCCAGCAATTTTATCTAACCGATGATCGGGGACGGAAACAACACCGACATTTGGCTTAACTGTACAGAAAGGATAGTTTTCAGCGGGGACACTATTGGCAGTAAGCAGGTTAAACAAGCTAGACTTCCCAACATTCGGCAGACCAACAATTCCCAGTTCCACGGTGAATGATCACCCTTTTTATGGAAGATAAATGGTAGTTAATTAGACAACAATATTAACCAGTTTTCCCGGGACAACGATAATCTTTTTGATTTCAGACTTTAAATATTTCTGGACCTTTTCCTGAGTAAGGGCCTGCTGCTCGAGCTGTTCACGAGGCAGATCCACAGCAACTGTCATGCGGTCACGTACCTTACCATTAACCTGTATAACAATCTCAATCTCTTCCTCCTGCAGGGCATCTTCAGACCATTGTGGCCAGTCTGAGTCAGCCGGGTTTTGCGGATATTGTAAGCGCTCAGCAAGTTCACAGAAGATATGGGGAGTTATCGGATATAGCAGCTCAAGCAGAACAGAAAAACTCCAGGCAACAACCCGATTATCAGGCGAAAAATTCTCCTGCATACTGTTAAACAGCTCCATACAGGCAGCAATTGCAGTATTAAACTGATACTCAGTATCAAGATCATGGGTAACATTTTTAATCGTCTCATGGCTCTTTTTAAGAAGTTTTTTTTCTGCTTCTCCATCGATATCGTCGGGATCTGGTGAAGACTGTTTTCCGGTCAACATTTCCCGGTTATCAAGGAAAAAATTCCAGATCCGTTTAAGAAATCTATGCCCCCCCTGAACGGCCGACTCATCCCATTCAAGGTCTTTCTCCGGGGGAGCAGCAAACAGTGTAAATAACCGAACCGTATCGGCTCCATACTGCTGTTGCATCTCCTCGGGATCGACCACATTACCTTTACTTTTGCTCATCTTTTCGCCGCCCAGCAGAACCATTCCCTGAGTTAACAACCGGACAAAAGGTTCATCGGTATCGAGCCAGCCAAAATCTCGCATCACTTTATGAAAAAAACGTGAGTAAAGTAGATGCATACAGGCATGTTCAACCCCACCAATGTATTGATCAACCGGCAGCCAGAAATTTACCACATCAGGATCAAAAGGCCGGTTCTCATCGAACGGAGTACAATACCGTGCATAATACCAGGAGCTATCAACAAACGTATCCATCGTATCAGTCTCACGATGGGCTGGTTCTCCACATTCAGGACAGTCTGTATGGACAAATTCCCGACTGGAAGAAAGAATGTTGGCTGACTGTTGAAAATCAACATCGGAGGGCAGTTCGACCGGTAGATCTTCCTCCGGAACCGGAACGGTACCACAACTATCACAGTAAATAATCGGAATTGGTGTTCCCCAGTAGCGCTGACGGCTTACACCCCAATCCCGCAGTCTAAACTTAACCGCTTTTTCTCCCCTGTTCTGCTGCTCAAGCAGGTCGACTATCTGCTCCCGGGCTTTTTCTGAATGAACACCGGTAAATTCAGCCGAATTGATCAACTCCCCCTCACCGGTATATGGAGAACTAAGTCCATCAGCATCAGCTGAAGAATCCGGCTGTTTAATTACCTCGACTATCTCTATACCATGATGGCTGGCAAACTCAAAATCTCGATCATCATGGGCCGGAACAGCCATAATCGCTCCGGTTCCATAGTCGGCCAGAACATAATCGGCCAGGTAAATAGGAAGCTGTTTATTATTTACAGGATTAACCGCATATCGACCGGTGAAGATCCCCTCTGTAGTCTGTTTTTCTGAGTTTTTCTCCACCCGTTTGAGAAACTCCTTAACAGCTGCTTCCTGGTCGGTTCCCCGGACAATTTCCATCACCCTGGGATGTTCAGGAGAAACAGCCATATAGGTGGCACCAAACAGTGTGTCGGGCCGAGTGGTAAAAACCTCCAGTTTTTCAGAAAGATCACTCAGCTCAAACTGAATTTTTGCCCCGATCGACTGGCCAATCCAATTTTTCTGCATTTCCACTACTCTGGAGGGCCAGCCCCGCAACTCATCCAGATCTGCTAAAAGTTCTTCGGCATAGTCGGTGGTTTTAAAAAACCACCCGTGCTGGTTTTTCTCAACAACTTCTGAATCACAACGCCAGCACTCATCATCCTGAACCTGCTCATTGGCCAGAACAGTTTCACAACTAGGACACCAGTTAACTCCGGTAAGATCACGATAAGCCAGCTTATGACGATACAGCTCGAGAAATATTTTTTGATTCCATTTATAATAATCCGGATCACAGGTGGCGATTTCCCGCTGCCAACAGTAAGAAAACCCTAATTTATCCAGCTGCCCTTTCATCTCCTCAATATTACTCCGCGTCCACTCCCCGGGATCAATCCCCCGTTCAATGGCAGCATTTTCAGCCGGGAGCCCGAACGCATCCCAACCCATCGGATGCATAACATCATACCCCTGTTTACGTTTGAAACGAGCTATAGCGTCACCAATCGCATAATTTCTCACATGCCCCATATGAATTCTACCGGAAGGATAAGGATACATCACCAGGAGGTAAAAAGGATTTTCGGGATAATCGTCTATTTCAAACCGCTGTTCCTGACGCCAGCTCTGCTGCCAGCGTGTTTCTATCTCAGTATGCTCATATTTGCTCATATATACCAACTCCGCGGATCAATTATAATGCTGGGAAACCGGGTCGCCCGGCTATTCCCAAAAGATTATTCGGTCTAATTCAATGAATATTAGTTATAGTGGTTATTCCTCGTTCATCTCTATAAGTAAATATCTTATCAGATTTTTCTCGGAATTGTTCAAAAGCCTCCAGGGTCCGCCGGATAAAAACCCGGGTTTCTTCAAACGGTGGAACACCACCATATTTAGCAACATTTCCGGGTCCAGCATTATAGCCGGCCAGTGTCAGTTCTATATCACCCTGATACCTCTCCAACAGCTGCTTGAGATAACGTGAACCACCAAAAATATTATCCCGGGGATCAAAAACATTTTCAACTCCCATCTCAGCTGCTGAGATGGGAGTTGAA
>PWOD01000020.1 GCA_003557545.1 bacterium | reverse complement strand
GAAATCTCCCTGCACCACAGTTAAGTTTTTAACTTTAACTCCCATTTTTTACACCCAGTAACCAGCGGGTTGTAAATAGAACAGTCAGGGAAACAGCAATCAGCAGCAAAATATATACAGTAGCGCTGTGCAAATCGGCCGCTCCGAAACTTAAATAGATGCCAACCGGGATAGTTGAGGTTTTCATTGGAGTTGCCCCTGCCAGAGCCACTGTTGCGCCAAATTCTCCCACGGCCCGGGCCCAGACAAGCAGCAGCGAAGTGATAATTCCTCTGCGGGCAAGCGGCAGCACCACCCGCCGGAAAGTCTGCAGTTTGCTGGCCCCCAGCACCCTGGATATGTCTTCATAATCACGGTCAATATGCTCAAAAGTGTTCTTTAGAAGTCGTATTCCAAGCCCGATAGTTACGAAAAACTGGGCAACTATAATCCCCTTGACTTCAAAAACTACCGGGCCTGTTATTCCTTCTATCCAGCGTCCGAGGGGGGTGTTAAAAAATATCATTAGCATTGCACCGAGGGCAATCGGTGATAAAAAAACCGGCAGATCGAGTAGAGTGTCGATAAAGCTATGTCCCGGAAAATCATGCCGGGTAAGGAAATAAGCGATCGGGACGCCGATTAATGTTGCTATAACAGCAGCAATACTGGCCGTGTATAAGGACAGCCTTATCGAAAAGGCAATTGAACGGTAATCAGTAGGGCGCAGCGGTTGGGAGGTCAGGAGTCTGACAATCAAGCCGCCAATCAGGAATAGCAATAAAAATAGCAGCAGAGTTGTAACCGCCACAAGAACAGCAGTAAAAAACCTGTTATTCATGGATCAACCGGTAGTAAATCTCGGGGATTTTATATTGGCCGCCGATAGCCGCGTCGGGGCTGTAGCTGCGAGCCTCTTCGCGACTGGAGATGTAGCCGTATTTAGCATAAATTTCCCGTCCGGTTTCAGACAGCAAAAAGTCGATGAATTTTTGGGCCGCCACCCGGTTGCGGGTATGCACCGGTATTGAAGCCGGTATGTAAGCCAGTCTGGGAATCTGGTCGCTTTTAAGTCCCACATGCTCCAGTTCCCCCGGGTTCCAGTCTTTGAAAACTCTCCAGCCCAGCACGGCATCGACTCGCTTGAAAACTGCCAGGTTGGCTGTTTTAGAACAGCTTGCTGCATAAGTCGCGGTATTAGCCAGAACTTCTTCAAGCAGGTTATTATGCTCGAGAATTTCCAGAGAATAAAGTCCCAGGCAGACTGATTCAGGATTACCAATTCCAACTTTAATTCCCGGCCGGGTTAAATCGTGTAAACTTTTAATTCCAGCCGGATTACCTGCAGGTACGATTATACCCGGCACCAGGTAGGCTATTATTTCTACTGAGTCGGAATAAATCAGCTCCTTTTCGTTGGCAATCTCGATATAATCCGGTGAACCCGGGATGTAAACATCACCCTGACCGCTCATCTCTATCTGGGCAAGTAAACTGCCGGAACCACCCACGTTAACCTGCACCCTGGTTCCGGTTTTTTCTTTGTAAATTTCAGCGATCTCTTCAATTGCCGGTTTGCTGGCAGCACCACTGAAAACCAGCAGCTCCTCTCGGTCATGGCGGCTGCAGCTCCAGGGCTGAAGTAAAGTAAGGGCAAGTAAAAATACTATTAGCGTTTGTTTTTTCATTAAATCCAAACCTTTCAAAATATAATAATAATAGTAGACGTCTCGGCCCGCTGGCCAACGGTTGAGTCAGTTTATTTCTTTATAGACTATGTTGTCCTCATACTTGCGGATCAGATAAGGGATTCCCAGCTCTTTTCTTGTCTTAATAATTTCATCCTGCAGTGAGCAGGATAGCGCAATCGGGTGGGTCGGGTCCCCGTTCAGGGTGAGCATGGCAACCAGTTTCTTCTCATCTCTGCAGTTTTTCACAGCCTCACAGATCAACGGCAGCCGGGTTGTGGCTTCCGGTGCTGATAGGAATGTAAAGATAAAAAAATTATCACCGGGATTCAACCCACCCAGTCCGTCTTTCAGCGGGCTGATTATTGGATATTCAGTTTTTTCATTGATCACCAACCTGATGTCACAGCCCTTCAGTTTAAAACCATATTTGCGAGTTTTATCACTGCAGACAAAAATAATCCGCGAAAAAAGCTCGGCGTTAGAATTAATTTCGGATATGGTTTTTTCTGCTTTCTTTTCACTCTCGGCTTTTGTCCCGAGAATAATAAGAGCAGGTCTTTCGTCTGTGTCATCCTGCAGTGGTTTGATGATGGCTTGAGGTCGGTAGTTGCGCGTGATGATAATATCTGACTCAAGCTCATCCAATATACCCGGTAAATTCTGTCGCACTGTCGTAATATTGTGAATTTCCTTAATCCTGAGCACCTCCTCAGTGGTTAACCGGCATACTAAAATCTGGCAAAAACCGCTAAAACACTTTTATGTACAATATTATGAAAAACAGTCAAAAGCAAGTAAAAAATCTTAACTGAATTAAGCAATTCTTAATTATAACCATGGTGTCGGCCTCGCCCTTACCGGATGAGGATGTGATATGGTTTTTTACTCAGATATTTTTGATTCAGGCATAGATTAACCCGGCAAATTAATGCTGCTTATGAGAAAAATAGCATTGGAAACTGGCGGGTTTCTTCTTTTACTGGAGTGGTTTTGCCGCTCATCCTCTATCTGTTTGGAAGGGAAGGTTTGACTAATGGATTTTATTAAAAGTATTCTTCCATTATTGATAGAGAATATGAATGGTGAGATTAAAGAAGTGGTGGGCCGCATGGAACCGGCCAGTATTGACTATGTTGTCGTGAAAGCAAAAGAAGTTTTTGATAACCGGGCGGTGGATCAAACAACTGAGGGGTAACTGGAACAGTTTAAAAGCGGATGAAATCGGGGATTATAAAACCCCGATCAGCCGGTCGCTAAAAAGAAATAACGGAAAACGCGGTTACCGTTATAAACAGGCCGATAGATTTGCTTTGAAATGCCGAGAAAATAAGGTTGCGCAGAGAATAACCGAAGAAGATTGAAATGAAGTTGAACGATTAATAAGGGTAGAGAATTTGCCGGCCATGAAGAGCTGGCTGACACAGTTGATGTTGATGTATACTTTGTTCATCGGTATTGGTCCTGGAAAGATGAGTAAGCAAAAACAAAACAGATTTCACATATCAATTTTACACAGAAATTGGGGCTTAACCGATTTTCTGATATAGGGTAAGTATGTTTAATTAATAGTTTTATAAGGAGTTGAAGGATTTTGGGAATACTGGAAAAAGCACGAGATCGATTTGTTGATATTGTTGCTGAAAATTCTCTTTCGGGGGAAAAAATAACTATTGCTGTCCGGGGGTTGGAGGTTCAGGAGGCGATTGGTGATCCGGAGAGGGATGATTATCCCTTGCTTCGCGGTGAGGAGGTAATGATTGAAGCAACTTACGGTTCATCCTGTGGACAGGCCTTCACTGATCGACCGGATAATTACCGGGGAACGATCGATAAGCTGGTTGATAGTAAACTTACCAATACTCATGACCGTGCCCTGCTTGTGGCCGCCATGAACGCTGTTCTGTCTGAGCTTGGTATGATAGAAAAAACTCGGCATTGTCGTGACGATCAACCTGAAAAATGTGGTGAAAAAATTGTCGCATGGCTGCAGGAAAACTGGCCGGAGGTAGAACGGGTCGGAATAGTTGGGTACCAGCCGGCAATAGTTGCTGCTTGTATTGAATATTTTGGTCCAAAGGCGGTGCAGGTTAGCGATCTGAATCCTCAAACGATTTTTCGGGAGATTTCTTCTGGAGTAGTTATAAAGGATGGTCTAAAAGTCAATCAACAGCTTATCGCCAGCAGTGATTTTGTTCTGGCAACAGGCTCAACTCTGGTAAATGGTAGTATCGACGAGCTGATAGAATATTTTCAAGAATTCAATAGTAACCATGCATTCTTTGGGAACACGGTGGCTGCTGCCGCATGGTTAGTCGATCTTCCCCGGCTCTGTTTTTATGCCGATTGATTAAATTATGGGGCCGGGAGGCTGTTTTAGTCTGTAAACTTTTTGATTAGTGAGGTAAATGCGGCAATTAATTTTTGAACAAGGTAAAGCAAGGGAACGGTTAGTAGGGCGCTGCTGGCCATGGCAGGACCGCCCGGGAGGTCGTGGGTGAATGACAAAGTCAGCCCAACAAAAGCAGCGAGAGAACCGGTCAGGATAGCTGTAATGATAATTTTTTTGAAATCACGGAATAATAATAGGGCTGCAGCTGGCGGGCCTATTAGCATACTGAAGGCCAGCATACCTCCGGCGGTATTCATTATTACCGAAAGGGAAATTGCCAGGCAGAAAAATAAAAGGGCATCCCAGAATTTTACTTTGATTCCCAGGGCCATAGCCATTGAAGGGTCAAAACCACACATTACAAACCGACTCCAGAACCAGAAAAAAATCAATCCCACGGATATAGTAACAGCCAGCGTATAATATAGATCATACAGGCCGGTGCCCAGCACATCACCGGTGAAAAATCGCAGCACAGTGGCATCGGGCGCCGGGGAAAGAGCTATTAGAACTACCGAGAATGAGCCACCGGCCGCGTAGGCCAGCCCAATCCAGCCCTCATTTGAGATTCGTCGTTGTCCGCTGAGCATCGATAATATCAGTATACCGGCCGCCCCACCAAAAACAGCCCCGCCAAGTGGTGGTAAAGCAAAAAATACAGCCAGTGCTATACCAAGACCGATCACCTGGGGCATGGCAGCTCCGAGGAATACAATTCGTCGTAAATGGACGAATATACCCAGGAAAGCAAGCAGTCCACCGCCTAACATTCCGACGGCCAGAGCATATTGCATAAACTGGAAGGAATAGATTTCTAATAAAGATGATAGCATCTAAAAAAACCTCAATCTGTTAATCAGGGTAGATTACGGTCTTATCTGTTGTTTTTTCCACCTTCAGGCTTCTTCCATAAACGTCACTTAAATTTTTTGATGTCAACATACTGTCCGTCGGCCCACTGTACAGATTGCCGCACCTGAGAATGCCAATTCTGTCGGTTCGATCAGCCAGTGCCGATAAATCATGGCTGACCAAGACAACTGTTATTTCCCAGATCTCGTGTAGCTTTACTATTAAATCTAAAAAATGTGCTGCGGCTACCAGGTCCATTGCTGCCGTCGGTTCATCAAGTAGAAGAATATCCGGTTCAACTACCAGCGCTCGTGCCAGCAGAACCCTTTGAAGTTCGCCACCGGAAAGGGTTTCAAGGGTCTGGTTACTGAATTTTTTTAGCCCTGTCATTTCTATGACCTGTTCGACAATTTCCGGTTTTTCTTTACTGAAAATCCAGGCTGTTTGGGTTGATCGAACGGTCATCCTGAGGAGTTTTTGAACAGTTACGGGCCAGATTGGATCAACCTGTTCACGCTGAGGGACATATCCCCAACGTGAACTGGTTGTTTTCCAATTGACTGATCCGGACCATGGTTTGAGCTGCCCGAGCATGGCTTTTAAAAGTGTGGTTTTGCCGCTCCCATTGGGGCCGACAAGACCAAACAGTTCCCCGGGTTCAACTTTCAGGTTAACATCTTCTAAAACAGTTTTATTCGCGTAACCCAGGGTGACTGAATTAAATTCAATAATACTCAATTGAACTCACAACCTAAATTAAGTTAAATGGCAGCTGGTTAGTTTTCCAGCGCGTCAAGGATTTTTTGGGCGTTGGTTTCGAACAGTGAAAAGATAGAGTCTGCGCCCTCACAGGAACCGACCGTCGGACAGCCGGTTACAAGCTCAACTCCAATCCCATCAGCAACTCGTTGTGATACACGCGCATCGTGCCAGGGTTCCATCAGCACAAAACTAACCCTTTCGGAGTCATATTCCGAAAGAAGCTGGGCAACGTGCCGGGCCGACGGCGGCAAACCGGGAAGTGGTTCTATTGCATCGACAACTTCAATCCCCAGTGCCTCTAACATGTAGTCGAAATGTTTATGATAGACAATTACCCCGGTACCTTGATGGGGCTCAAACTTTGCCTGCCATTTTTCCAGCAGTTCCTGACTTTCCTCAATGTAACGGGTTAGGTTTTCAAGGTAATAGTCACTGTTGGCAGAATCGATCCGGATCAACCCATCAGCAATATTTTCAGCCGCAGGTATAGAAGTGACCGGTTCGAGTGTATAATGAGGATTACCGGAGGGGTGAACATCACCCATATCACGATGGATCCGTTCAGGAACCTGAATCGCGTTAATACCTTTTGAAGCATCTACGTATCCCCGTCCTCCGGGTCTTACTGCCCGGTTACGGGTTTCACGGAGGACTTCCGGAATCCAACCCTCCTCAAGTTCCATGCCATTTTTGATAAACAGATCAGCTCGGCCAATCCGTACGATCATACCCGGAGTCGCATCAAGGTAGTGGGCATCCTGCAGCGGTCGGGAAAGTGAATAGGTTTCAACCTGTTCACCACCGATATACTCGGCCAGTGCCGCATGGTCGGGCAGGGTCGTTACAACTCGCAGTCGGGCGAAACCTGGATTCACTGCGCTTAAACTGATAACTAATGTCAGCATTAATAAACTGAGCAACTTAAACTTCATTATTAACTCCTCCTGAAGAATAGTTTAAAGTAGTAAAAGATAGAGCTTCCTGTCAACATTAAAATCTGTGTGGCGGATGCCAGCCAAGAAAATAAGTACCCTGCAGCATAACTAGGTTTTCTTCATCTTCGCTTCGTTCGTCATCCCGCCGCTGGTACTGTAGGCGCAGTCGGGAAAACTCGGTGGCTCGCCATTCGGCATAAACAGAGTGCGCCGTCATCCGCGCGTCGTCAGTATATTCACTAAACAATACATCCGAGTCATCATAACGATAACCGACTCCCCAGAACCGATCAAAATCCCACTGGGCATAGGTATAAAAACCATCATCAGAGATCGATGGTGAGTCTGAGGTTACTGCGTCAAAAAATTCATTTGGATCATAATCGACAGTCAGGTATTCAGCACCAACTGTTAAGCCCCGGTAAGTTCTGCCAGCCGGGCGCCAGCGGTATTTAATGTCTGCCCCTGCAACCGACTGTATATAACCCTGGGCTCGACCTCTGTCGGCACCCATATTACCTGTGTCACCCGCATCCAACCGGCCGGCCAGTAGATCCTGATTGCCGATACCGGTCAGATAAGACAGACCACCAAGCATAGCGTGGGTTCCATCTTTTGATTCCCAATAGCTCTGTAGTCTTGCCACTGCCGGACGGCCTTCAATACGACGTCCAACACTGTGCTGGACATTATCATAAAGTCCAACGTTTACAGTTAAAGTCGGGTTGAAAAAAGGTGCCATCCATTCCAGATGTGCTCCATCCCCGATAAATCCGTGGTCTGTGGTTAACTCCTCTATTACAAATGGCTGATCAACCTGTGGAAAATCATGTTCGTGCACACGGTTCAGATAGCCAAACGGAAGAAACTCACGGCCAAACTGGACCTTGAAACTATATGGAAGTACAGCCGATACCCAGGCTTCTTCAAGCTCAAACTCTCCCTCGTGCCAGGCTATGGTCGCCAGAGCATCAAAATAAGGATCTACCGGTGCGCCTATATTCAACTCCAGAGCACGCAGTTCAAACTCATTATCGTCTTCACTGCGAATCTCTTGGGTAATATCAAAGGCAGCTCCAATGTTTAACGGTATATCACTCAGACCACCCCGACCCTGTCCGTGGCTGTGTCCTCCTACTGTTGCCAGTAGAGATGAGCTTCCCAGAATGGTAATAACAAGAGAAAAAAGAGCTATAGTAGCAATTTTTCTCGAACAGATAAATCTCATAACAGATCACTCCTCAGATGATTTTGGTAACACTTAAAACATCGAACAAAAATTATTTGTCGGGATTTGGTGGATTGTTGCACCATCTAATTCCGGCTAATATTTCTGAATAAACCAGCCAAAACTTAACCCCGCCAAACTTTATTAAGCAGCACTATACACGACCGGAGATCTGGTTGTCAACCCAAAAATAGAGATATAACTAAAAAAGTTAGTTTGGTCTATTAAGTTGGCTATAATCAGGTTGTCGGACGGTGCTATTTGATCCAGTTGTTGTATAAATCGATCATTAAAAAACGGGGTTTGTGGTCATTGTCACGGGGGTATCCGACGTTGATCTAATTGAAATAGTAGTGGGTTTGATCTGTTAGATAAATTTTGAGTTCTCCTGAACTATTGTTGTTTGGCGCTACAGCCCGGGGAATATGGGTATGGCCGGTGAACAAAAATCTACTGGATAGTATTCGCAGAAGCAGTCAAAAAATACTGAACGGACGTTTGCCGGCTGTTGTTCTGATGACAGGCAGGTAAAATAATAGCCGGCTATTCAGGACCAGTAAAATCCATCGACCAATTCACAATTGTGAATATTTACATATGTGAATATGTGCATGAGTGGGGTGGTTGGGGTAGATGTAGAATGATATATTTTGACAGGTTTCTAACAATAAGTAATCATAGGAGTTGGAATGTCTTAGTAAAATAGTTTCGGGCAGAAGTCAAATGAACAAGTCGGGTTTTACCTGGCAGCTCAGTACAAGGGAGGTTAGCATGGAACTGTTAGTTATACTTGCAGTATCAGAGGCGGAAACAGCCTGGGGAGCGTTGAGATTGGTCAGACAGGTTCAAAATACGAATGGTGAAGCCGCCATATTTTTATTGGGCAAGGGTGTGGAAGCGATCGAACTGGTAGGAAAACAGTTTAATGTACGTGATTTATTGATTGAATTTGTAGTAAAGGGAGGAATGGTCTTTGCCTGTGGAACATGTCTCGATTTGAGAGGTGGTAATACCCCGGAAATTTATCAACGTTCGACCATGGGAGAGTTGCAGGAATTGATAGCAGCGGCTGATAAAGTGGTCAGTTTTTGACTCGGAGTAATTGTTCGAGTAGCTTAACAGGTAAGGTGGAAAGCCCCGGCCACGTCGGTTCCCTGTTCAAGTAGTTGATTATAATTTTTTACTGCAGCTTGGGTATTTTTTGTTAGAAATTTAATCTCTTTCTGTTGCAGTAGATTTTTAGTTGATCTGGTTAGCTGCATCTGGCTGCTGGCGCCACAACCAAAGACAATAAATTGTGGTTTCCGTTGAATGATTTCAGTTAAATCATCCGGTATTACGCTATGCCCGCTGGCCCGCCACCAGTCATCTATCCAGGTTTGATGAATGATGATATCGTTCGTAAATTTTTTCCCAGCCATCAGCAAACTACCAAATTTGTAGTTGGAAATTTTCATTATATCAGCCCAGTCGAGAGGGATCTTTTTTAACCACCGGCAAAAGCTCACGGTTAGAGGTTGTATGATGAAAACAGTTATCAATTGTTACGGGTAACGAGCTGTTATTTTAAGCAGTTTAAGAATACTATTTTTAAGTTAAAATTTTAACTTACTTAAATTTTTCTCCCCGCCCGGTTATCTCGCCTGGGCCTGGTCAGTCAAAGTTATTTAGTAGTAGAAAAACCGGAGATTGATCGGGCAAAATGTTCTGCTGATTACTCTATCAGATCTTTAGCTCGTAGTTCAGCCAGGGCCTGGTCTGATTTATCAAGATTTTCAAATCCCATTCCCTGTAAGATCGATTGGGTTTTAGTGAATTGGATCTCATTATAGATTACAACCTGGATACGATTGCCCCAGGGATCGATAAAATCAAGTCCGGGTGTGGGAAGAATTTCAATCTGCATGGCTTCCAACTGTTTTCGTAGTTGTTCCCGGTCATCCACAACCAGACCGAAATGGCGATGTTTATCGGGGGGCTGTGGGGGCCCTTCGCTGATTGCCAGAAACTGGTCACCCATATCGATAAAAGCGGCCTTGTCGGTACGGCCGCGCAGTTTAAAATCGAACAGTTTTCGATAAAAACTCAGTGCTTCCTCAATGTTGTCTACTGTTAGAGCCACATGGTTAATTCCAACGAGCCGACAGCGATTATTTGTTTTGGTCATTTTTATACACCATCCATGGCCCCAAAAATAAGTTAACAAGATTGAAGATTATCATGAATGTAACAGGTTGCAAAGGCAGGAGGTATTTTTATTAAATCACTTCGGTGAAACGCTATAAAAAGCTTTCCAACCGGTGGGTTTTTCAGTTACAATACCTGCGAAAACAAATTGAAAGAGAGGGAGTAAAGTGCACGAATATAATCTTTCGCCAATGTTGATGCTGGGTAGTGGTTGCCGGCATAAATTAACCGATATACTGGAGGGGCAGTCCGGGGCTAAAGCTCTGCTGGTAACCGATAAGGATATCAGGCAGCTTGGTATACCGGATGAGATCTCTGAAATCCTCGGTAAAGCCGGGATTGAGACCGCGGTTTTCGATGAGGTTGCGGCTGATCCGACAACTGATCAGGTGACTGCCGGATTACAGATGTTCTTAAATGAGAACTGCAGTATGATTGTGGCAGTGGGAGGGGGCAGTCCGATTGATTGTGCAAAAAATATCGTCTACGTTGCGAGGGAGGGGGCTTTTGAACCTGCGGTTTCCTTTCGCTGGGGGAGATTTCCGTTAATTGCTATTCCCACCACAGCGGGAACTGGAAGTGAAGTGAGCCAGTACCTGGTAATCACAGATTCTGATTCCGGCAACAAGGTGGTCCTGAGAGATTCCAGCTTTATTCCCAGTGTGGCTGTTTGTGATGCGGAGTTGACGACGAGTTTACCCCCTTCTGTAACGGTTAACACGGGGATGGATGCTTTTTCCCATGCTCTGGAGTCATATCTGGCAACCTGTGCCACTGATTTTAGTGATGCGCTGGCGATGAAAGCGATTGGGATCATTGTTGAGTTTTTACCGCGGGCTTATAAAAATGGTAAACGAGATATGGAAGCACGTGAAAAGATGATGGAAGCGCAAATGCTTGCGGGCATGGCCTTCAGCAATGCCGGTCTTGGTCTGTGTCATGCGACTTCGCATGCCGTAGGATCAAAATATGGTGTCCCCCATGGGCGTGCCAATGCGATAATGCTACCCTACGTATTAGCCTATAATCTACCGGTTGTTCAGCGTAAGGTTTCCCGTCTATTCCCAATTCTTGCCAGCCGGCGGGGAGGGTTATCATGGTTGCAGACATCCCAGGAGGTTGGGCGGATAATCTGGGATCTGTTGCGCAGCCTCGATATTCCAGCTTCGTTGAAGGAAGAAGGGGTTAAAGCGGCAGGAATTTCTGAGCTGGTGGAAACTGCTTATGCTGATCCGGCGGGGAATACCAATCCCTGCACCTATGAGAAATCCGATATAAATGAAATATATAGAGCTGCACTGGCTGGAGAAATGCCCTTTGACATAGTAGGTTAAAAAGGCTATTGAGTATTTAAAGTAAAAATAGAGCTCTCCGGTACAGTTGCTTTGGGAAGGATTGTAAACAGTACCGGGTTTGATGGGATCAGTGTACGGTGGAAATTAAAACCGGGAGGCAAAATTAATGAAAAAAATTATGTTCTGGTTTCGTCGTGATCTGCGAACAACTGACAATTATGGCCTCTGGTCGGCCTCCAGGGCGGCCGAAGCATTATATCCAGCGGTGATTGTTGATCAATCACATGCTGACTGGAAATTCCGCAGTGGTGATAGGTTTAAATTCAAAATGGATGCGGTTAGATCATTACGAAATAAGCTGCGTGATCAGGGTGGGGAGCTGTTTGTCAGGTGTGGTAGTCCGGTCGAAGAGGTTGTGAAGCTAGCCCGGCAGTTAGAGGTTGACGAGGTTCATTGGAATCGTTGTTATGAACCGTACGAGAGATCTCGTGATGCTGCAGCATGGGAAGCCTTGTGTGAAGCCGGGATAGGGGTTAAAAGCTGGAAAGATCAGCTGTTTTTCGAACGGGATGAAATTCTTACTACTACCGGCACAGCTTATAGAATTTTTACTCCTTACTACAGGAAATGGCAGATGGCGGAGAAGGCTGAACCGGTGGAAACAGTAACAGATTTTGCCCTTAACAGTGAGGTTGAAAGTGGCACTATCCCGGAACCTGAAGAGTTAGGAATGGAACAGAAAATCACCGAGAACAGCTGGTCGGCCAGTGAGCAGTCAGCTAACGAGCGGTGGGAAGATTTTTTTCACGAGCGCCTGGAGGATTATCTGAAAATCCGAGATTTTCCTGCTGAGGGGGGCAACTCAAAGCTATCTCCTTATTTACGGTTTGGCCTGATTTCAGTGAGAAAGTTGTACTGGGACTGCCGGAATCGTTATGAACAGTTGCAGATGCCCGATTCGGTCGAGAAGTTCGTTGCTCAGCTGGCCTGGCGAGATTTTTATCATCAGATTATTTTTAATTTTCCCCATGTCTCCGAGCAAAGTTTTATTAAAAAATATGACGATATAGAGTGGGAAAACAGGCCCGAGTGGGTTGAGCGATGGAAAGCAGGGCAGACCGGGTTTCCGATTGTTGACGCTGCGATGCGGCAGCTTGATCAGACCGGGTGGATGCATAACCGGTTGCGGATGATAACAGCGATGTTTTTGACAAAGGATTTATTGACCGATTGGCGTGTTGGAGAGCGTTATTTTATGAACCGGCTGTTGGATGGTGATATTGCGGCCAATAATGGGGGCTGGCAGTGGAGTGCTTCTACCGGGGCTGATGGAGCTCCATATTTTCGGATTTTTAATCCTGTCCGCCAGGGTGAAAGGTTTGACCCTGACGGTGAGTTTGTCCGGCATTATTGTCCGGAACTTTCGGGGCTTTCAGCCGATGAAATCCAGGCGCCGTTTGAAGTTTCTGAATCCCGATTAAAAGAGGCTGGGATTAAGCTGGGTAAAGATTATCCGACCCCGATTGTTGAACATAGTCGTCGGCGTGAAATAGCAATCAATCGGTTTAAAAATTTTAAATCTTAGCCAGGCTTACTAAATGACTAAAAAAATTGCGCTGATCAGTGGCGCTTCAGGGGGGATTGGTCGGGCGACGGCCCGTTTGTTGGCCGCTCTTGATTACAGGGTTTATCTGGCCGCCAGACGCCGAAAAAAGCTAGAGAAGTTGGCTTCGGAGATAGTAGCTGAGCGGGGTGAGGCAGTGCCGGTTGTGCTTGATTTGCAGAATAGTAAGATGATCCAGGATTGTGTGGAATTGATAACTCGGCGTGAGGTAAGATTGGATCTACTGGTGAATAATGCCGGTTATGGGATTTATGGGCTGCTGGATGAGATCCCGGTAGATGAGGCCCGAAAACTGTTTGAAACAAATTATTTTGGAACTGTTGAGTTGAGTTTGAAGTTAGTTGGTCTGTTAGAAAATTCTCCCGCAGGAAGAATTGTTAATGTAGCTTCGGGTGTAGCTAAAGCAGGGTTTCCTGTCATGGCCCATTATGCTGCCAGCAAAGCAGCCCTGGAATCGTTCAGTGAAAGCTTGCGGGAGGAACTTGCTCCTCAGGGGATAGTTGTTCAGGTGGTTTATCCATTGCGAACTAAAACTGAATTTTCAACTAGCGCAGTGCGTTATGCGCCGGAGGGGTTCAGCTTTCCTGAGCATGGCCCGACCCAGGAGGCCGCCCGAGTGGCAGCGGCAATTGTTGCGGGTTTGAGGAAGAAAAAATTTCGCATCCACCCTCATTTTTCGACTAAATTTTTAGGCATATTGAACGAACTGTTTCCGTGGTTGGTTAGAAAATTGCTGGGGTTTTCGGAGACGGTTAAAAGAGCCAAAAAACAGCAGAAATCAGATATAGCTGATCAGCAGGCGGAGAAGGAGTAAAACGATTAAATAACAGCCCCCACTGATAAATATAACTGCGGAAAATCCAAGATGAACAGAGAGTAAAGTTGCCAGTCCAGCACCGATGACTGAAAAACTACCGTTTATCGCCCAGGCCCAGGGAATTAAGGATTGGTTTTTACTGGCTAAAAGCTGGAGTCCGAGGGGAAAGGGAATACCCATGGCGAAGGCCAGTGGTGCGAGCAGTAGGAGGGAGCTTAAAATCTTAAAAAAATCGCTCCAGCCCGCCGCCAGATCAAAGAATAGGGGAAAGCTGAACTGATAGAGCAGCAGGGTTAGCAGAATTACAATAATTGCGGTGCGGGCCGTTTTAAATGGAAACTCTCGGTTTAAATGAGCAAGGTAACTACCTCCCCCTGAAAAACAGAGTAAGGCTGTTAAGACTACAGCGATAGCATAAATTGGATAGTTTAAAAACAACATAAATCTCTGAATTAATACCATCTCCAAAAAAATATAGGCCAGTCCAAGTCCAGCAAAGTAAGCGATTATTATCCAGGGAAGCGGTCGGAGAAGGTTGAGGGAACGAAGTAACCAGAGGGGAATTAATATAAATAGTATACCGGTTAGTCCTGCCTGTAAAATTGTCGCCAGGAGAATTACGTAGCCCCATTCAAGATAACGCATTGAACCGGATCCCAGCTGTTTCCAGAGGGGAATAAAGCTGTGCCAGCGAAAAAAATGGTGAAAGTAGGGCCGATTATCCTCAGGTGGATTTAAATTGAACTGATGCTCAGCCAGAAAGGAAGCTCTTTGGGGTGAAAGCAGGGCCTGGGTGGCGTTGTAATAATCAGGATTTTTAAGAACAATGAAGCGATTTACTTCGGCTGATTCTATAGTGGGGTGATGGATCAGATCAAACCAGCGGTCATCAGCAAAACTTTGCAGCTGGTGAATAGATCGTTGAGAAAAAGCTGTGGGGCTTACAACCAGTGTTCCCGTGTTCCAGGATCGAATAGCCAGCAGGTGCTCTCCCGGATTTTCAACTCCTCTTTCATCTAAAACCTCGATAACTGTGGCAAGGAGTTTGATAAAATCCCTCGGAGGGGTTCGCAGCCAACGGGTAAAACTCAAGCATCCCCGCTCGGTTAGTCGATCAAGATAAAGGTGAATAGCTTCCCGGGTATAAAGATAACTTTCAGCCAGGGCGTTGGTTCCGGCGGCGGTGGCCGTGAAGGCATCGAGCAGGGGGAATTTAATCAGCTCATAAGTTTGAGGGGTTTTCTGTAGGTAGCCCCGTCCATCCTCCAGTAAATAGCTGATTTTTGGGTTATGATAGAGATTCCCCGAGAATTTTGCAAAATCTTCTGCCAGCAGTTTGTGGACTGAAGGATCAACTTCGATTGCGGTGATATCTTCTGCGCCATGATAGAGTGACAGCAGAATGTCGCCACCCCCTCCGGCACCAATTACTGCCACCCTATCGTGGGGAAGATCCAGATGGAAGGGCAGGGCTGAAGTGGTGTGATCCAGATAACTAATTGGTTGGGTATCCCCTGTAAAATTAATAATTGGGGAGGGAGAACCACCGTCAAAATAGAGCACAATCTGTTCCGGTATACTACCGTATTTACTATAGGGATAGTTGGAAATCTGTCCGGGAGTTTCCCGAATCATTGAGGAACGGACCGCTGTAATTTCTGAAAGGGGACTGGTTTCCCGGGCAACAATTTCAGCATCGGGATTTTGTAAAGCATAGGACAGTGGTTTGTACTGGGAAATCGGAATCTGTTTGATACCGACAAACAGGGTAATAACGATAGCTGTGAATAGAATTACTGCCAGCAGCTGTTTAGCCCGTCGACTTTTAAAAAGCAAAAAAACCGGTAGTGAGCTGAACAGTGCTATGGTATAAGGAAGGTGGTATACCGGAAGAAAAAACAGAAAGCCTACCGTAAACAGGGCTCCGGCTCCAGAACCAAGCATATTGCTAAAATAGACCAGGCCGATTTTATGGGGAACAGTTAAAAAACCAATTGTAATGGTGGAGGAAGCAAGAAAAAAAGGCAGGGCAAGAACAAGATATACTGTCAACAGATAGAGTAGCTGTACAGGTTGAGTTGTCAGACGAAAGGTTTCGAAAGGAATCATACTGGATAGCCAGTAAGAGAGAGGAAAGGATAGAGCAGTGAGTAAGAGGACTATTTTTAGCCAGTCGGTCAGGTTGTTTTTGGAACTCTTGCAGAAGGCTAAAAAGGTTCCGGCAGCGGCGAAACCAAGCATCGCCAGACTGATTATCATATGGGCGAAATGGTGCCATTGGCTTATTGAAAATATTCTTGTTAAAGCAACCTGGTAGGAAAGTGCGGCAGCGCTGACAACAAAAATAGCAATTAACAATCCGGTTAGCGGGAGATCTCTGTGTGACTGTTGGTTATCAGTCATCATCACGTAAAAACGGGACAAATCTGACTGGCATAATACTGCGTTGTCTAATTGACCCATCAGCGGTTTTTTCAACCAGCATCAGGGTTTGGACTTCATAGGGTGGGCCAACCGGGATTATCATTCTTCCATCCTTTGAAAGCTGTTCAATCAGGGGGGGAGCAATATGGCTGGCGGCAGCAGTCAAGATAATTAAATCGTAGGGAGCGTATTCCTCCCAGCCATAATAACCATCAGCAGTTTTAATTTTTACATTATCATAACCACAGGCGTCCAGGGCTGTTTGTGCCTGTTTAGCGAGTTCGGGGATTATTTCGATTGAATAGACTGTCTCTACCAGTTCGGCCAGGATGGCGGCCTGGTAGCCGGAACCGGTTCCAATTTCTAAAGCCCGGTGTTCGGCTCGTGGTTTGAGCAGCTCAGTCATCAAACCGACAATATAGGGTTGTGAAATCGTCTGTCCGAAACCGATCGGAAGGGGACGGTTTTGATAGGCATATCTGTGAAGTTCGGGGTGTACAAATGCATGACGATAAACTGTTTTTAAACTGTCTATGATTTTAGTGTCAGTCAGAGGAATCTGGCCAGAAGTGGCTGTGGTAAGTTGCTGTTCGACCAGGTTATGACGTTCGATTTGAAAAAACTCCTGATCCTCACATGAAACCGGATAGGTATCGGCTCTGGCCGTAAGGGGAAGGGAGCAGATTATTACAACTGTGAGAATAAGAAAGAACAGCCGTTGGTACATTTTAACCACCCCGGTAAATTTTGGATAATTTGAAGAAAATTAACCGGTATCTGTTTAATAATATCAAACAATTCAAGGAAGACCAGCTGTGTTATCTGATTGGATTAAGCTGAGGGGTGATAAATTACCTGGGACAAACTTTTGATCTCGGGAGGATTTTGTTGGTGACTGATCAGTTTAGAGAATAATCGGGATATATCAGCGTAATGGGAGAATTGTCCGGGTGAGGGTATAGTGGGCAGCTGATTAAAATTAATGAGTGTTTGACTTGAGCTCTAACGGGGAATATAATCTTAATGCGTTTATCCAATTAATCGGAGGTTGACCAATGAATATACCGGAGTTAGAGGCTGAAGCTTTTGAACAGGTGATAAATGGGGGAGAAGCCCCGGTTTTTATTGATTTTTATGCAGACTGGTGTGGTCCTTGTAAACAGCTTGAACCACGTATAGAGGCGCTGGCATTGGAGTATGGGGACAGTGTTGATTTTTACCGGGTTAACGTGGATGATAATCAGGATCTGGCCGGGCAGTTTGGGATTCGCAGCATTCCTACTTTAATGTTGTTTAAAGATGGAGAAAAGGTAGAAGAGATAGTTGGCTCTGTACCAAAACAAAGTCTACAAAAGCAGATTGACTGTCATCTGGATTAACAATGGCAGATTTTTCTGGATGCTGCGCAGGGTGGTTCTTTCCAGATAATCCTTGAACTGGCCTGGTGGTCTGAACTACTGTGGATGACAATTGGGATAGAGGTGTTTAGACAACCTCCCGAAACCGGGTAGTAAAGAAAATTTAACAATGGTTTACCGGAGCCCCTCTTGTTAATTATAAAACTCCTGTAATGTTGAAAATTTATAGCGAGCAGCAGACCGGTATAATTTGGACTATTATACCGGTCAAAAAATGGGTGTTCTGGTGGCAAAACGGTTGTTAATGGCCAGTTGCTTCGGGTGGAGCTGGTTGGATTGGTTGCTGGCCCGGCTCCGGTGGGAGTTGTGCTGGAGATAGTGAGGAGGCAGAAAGTCTATGAAACTTTTGTTGGATGTAGGAAATTCAACAACGGTTGCTGCGGTTCAAAGCTCCGGCGAGTTTAGGAACCGACAGGAGTTTTCTACCAGGCGGCTTCGAACCGAGGATAGTTTGTGGGATGATTTGAGCCATAGTTATGATCTTAAAAGTCAGATTTCTGAACTGGCTGTTGTCTCAGTTGTTCCAAAAATAACAGAAATGATATTGAAGTTCCGGAAGCAGGGTTGGTCCGGTCAGCTAAATATACTTGCCCCACCCTGGAAGGAAACCACTATAGTACTTAAAATCGACCGGCCGGAAGAGGTTGGGGCTGATCGGATTGCAGCTGCAGAAGCAGCGTACCGTTTCTATGGGGGTGGATACGTGGTTGATTTTGGTACGGCGACGACGGTGGAGGTGGTAAGTTCACAGGGGGAATACCTGGGGGGAGTAATAGTCCCGGGTATGGTTCCGGCGTTTGATAGGTTAATTAATTCCGCCGCTAAATTATCCGGGTTGTCCCTTGGTATACCTGAAGAGTTTAACTGTAAAAACAGCCGGGACGCTGTGGAATCAGGGCTGTTTTATGGAACTGCTGGAGCGGTTAAATATTTGCTTGAAAAGTTGCAGAAGCATCTGGGACTGGATGAGGATCTACCGGTTGTTGGGACTGGAGGTTGGGCCGGCGAGTTTGAAAGATTTGAAGGGCTCCTTTCAGTTGTTGATCCTAACCTGGTGCTGAAGGGACTGGATATCTGCCGCTTTCCCTGAAACTAATTTCTATAAAAAATCTGGGAATAAAAGAGGGAATAATTTGGTTACTTATTAAGTTGATTGTATGAATTGAAGAGATTGAAAAGTTTACAGGGGGAGAGGAATTAAATTATTTAATCTCATAGAGGGTAAAAAAATGAAGGTGAGGTGATAATGGAGGAAATTGCAGCTTTTTTGCTTGACAAATGAATTAAGTAATTTAGACTTTTCAGTCCTTCTACGGGTTAAAGCTGTTGGGGGTAATGATGACAGCTTAGACCAATCAACTTTTAAGGTGTTTGAAGAGGTAAAATACCGAAACGGTAAAATTGTGGACAATACTTTATAACGGAGGGATGAAGATGGAGTTGCAACCTTTAGGTAATCGAGTAGTGGTAAAGGTTTTGAAAGCGGAGGAGGAAACAACCTCCAGTGGGATTGTTATTCCCGAATCAGCACAGGAAAAGCCTCAGCAGGCTGAAGTGATTTCAGTTGGTCCGGGTGAAAAAAAAGATGGTGAGCTGGTGCAGGCGGATGTTGAAGCCGGTGACCGTGTAATTTTCGGAAAATATTCCGGATCTGAGGTAGAAGTTGGAGGCGAAGAGTATTTAATCTTAAATGGAGATGATATTCTCGCCAAAGTTGGTTGAAGAGGATTTTAATTATTGACTACAGAGTAAATAGAAAATTTTTAGGAGGAATGATTTGGTATGGCAAAAAGAATTGAGTTTTCTGATGAAGCGAGAGGAGCTCTTGTAGCTGGCGTTGACAAGTTGACTGATGCAGTCAAAATTACGCTGGGGCCCCGGGGGCGTAACGTTGTCCTCGAAAAGAGTTTTGGTTCTCCTGAGGTGACCAAAGATGGTGTGACTATTGCTAAAGAGATCGACCTCGAAGATGAGCTTGAGAATATGGGTGCTCAGCTGGTGAAAGAGGTAGCGACTAAGACCCAGGATGAGACCGGTGATGGAACAACGACGGCAACTCTGCTGGCTCACACCATAATCCACGAAGGATTAAAATCTGTGGCCGCCGGCCACAATCCAATGGCCTTGCGCCGGGGTATTAACCAGGGTGCGAAGGTTGCAGTTGAAAAGTTGCGTGATTACGCAAAAGAGGTAGAAGGTCGGGACCAGATAGCCCAGGTTGCAACTATTTCTGCTAATAACGATGTTGCCACCGGTGAGATTCTGGCTGAGGCAATGGATAAAGTTGGCCAGGATGGTGTCATCACAGTTGAGGAAGGCCGCGGTATTGAAACTGAGCTGGAACTTGTTGAAGGAATGCAGTTTGACCGTGGTTATAAATCACCGTATTTTGTAACTGATGATGAGAATATGGTTGCCAATCTGGATGAGCCGCTGATTCTTATTTTTGATGAGAAGATTTCGGCCATCAACGACATAGTTCCCATTCTTGAGCAGGTTGCTCGTGACGGTAGTTCCCTACTGATTATATCTGAGGATATTGATGGAGAGGCTCTGGCCACTCTGGTTGTTAACAAGTTGCGAGGACAGCTGGATGTAGCAGCTGTGAAAGCACCTGGATTTGGAGATCGCCGCAAGCAGATGCTGGAAGATATTGCGATTCTCACAGGTGGTGTGGTAATTTCCGAAGAGAAGGGTATGGAGCTTGAAAAGGCCACCCTGGAGCAGCTTGGTAAAGCCCACAAGGTGACAATTACCGAGGATGACACAACGATTATTGAAGGTGGGGGCGATGCACAGGCAATCGAGGATAGAAAAGCCCAGATTCGCCGCCAGATTGACAGCAGTGATAGTTCTTACGACCAGGAAAAACTGGAAGAAAGACTGGCAAAACTGGCCGGTGGCGTAGGAGTTATTAATGTTGGCGCTGCCACTGAGACTG
>PWOD01000113.1 GCA_003557545.1 bacterium | reverse complement strand
TCCCGAATATACACCGAAAGTCCGGGGTCCGGTCCTGATCTCATCGCAGACACATATTTGTCGCTTGCAGACGCGGACTTAATATTCGCAGCTCCCGACCTACTCGCAGAGAACAAGCGCCTGCGCGAGGCGTTGCAGTCCATCGTCGATGATTTTGCATACACGCAAAGCGTTGGTGAACACGGTGATAGAGGCGCGGCTTATGCTGAGACTGCAAGGTGCGCGCTACAGGAGGCAGAGTGATGCGCGACAAAGACTGGGTGGAAGACGCTCGGGCGGCGATGGTGGAAGAAATGCGTCAAGACGTGAAAGGTGAGTTATCGGCACGAGACATTGCGAATAATGCAGCAGTACAAGCCGACGCCATGGCCGCCGAGCGGAAGAAACAGGAAAGGTCGGGCAATGGCTGGATTCAATGGCACGCGCGGTGGCAACGTGGTGGTTGAGCGTGTATGAGCAGTCATAGCTCATGGTGAGCGAGGAGCGAGGATGAAGCCACCGAAAGCAGCATACGAGGTAACGATACAGATCGGCGCGGAGGACTTCGAGCGGCTTGTATTAAGATTAAGAGATGAGCTGCTACGATGGGAAACGGATGGTGATGTCCGTGAGGCTATATGGGGAGGAGCGGGTACCCATGGTCAAATTGATGTCGAACGGCGAGACGTGACGCCAGAACAATACCGTGACGAGCTATCGGAGTGGTTGCTCAAAGAACAAGCTGAGCAGGCATAGCTCACGGTGAGCATCGTGCATGGGAGCGCCGCAGGCGTAGCCCTCAACGAGGCGGTGCAATTCCGCTCAGCACGTATAATACCTGACTGTATGTCGGGTAATTTTTAAGCAAGCCAAGGAGATTTCTATGGCTAATCGAATGACAGTTCCAGGTATCAGTCAGTCCCACGGGATCCAGCGCGGCGACTATCTGTTTGACGCGGGCGACTACAAGGTGAAGCTCAGGCCGCTTTCGGAAAACGCCCCGGAAGGCAAGAACATGACTATCTACCAGATCCAGGGGAAAGTGGTTGATGGGCCGAAACAGTCCGACGGAGAAAGTGTGAAAGGTCGGCTCATTCGCCTTCCGATCTTCTTTCTCCATGAGGATCATCCCAGCTACAGCCCGGACCTCGAAGAGCGATCGATCGGACAGCTTGCGCAGCTTTGTGCGGCTGCCAGCGTAAAGCCGAACAAGAATGATGAGGTTGACTTCGAAAAGTTTGCCGATCAGGAAGTCTGGATTCGGCTTTACCATCGTGCTGACAAGAGGACCGGTGAACCCCGCATGAACATCGGTGATATTCAGGCTGATAAGTCGGATTTGCGCGACTGATGTTTATCGATTCACTGGTACTTGAACCGGTACACGGCGGCCCCTATCACGGGGCCGTCGCGTTTCATCTGTACCTTGGAAAGCCGAATGCTAAGGAGCTTAAACCGGTTGATGTAATATCGGCGCTTGAACAGAACGTGCGGGAGTTTTCGTTGAAGCAGGCTATGCTGGTTATCATCGACGCGGACGTAAGTGAAAATGATGAAGAGGTGATGCAGCTTGTGTCTACGGCGGTTGACCGGGGGGCGTTTGTGCTTGGGCGTGGATCCGGTGAACGGAAACCGGCGTGGTTTTCCCTTTGCGGAGCGTTGAGAGTTACGCGCCGTAATCCGGGCAAATGGCTTGGGTTCACGGTAAGCGAAATTGCTACGACTACAGTAGAAGCTGCACCGCAGATTTCGGCAAACAACGCAAAAGCGCATAAGTTGCTTTTCGTGGATAAGAAGACAAAGGTGCAGGACATCTTTCAGTTTCTCTCGGAGAATGATTACCCCTGGTCGGTAATCTATCCGAGCGTTAAGCCATTCAGTGTGGAGTTGTTATGACACGAGCCAAAGAAGATACTATTAGAAGTCTACTGAGGACCGCAGATACAGTCATCAGGGACTACTTTGAGCGTGAAGAACTGCCGTCACCACAAATAAGTTTTATCCTTGATGTGCGAAGCAATCTATGTTCTTTGCTGGATTCTTATGACGACTATACGGATAACCGGGGAAGTCCACAAGAAGGAGAACAGTCGAATATCTGGAAGCTCGGGTTCCTCGAGGCTGCACTGGAGAGCATTATGGTCAATTCTCCGCCGGGGACGGTTGCATACAAAACCGCGGATAACGCCCTTAAGCGAATAGGAGCCAAATCTGATGAAAGAAAGTGAACGCTTTGATGTGAGTCTTCCGAAGCCGCTTGCCGACTGCGCGAAAGATTACGCGAAACGCAAGCACTTGAACGTCGGCTGTTCCTCTGGCGTGAGTGCGTTGATTCGTACAGCACTTGGGGAAAAACTGAATACAGTAGGGTATTCAAAACCGGAGCTGACTGAAAAAGGACCTTCCCGTAAGCAGGAAGGCTCCTGAGAGCGACCTTTAGGTCGGTTGAACCCATTTACCTATAAGGAGAACAAAACGTGGCGTACGAGAACTACAGGTACAAGCGGAAAGCAGCACAGTGCAGCGCATGCCCGCTTGACGGAGGATGCAAGGTATGGGGCTTAAGTGGAATCCAGAAGCCGCAAGTCGTGTTGTTGGGCGAAGCTCCTGGCGAAGTCGAAGATGCCCAGGGCGAGCCTTTTGTCGGTCCTGCCGGAAAGTGGCTTCGCAAAGCGGTCAAATACACCGACCTTCCGTACTATTCGCTGCACAAAACCAATGTGATCTCTTGTCGGCCTCCGGGAAACAACATTGAGTCAACTGAAGGCTGGGAAGCAAAAGAACATTGCAGGCCGGGGCTGCTACAGGAACTTAAGGATGTAGGGGCGAAAGTGATTGTTCCGCTTGGCGCGCACGCTACACATGCGCTTGGTATTGAGGGGAGCATAAGCAAGGTTCGTGGCTCTATTTACCCGCTTAAATGGACTGACGGGAAGCTGCATCCGGTGGAGGAAGGTTCGTATGATGTGCTTGCGGTTCCGACCTTTCATCCAAGTTTCATTATGCGTGGGCAGATAAAGCAGGAGTCGACATGGATAAACGATTTGATAAAAGCGTTCGAACTCGTGACGAAAAAGTACAAGCCACCGCGCGAGAACTTCAAGCTATTTCCTACCGCATCAGAAATTGTGGAAACCCTGAACTGGTTAGCGAAAGAGAAAAAGCGTATTGGTGTAGACATCGAGGCGACAAGCCTTATCGCGCATCGGGCTGAACTCATAGTAACGGGTATAGCCTGGTCCGGCGAAGATGCAATCAGTATTCCTCATATTTCGCAGTACGGAAGGCAGTTGTGGAAACCGAGCGACGAAAAGAAGATAAATGCTGCCTTGCGGAAAGTGCTTAAAGTCTGCCCGACGGTATTCCAGAATGCTTTGTATGACACGAGAGTTCTGGAAGCACGGGGATTTCCGGTGCGTAATGTAGAGCACGATATACTGCTTCTCGATCATGCGATAAACCCGGAGCTGCCCCATGGGCTCGGACAGATTGTTTCCCGGTATGGCAACACGCCGTTCTGGAAAGACGCTGTAGTCGGAAATGCAAGCCGTATGATAGACATGGATCCTCGAACGCTCAGGTTGTACAATGCTCGTGATGCGGTCGTATTGCTTCAGTGTCTGGACCCGATGCTCAAGGATCTGAAGAAGTTTGCTTCGCCGACAGTGTACCATGATATTTCCATCGGGCTTATTCCCCCCTGTCAGGAAATGATGAACAATGGGTTGCCGATCTCAAAGAGCAGATTGCAGAAGTTTCGAAGCGATGTACAAGCGCAAGTTGAGGCTGTAGATAAGCAGATCCACGAAGAGTTTGAACTTCCTGCAACATTCAATCTTTCCAGCGGTGCGCATATCCGGTGGTTACTGTATGGAATTGAACCGCCTAACTTCAAGAAGAAAAAGCAGCAGCTTGCAGAGTATACCGCTCCCGGTTCTAACAAAAAGACCAACACGAAAGCATACCGAAAGCTTCTTGGAGACATTGAAGCGATCCGCCAGACGCAACCGCTTATCTATGTAGTGAAGCCTGCAAAAACGGAGTCGGGGCAATCGGCGATTGATAAACAGCAGATGATGCGGCTTACGGTAGCCTTGAACAATAGACTGAATGAGATTGAAAATCTGAAGCGAAGGACAAAAAAGCATGAGGACGAAAAACGCCGGCTGTATAAGCTGCAACGCTTTATAGAACTTTTTCACCAGTACCAGGACCGAAGCAAGGTACTGTCTACCTACACAAGCTACGAGATCGGCCCCGACGGACGGGTGCATTTCCCGTACAAGATTCACGGTACGTATACGGGGCGGCTTGCTTCAGGCGACAAGAAAAAGCTTGGTGTCGGCAACGCTCAGAACATTCCGTATGAAGCACGCAAACTGTTCAAAGCACAGAAAGGCTGGAAGTTTCTGCAAGCCGATTACTCGAACCTGGAACTACGTGTGCTCGCCTATGTATCCGAAGATGATGTGCTCCTTAAAGCATTCGCCGATTATGATGCCGGTCACGGAGATAAACCTCATGCGGTAAACGCTAAGAACCTGTTCAACATAGATGAGTCTCATCCCGATTGGAAAAGTCGCTATAACCTGGCAAAACGCTACATTTTCGGGCGGAATTACGGCGGCAGTTTGCGGGGGATCTATGAAAAGATCATGCAGGAAGACCCTACGCTCACGCTTACATTCAACCAGTTCAAGGAGATCGATCGACGCTATCGCAGTCTGCATCCGCAATACGATAAGTGGTACAACGAAACGGTTAGTACCGTAAAGAAAACCAGGAAACTGACGAATGCTTTTGGACGGGTCCGCTACTTTCAGGGCCAGGAAAACGAAATCGTGCGTGAAGGTCTGAACTTTCCAATCCAGAGTGTCGCCGCCGATGTTATGAACTACGCGCTTATCGAGTTGTACCACAAGGTATACAAGCGAGACGATTGCTTGTTGATGGGTATGGTGCATGACTCGGTACTTCTGGAAGTACGGGAAGACGCGCTTTCCGACATTGCCCCGATTGTTCGAACGGCGCTTGAGCGCACGTTTGATATCTTTGGGCATAAGGTTTCATTCCCGATTGATATTGAAGTCGGTGACGACTGGTACAACGTAGAAGAATGGACTGGCTGATATGGAAGAACCAACTGCTCCGATTCCGTTCGATGAATCGAAAGACCCTAATCCTTGGTGGAACAACCCGGAGTATGGTGGTGTAGACCCGTTCGATAAGTTCCTCCCGAAGAGTAAGAGTTTTATTACGGATTTCATTTACGCGACAAGAGGAATCGAAACGCCGTCACTTTTTTGCACGTGGAGTGCGCTGTTTCTCCTGTCGACGGTCATAAAGCGTGAAGCATGGATAAAATGGTATCCAAGCAAGTTCTACTGCAATCTGTTTGTGATATTTGTTGGTCCTGCTGCCAGCAAAAAATCCACGGCGCTTGATGAGTTTTGTCTGCCGATGATGGACCGGCTTAAACGCCACATTAAAGATCCTAATATGCTCGCGGTGAAAAACTTACGCTATATTAAGGATAAGTTTACCCCGGAAGTGATGCTTCAACAGATGAAACCCAGCTCGAAACCGCAGTATATAAAGAAAAACGGACAGCCGGTGCAGCTTGACGACGGCACGTACGCAACATATCGGGAAACGAGTGAGTGTGCGATTATCCTGAGTGAAATGTCGGTGTCGATGAGTAAGCGCAGTTATGCTGAAGGACTCGTGCAGCTTCTGCTCGATCTGTACACCTGTAAGGATGAGTGGACAAACCAGACACTGGGC
>PWOD01000067.1 GCA_003557545.1 bacterium | reverse complement strand
CTGAGATGGAAGAGAAAAAAGATCGAGTTGAGGATGCACTGCAATCAACTCGCGCCGCTGTTGAAGAAGGAATTGTTCCTGGCGGAGGTGTTACCCTGTTGAGAATTCAGAAGGAGCTTGAGGCGGTTGAGTTGGAAGATCCAGAAGAGCAGCAGGGTCTGAGAATTCTTCAGAAAGCACTTTCTGCGCCTGCCCGGCAGATTGCAGATAATGCCGGTGTGGAGGGTTCTGTGATAGTTGAGAGATTGATTAACGAGAAAGACCCAGATGTTGGATTCAATGCCAAAACAATGGAGTTTGAAAACTTGCTGAGTTCTGGTATAATTGATCCTGCAAAGGTCGTTCGAAACACTATTCAGAACGCTAGCAGCATCGCCTCATTGCTGATCACAACGGAGGCCGCTATTGCTGAGATAAAAGAGGATAACGATAGTGGTGGACCCGGTGGAATGCCAGGAGGTGGGGGGATGCCAGGCGGCGCCATGGGTATGTAAATAGAATAATCAGATACCCCTTCCCCCGATAACCCAGGTTCCGGTGAAAACACCGGGCCTGGGTTTTTTTTTTGTACCCTGTAGTTTGAGTTTTAAACTTGCGTTATTATCAAAGCTTTATTATGGTTTTAACGTGACTAATCTTCTGCATGGGAAAGAACAATGACCGATATCAAACTACGGCTTTTGAAAATTTTGTTACTGGTTTTTTTATTAGTTTATTTAACTGTGGTCGCCCTGTTAAATTTACCGCCGGTGCGATATGAGTTACAGCAGCTTATTGAGGATCAAACCGGGCTGTCTGTTGCGCCCGGCTATCTATATTTTAACTGGCGTTTGAATCCGGTTATATCTAGCCTGACAGTAACCCGTGAAGATGGAGCAGAAATGCTGGCCAAGCTGGACAACCTGGAGTTCAGACTGGGTTGGTACAATTATTTCAGGCAACATTTCCCGGGAAATCCCACCCATCTTTTTCGGGGATTAAGAGTTGGTCGTATGGAGCTCAGATTGACTCCGCAAATCCTCAATAACAGTTCCTCCTCCAATCAATTTGAGGCTGAAATTTTTCCTGATCTGGAGCTGTTTGTTCGTAATTGGGCAGTCTATTATTCCGATCCCGAAATTGTTGAAATTGAGGCAAGTGGAAGTGATCTTCAATATTTATCAGCTGCCAAACCGATTTTATTTACAATAGAAAAGGTCCATAATATTCCCCTGGAGATCGAGGCAAAACTGGAACTTCTCCCCGAACTGAGGGCTTGGGCTGCAGTAAGGGATCTGCAGATAGATGATGATCGACTGGAGGGATTTGAAAGCTCGTGGCACGGTGAGCTAAGTTTCAACCAGCAGGGGTCTGGTTTCAGGTTTGAAGCAGATATGGGTGTTACTCCGATCTATAATGCGGCTATTAAACTTCCGGAAATTTCTGTTAAGTCGGTGATTATTGCTGATAATTTTAGTGATGTAAAGTTGGAAAAATTGCAGCTTGAATCCCCCTATTTTCAGGCAGAATCTAGCGGACGATTGCTTGATTCTGAGGGATATATTGAATTGACCGGCGATTATAGAGTGGAGTCTGAAGTAATCTTAGAAGAGTTAAGTTTTTTCGATCAATTGCCAGTGCAAATTGTAGAGGTGGGTCCACTGACCGGGCAGTTCAAGCTGGGAGGGAAGGCTGTCAGTATTGAACCGGAAATCCAGTTTTATTTATCTCGCCTCCACGGTCGTTGGGAACAGCAGGAGGATATCTATCGAAATTTTGAATTAAGTTCATGGGAAGCTGTCTGGCGAGATGATGCTCTCTATTTCAAGAGTGGTGAGTTCGTTACCGAGGGAGTACAGGGGGGGATCGCCGCCGGCCAGATTGTGCGTGAGGAAGGGGTTGCAAGATTGGATTTACATGGCCTCAGTCAGGCGATTGTTGAAGACCCACCATTTGCCGGGATAGATGTACCGATCGATGGTCTGGGTGAGTTGACCGGAGTTAACGTACCATTCAGTTTTTCGGCGGTTTTAAACCCTGCTGAACAGCGGATGGTTTTTTCAACTCATGGTGCAAGAATAAGCTTTGAGGGGGGTAGTTTAAGGGATGTCTGGATTGTTGGTTCATACAGTTCAAAGAGTCCTGAAGAGATGACGGTAGCCGGCCGATTCAATGATTTTTTTGATAACCGCTGGCGTATAGCAGGCAGTTCCCGTGGTCCGTTACGGTTTGAAACGGAAGAATTTTCAATTGTTTCGGAGCAGGAAATTTTCCCCGGATTGGCTGTGGAGGTTAAATCTGCCCATCTACAGTTTGCTCAGCCGATGGAAAACTGGTATGACTATTCCGGTCAAATTAGTTTTGCCGGGGGAGCATTGGAAAAATCCGGGGTTGGATTGACCGAGGTGGAGGGAGCGGTGATGGTTGATTCAGAAAGAATCAATCTTGGCGGATTAACTGCCAGACTGGAGACCGGTGAGCTGGAGTTCGACGGGGGAATAGAACATCAAGTGGGATTTGTTGATCCTGTCTGGAAATTGCAGCTTGAGGGGCGTGAAATTTCGGCCGTCGATCTATTTAAATCTGATACTATGATTGCGCTGGTCGAACTTCAAGGTGGAGCCCTGTCAGTTCAGTTAACAGGTCCGCTAATGGAACCTGTAATTGCGGGTGAGTTAGCTGCCGGCAAGCTGGGAGGATATGGAGTTGCAGTCAATGATTTTTCTGGAACAGTTAGCGGTCAGGGCGGTGACTATAATCTGGCGGTTGACAGGGCCGAATTTTCCGGAGCTGATTTAACCGGGGATTTATCTCTGAGGGAGTTTGAAAATCTAGAAATAGATCTGCAGATTTCAGAAGTAGAACTGGAAAAATTACCAGCTCATATCGATCCTTTTTTGGGTAATATTAAAGGTGCTGTTTCGGGGGAACTGAAATTAACAGGTCAGCTGGGCGACTGGCAGAGTTGGAATGGTGAGCTTGTTGTAAGAAATTCGCAGTTGGTGATGGAAGAGTTTCCCGTTGTTGGTGGTCTGGAGCAGGTGGCTAATTTAGAAAAAATTGGTCATGACCTGATTATTAAGCCGGGTGAAAATCGTTTTTCGGTGGAGGATGGTTATCTGCAGCTGTCGGGACTCAGATTAGAGGCTGATAATGTTAGATTGAGGGGTCGAGGCCGGATCGGTTTTGATGGAACGATTGATTCCTCCTATCGATTAATTCTTCAGGGCGAAGCGGTACGACGTTATCTGCAGGATGTACTTGGAGATCTTTATAGACAGATCGGTATCGGCCGCGAGCGGAGGATAGAGATCGGGTTTGAGGTTAAGGGTGAGCTTGCCTCGCCTAAGGTTGAAGTGGACCGCGATGCTGTTAGAAGAGATTTCAGGGATGGGTTAGTGCGGGATATATTATCTGATGTACTGGGAAAACCGGTCAGTGAAATATTACGTTTTTTCTTTGATTGAAAGTGAGGCTGAAGAATTAACTGTTAGAGGGAAAATTTTACGCCAGCCTCGAGTAGTTTGTTATCATATAATAGATCAACTGAGTAAGGTGTTGATTAACAGTTAAATATTAGCTGATTTTGTTATGGTTCTTTCATATTAATTAACAGGTGATGATGATATGTATGATAAAGAAACATTAAATGTAGGTGTTATAGGGGTTGGACATCTAGGTGAGCATCATGCCCGCTTGTTTGCCTCTTTTCACGATGTAAACCTTGTGGGAGTTGTGGATACTGATCCGGTTCGGGGCCGTGCTATAAGTGAAAAATATGGAACTGACTATTATTCTGATATGGATGAACTTCTGCCCAAAATCGATGCTGCCAGTATAGTGGTTCCAACCGAATATCATTATGAGGTCGGGACAAAACTAATCCAAAATGGGATTGATTGTTTGATTGAAAAACCGATGGTGCAGACTCTGGAAGAGGCCGAAAAACTCTTTTCACTTTCCCGTGAAAAAGGTGTACTGTTGCAGGTCGGGCATATCGAGCGATTTAATACGGCCTTTGTCGCCGCCCAGAAATATATTAAAGAACCTCGGTTTATTGAGGTCAACAGATTAGGTCCGTTTACGGAGCGCTCTGTGGATATTAGTGTGGTGCTGGATCTGATGATACATGACATAGATATTATGCTCAGCCTGGTTGATTCACCGCTGGTTGAGGTTCGGACAGTTGGCGCAGCAGTAATGACAGAGTTTGAAGATATCTGCAACGCGCGGTTTGAATTTGCCAATGGTTGTGTTGCTAATCTTACTGCCAGTCGTGTATCTCCCGAAGCACGTCGCGAAATCAGGGTTTTTCAGCCGGAAAATTATGTTTCTTTGAACTACAAGGATCAGAAGGTTAAGGTGTGGAGATTGAAAGATGAGGCGGAGGGACCAGACTGTGAGATATATACTCCGGCAGTCCCGGAAGGAGAAAGTTTAAAGCGGGAGCTGTTGCATTTTATTCACTGTATCAAAGAGGGTCGGGAACCGGTTGTAGGAGGAAGTGAAGGCAAGGATGCGATCAAGGTCGCTTTTGATGTATTAGATGCTTTGAAAGGCGATAATTTAAAACAGTTAGATGGCTGAAATTCTTCTTGTAACGGGGGACAGTTCAGCTGATCAGTATGGTGCTGATCTGGTTCGGGCTCTACGTAACCTGGGTTATCAGGAGGAGATCTACGCTGCGGCCGGCCCGAAAACTGAGGCAGCCGGAGCGCAGCTTGTCGACAATCTGGTTGATCATGCGGTCATGGGGTTTGTTGAGATTCTGGGTTCGCTTCCATATTATTTTTCTCTGGCCAGAAAGCTGGAAAGGCTTGTGGCCGAGCGGCCGATAAAAGCTGTTATAATGCTTGATTTTCCTGGTTTCAATATGCGTCTTGCCCGGCGACTTATTCGTCACGATGTGTCTATCTTCTATTATATTCCCCCACAGGTTTGGGCCTGGGGTAAAAATCGTATTAAAAAGTTGCGCAGCTGGTTTGAACAGCTGTTTGTGATCTTTCCTTTTGAAGAGGATTTTTACCGTAAACATGGAATGAACGTTAAATTTGTTGGTCATCCCCGGCAAAAAAAATGGTCCGAAAAAATACCACAGGATATTCACAGTCAGTTACAAATCGACCCTCAGAAGAACCTGCTTGCTTTTTTTCCCGGATCTCGGAGTCAGGAGGTTGACCGCCATCTGCCGGTAATGGTTAAAACCGCCGAACAGCTGCAGGCTCAGTATCCCCACTGGGAACCAGTCTTCAGTGTTGCCAGTAGCGGTGATCCAGATAAAATTAAAAATCAAGCAAAACAGTTTAAACTCTGGTCAGATGATTCTCATAGTCTTCTGAGTGCTACCGGTCTGGCAGTATTAGCCTCGGGAACTGTAACCATGGAGGCAGCTTTTACCAGAACTCCGATGGTTGTGGGGTATCGTACCTCCTGGATCTCATACTGGTTGGCCCGCTGGATGGTGACTGTAGATAAAGCAGCGATGCCGGTATATATCGATGAGACGGTGGAAATACCAGAATTACTGCAGCAGCAGTTTACCGCAGAAAAACTGAGTGAAACTGTCGGAAATTTATTGAAAAACCCACAAAAAATCAAGCAGCAGAAAGCGGGCCTCGAGAGAGTGGTTGAACATTATACCGGGCTGGATCCTGCAGATGAAGTCGCCCGGGCTATTCTGGATGAACTGGGGCTGAAAAAACTGTGAGTTTAAAAAGTGATATTGGTGATGGTTTTTTGACGTTTGCTACTAGTTATATAGCTCCACCATTATTGAAAACTATCCGGTGGAGTACAAAAATTCAAACGAGGAATAGTCATTTTCATGAAGAAGTTGCTCGGGATAGTAATTACATTCTCTGTTTCTGGCATGGGCAGATAGTTCCTCTGATGTATTATTTTTTAAACTCCGGGTTCTATACTTTTGTCAGCCCCCATCGGGATGGTCGATATGTGGCCAATGTTATGGAGGGAATGGGACAAAACTCGATAAAAACTTCCCTGCGTGATCCACGAATAGGTGAGCTGCGCAGGGCTTTTAGACTGGCTCGTGATGGTAAAACATTAGGAATAACTCCTGATGGCCCGCTGGGCCCCCGTTTTACTGTCCAGCCCGGGGTGATTAAGATAAGTGAGCGAACCAAACTACCATTATTACCGGTCGGAGGTCTTGCTACCCGGGCCCATTTTTTTCCCAGTTGGGATCGATTCTGTTTTCCTCTGCCATTCAGTAAAATAATTATTAATTTTGGTCCTGTATATCGCCCCTGGGAATCTACAGAAAAACTATCTGTTAAAGTTCAAAAATTTGAAAATCAGATGGTGGAACTTTCCCGCCAGCTAACCACTGATTGTGCTGTTCCGCCTGAGTATTTTTCTTCTTCCGGTGAAACTTAGTGAAGGAGAGGCTGCATCGATTTTTTCGAAAACTTTATTTTTCTGATGAGCTGTCGGTGCGGATGACCGTCTTCAGGTCGATTTTATGGTTGTTTACTCCGCTTTATCGATTAGGTTTGTTGATCGATCAGTGGCGGCAGCGGGCTCTATCCAGACAGCTGGATCTGCCGGTCATTTCGGTTGGTAATTTAACCATCGGCGGGACTGGAAAAACAGCTTTTATCAAATATCTTCTGGAAGGATTAACCGCTTCCGGTTATAGACCGGCAGTGTTGAAACGGGGGGAGGCTACAAGGAGTGGGATAATTCTGCCTGGCTGTGACATAACAGAGGGGTTGAGCGAGTATGGTGATGAGGTTGCTCTGTTGAAGAGAAATTTTCCTGAAGTAGGCTTTGGAGTGGGGAAAAAGCGGGAGCAAGTGGCCCGAGAACTTTTACAGAAGGGTGAGTTTGACCTGCTTCTCATGGATGACGGGTTTCAATACAGACAGCTCAAACGGGATTTAGATATTGTGTTGTTGGAATCGGATAGTCCTGACAGGATGTTTATTTTGCCGGCAGGTCCTTTGAGAGAGCCTTCATCCTCTTTAAAGCGTGCCGATCTTATTTCAATAAGGGATTATCCGGGAGAGATTCCGGATAAACAAAAAAAATTTACTATACCCGTAATCAGCCATCAGTATAAATTGCAGGCAATTCGCCAGGGTGATTGTGATGTGACCGACCGGTTAAAAACAGTAAAATTGCGGCTGGTGACAACTCTGGCCCGACCGGAAAAATTTGAGCAATTTTTAACAGCGGAAGGTTATCAGATTGCCGAGCGGATTTTTCTACCTGACCACGGGGAGATCCCGGAGGAGGTTCTTCAACCAGCCGGAGGTCCTGAAACCGTCGTGATGACCGAAAAGGAGTTGGTGAAACTACCAGTTGAGTTGCAGGGCAGGGTGAACTGTGTATATAGCAAATTACAGATAAAATCGGCCAAGGTACTCTGGAAAATGATTGCCAGTTTAGTGGGTGAAATAAACTATGCGGATCTCTGAAATGATCTATAATCTGGCGATTCATCTTTTATTACCTCTGTCTGTTCTATCAACATTTATCGGGTTTCGAGGGCGTGGTAAGTTACGGGCGTTGAAAACCAAGTTTTCACGGGTGGCTGGAAAACAGCTTACAGGTCCGGTTAGATTCTGGTTGCATGGGGCATCGATGGGAGAGATACAACAGGTTAAAATTATTCGGGATTGGCTTTTGGATTTAGCTGTTTCAGAGGATCAAATAGTAGTTACATCCCAGACTTTTAGTGGTCTGGAAAATATTGAACATACTCGTAAATTTGTTCTTCCTCACGATTATCCCTGGTTGATTAAGCCACTGGTTAAACAGCTTCAACCGGACTGGTTGATAGTTGTGGAGACTGAACTGTGGCCCAATTTATTTCGTTATAATCAAGGAAAAGTGGTTATTGTTAATGGGAAAATTAAAAGTTCCACATACAAAAACTATCGTAGGTTGAAACCTCTGTTAGGTAGTACCATTCGACATTGTAAGGCGGTTCTGGCCCGTTCCGACGAGGATGCAGAGAGGTTCAGGGAATTTTCACCCCGGGGGACAGAAATTACTGCGGTCGGTTCTCTTAAATGGCTTCAATTACTCCATCCGCCCGGTGAGTTGATAGATCCTCCCGGTTTTTGCGGCGAGCCTAAAATTTTAGTTGCCGGGAGCATACATCCGGGAGAGGAGGAGCAGTTGATTAAACTCATAAATCAGCTTGATCTGGTTGCTTATATTGCGCCCCGCCATTTAAACCGGATCGATCAGCTGAAAGATCTGCTGCAGGACCAGCAGATTGAATATTGTCTGTGGAGTGAGGGAATCAAAAATTTTTCAGGGCAGGTTATAATAGTAGACCGAATGGGTCTGCTGGCTGATTTATACCGGTTGGGTGACCTCTGTTTTGTTGGGGGGAGTTGGAAACAGCAGGTTGGGGGACATAATCTTTTGGAACCGGTTGTGGCAGAAAAACCAGTTTTAACCGGACCTTATTTAGAAAATGTGTTGGAGGTTGCCGAGCAGCTGGAGAGGGTGGGGGTTTTATTCAAAACCAGAAACTCCGAGGAATGGTTTGACCGGGCCCGGGAGGCAGTTAATATTGAGAAGAGTACTATTCAGGAGCGGGTGGGAAAACTGCAAATAAAAGCTAAAATAATAAGAGATTTTTATCGGAGTTTTCTAACTGAGTTGACGGAGTGTCAAAGATGATGAGGAAGTTGCGATATCTGGCTGAGTATCTGCCGATCTATCTGCTGGTCAAACTGGTTACTATTTTCCCTCTGAAAATAGCAAGGAAAACCAGAGAAATTGTAGCTTTTATTCTGCTGAAAATTTTACGATTACGTCGGGAGATGGTGGAAAAAAATCTCCAACGAGCTTTTCCTGATAAAACTCCAGCGGTTCGTGAAAAGATTGCCACGGGCTGTTATAGATTTTATTGCCAGGCAGCTATAGAGTGGATGAATACTGAAAAACTTTTAAAAACCGATAAAATTGAATTTCCAGCGGCCGAAATCTTAGCGAGCTGGTTAAACTCTTCCCGTGGGGTGATTGTGGCTACAGCTCACCTGGGCTACCGGGAGCTGGCAGGAGTTTTGGTTGCCCGCCGTTTTGGTTCGTTAACAGCTTATGCCGATGTGATTCATAATCCTTATGTTGATCGGTTGGTGGAGCGTAATCGTCGGGCATTTAATATTAATACGGTGACCGGCGGCTGGGCTTTAAAAAAACTGGTTGCGGCCCTGGAGTCCGGTGAACCGGTTGGTCTGGTGGCAGACCAGAGTAAAGGGAGCCGCCCGCTGCAATCCAAATTATTCGGTGAAACTGTAAATAATACTCGTATGCCCGCTTTTCTTGCTCGTAAAACCGGGGCACCGGTTATTCCGCTGGCCGCAGTTAGAACCGACAGTCAAACTATTGAGATAAGGGCCGGGGAACCGCTACCTGTCTCGCTACAGGGAGTAACAGTTAAAACGGAAAAAACTCTGATCGATCAGTATAACAGCTGGTTGGAAAGGGAGATTACAAACTATCCAGAACAGTATTTCTGGTTTCATAATCGTTGGAAATAGTTTTATCCGAGCTGCACTGAACTATTTCAGAGTAATTTAGGAGAGGGTTTCAACCATGGCTAAAATAAAAAAACTTGCTGCTGAAGTAAGCAATCAGATCGCTGCCGGAGAGGTCGTAGAAAGGCCGGCATCGGTGGTTAAAGAGCTGGTGGAAAATGCGTTGGATGCCGGGGCTGATAAAATCATAGTTGAGTTCACCGGGGGTGGGATAGATAGTATTAAGATCAGTGACAATGGACAGGGTATAGCGGCGGAAGAGCTTGCTGTTGCGGTTAAAAAACATACAACAAGTAAGATCGAATCGGCGACTGATCTGGCTCGGGTAAAGACGCTCGGTTTTCGGGGAGAAGCGCTGGCCAGTATAGCTTCGGTTTCTGAAATGGAGATAAGCAGCCGGACGGATAATAGCGCGGAAGGGGCTCTATTAACCAAAAGTCCCGGGGAACCTCCGTCGGTCAAACCGGCCGGGCGACGCCGGGGAACCACGGTCACTGTTCAGCAGTTATTTGCAACTATTCCTGCCCGCAGAAAATTTCTGGCAAGTCAGACGACAGAAAAAAAACATATAATAGAAACTGTTCAAAAGAAGATCCTGGCCCATCCCGAAGTTCATTTTATTCTGCGGGAGGGGGATAAGGTAATATTGAATGTACCGTCCGGGGGTCTGCGGGAACGGGTAGCTTCCACCCTTGGGGGGGAAATAATCAGACAGCTGATCCCTCTGGAAAAGATCGATGCTGATTATCGGGGTAGTGGCAGGTTTACATTGACAGGATTAATTTCTAACGGAGAGGCTGTCCATTACTCACGACGTAACCAGTTTTTATTTGTCAATGGCCGTCCGGTGCGTGATCCGATCTTCTATCGAGCGGTTACCCAGGCTTATCGAGAGCTCGTACTTACCGATCGTCATCCTGTGGTGATTTTATTTTTCAATCTGCCCGGGACAGAGGTTGATGTTAATGTTCATCCTCGTAAAGAAGAGGTTAGATTTAACAATAGTAACGCAATCTATAAGTTTGTAAATGAAGCGATTTCCAATACTCTGCAGGAGCATTACCAGGATGATTTACAGGGAGCTGTTAGTGAAGAAGAAATCGCAAGATCCGGAGTTGGCATCGATAGGTTTAAGGCCGAGAATCGTTTCATAGGTCCAATGGTAGCAGGCGCCGGTTCACAGGACGATTTATTTGATTTTACGGAAGCCGAGTCAACAATAAAAAATCGTATTGTGGGACAGTTTAAGCGGCTTTTTTTGCTGGTTGAGCAGGATAGTGGATTGCTGTTTGTCGATCAGCATAATGCCCACGAAAAGATATTGTATGAGCGTTATATGGAGAAAGCACGGTCAGATGAGGCAGCCCAGTATCTCTCAGTTCCGCTTAAAATCGAGCTGAGTTCTGCAGATCGAGAAAGTTTGTTGGATAATCAGCCACAGCTGGCCAAGTTGGGTCTGGAGATAGAACCGTTTGGCGGAAGTTCGATGGTGATCCAGTCAGTGCCAGGATTTTTAGGTCGTCGAACTGCAGATAAAAAGCTGATTTTTGAAATTATTGAGGAGTTTATTGAAGCTGAAAAAGAGGATCGGGTTATGGAGCCGAAAAAACAGATGCTGGCTATCATGTCCTGTCGGAATGCAGTTAAACGTGGTGAGTTGTTGATGCCGCGTGAACAGGAAGAGATAGTGGCCGGTCTGACAAAATTAAAATTTCCTAAGTTATGCCCCCATGGTCGTCCGGTTTATTATGAACTGAAAAATCAGGAAATGGCAAAATGGGTGGGACGGTCGCTGTCTGATCTTGAACCCAGATAGGCCGCTTAATCGTTAGTCGGGCTGGCCAGTTGTTCTATCCCTGATTCTTTCAATAGATTGACAAAAATTTTTGTTTTTTGTTTGATCTCCGGGATATTTATATCGGTCTGATAAAACCAGGCGGTAAGATGTTCCGGGGAAAATATTAGATGATGGAACTGGCGTAATGAATCAACTTTAGGTTGGTCGTCCAGCCGTCCCAGCAGATCCCGGGCCGACTCCGGGGAATTGGTGTAGATGATAAAATTATCCAGCGGTTCACCCCAGCTTATACGTTTGTTTTCTGAAAGCAGTTCGGCCAATCGTCGGGTCAGGCTGCGCAATGGATTCCAGGGGTCAAGCTGGAGATAAAAGGGGACTGACAGTTTAACCACAACAGTGATCAGACGGCTGGAGTCCCGGAACATCATTCCGCGTTTAATCTGAACCGGAATTCCCTGCTCCATTCCTTCCCAGAGAATTCCACGTTTCTTGGGAGCTGTTTCAGCCGGTTGTTCCATTACATCATTTAATTCATCATATTTTTTTTGTTCGCTGGAAAGGGTCAGGTAGAGTGCCAGAAAGAGCAGTAAAAAAAGAATAAAAGCGATTTCATACATTTAAAAGTCCTCCTTCAAATTATCTTATATAAGGTCGATACAGGTATCGGAGGTGGATTAATTTGATTGTAAATAGTATATCATCTAGAGCACGTGATCAGGCGACTTTTTCTACTTTATTTGATGACAGTTCCGAAATGCCGGGGGTAAACCGGATATCTACCAGGGATGATTATAATCAGTCGGATACTGCAGCACGCCCCGGGCAGCAGTTAAATCTAATGCGGAAGTTGTGGATCGAGCAGCAGAGCCGAGTTTCCAGAGCGGGGCAGGAACTGTTAGCTTTACGGGCTTTGGACGGTTCGGTGGGAAAGGCTGACGGACTGACAGCCATTGCTGTTTCAAGGGATGAAAATAGCAGTGATAGATTTACTGTTCAACTGATTCGTCTGCGCTCGAACGGGGAGAGCCAGGTTTTATATAGCAGTAATAATCTGGATAAAATCCAGGAGCTGGCGGGGGATGAGCAGCCTGATTTACAGGGGATTATTTTTGAACAGCAGGTCTGATAGAACTGCGGTCAGAAAGTAGTTCGGCAAGAATTATCGGGTCCACAGATTTTTTACCATTTCTATAGACAATTAGATCACCAGGTTGTTCTTTTAACCAGTATTCTACCCTTGTAGTCGTCCAATTCAGATGATAGGCAAGTTCTTGTAAACTGATCAAGCGGTTTGTTTGTAGGGGCAAATTTCCAGTTCCTCCTTCTAATCAGAGTTGTTAGCTGACAGTAAAGTTGCTTAGTTTAATTTTTCAGTCAGATTGCACATTAAGTATCGGCAGAACCACCGGTTTTTTGAAGAATAGTCGGTCAAAAAGTTGCTATCCAAAAATCAGAAGTAAGGTTAATCGTCAATTAGTAAGAAATCCCTTACCAATTTACCGGTTGTAGATATAATTTAGAGTATAAAAAAATATTGTGAGGATAAACTATGGAAAAAGAGCTGGAGTTAGCTGCAAACATTTTACTGGAGAATAAGGGCAGTGGCTCACCGGTGAGCCATATTCTTCGAGATCTGGGGTTTAATGTTAACCGTTTTGAACGTCTGGAGAGGCTGCAGTTCAGTCTGCAGAACAATGAGATCCAGCTGGCTGTTATTGAAGATCGTTATTTAACAAATCCGCTGGTTTTTTTGAGTCGAATCGAGAAGTACAGTCAGACGACCCGGATAATATTGATTGGTCAGAAACTTAATGATAAGCAGGCTTTAAACTGGGTTAACTCGGGTGGTTTTGCTTATTATCGTCAACCGGTTGATTACAATGGTTTACGTAAAAAATTAATCAGTTTAAGACGACTGTTTAAAAACCAGCAGTTTTTGTTGAAGGCTCATCGAGAGTTAATTAAAAAACTGCGTCATACCAGTGAGAGGTTGTCGGCGGAGGTGCAGCGGGATGAGTTGACCGGGCTGGCCACAAAAGGGTATTTTCAACGGCGCGGGAAGGAACTGATAGGTTTTCATCGATCGAAAAATGCTCCTTTATCAGTACTTATTTTTGATATCGACTACTTTAAAAAATATAATGATTCTTATGGACATCCGCAGGGTGATCGAGTTCTTGAAAAAATCGGTGAAATAACTCGTTCTGTTTTTCGCCAGCGTGATCCGGTGGCCCGGATCGGGGGAGAAGAGTTTGCTGTTCTGTTACCCCGGGCTGATCATATGATTGCCACGAAAACTGCCGAGAGGTTGCGGAAAAAAGTTGAAAGAGCCAGGTTTTCCGGAGAGGAACGTCTTCCCGGTGGTCAGCTGACAGTGAGTGTGGGAACAAGTACATTTCCTACTCATGCTGACAATCTGGCAGATCTTATTGAATTAGCTGATAGAGCCATGTATCATTCAAAAAAACAGGGACGTAATCGGGTCACAGAAACTGTATTACACCAGTTTCGTTATAAACCGCCGGGAGAGCTTAAACTCCGGAATGTGGAAGTGGTGGGTGACTTTAACAACTGGCGGCGTGGGGAAGAGTTACAGCTACAAAGTTCCGGAATCTGGGCTGCCAAACTACCGGTTCCCCGGGGGCAGATAATCTATGGCTATCTGGTCAATGGAACTCAGCTGATAGCTGACCCGTCGGCTCCTGTCGTCAAGCGTCCCGACGGAAAAGAGGTTAGTAGGATTAAAACCCGCGCCCGACTGTGAGTTGATTGTACCGGCTGCGTGGATAAATTTTTCAAAGGAGAGTGGACAACTTGTCTGAAATACTGATTAAAAATATTGGACATCTTGTAACTGAAGTGGGTGCGCCATTACGGCAGAATGTCTCGGTTAGAATTGTTGACCAGGAGATAGCAGAGATTGCCGATACAGTGGATCCGGCCTGGAATCCAGACAGGGTGATTGATGGTAAAGAGATGTTGTTTATGCCCGGTCTGGTTAATACCCATCATCATTTTTATCAGACTTTAAACCGGAATATCCCTGCTGTTCAGAATGCCAGGTTGTTTGAATGGTTGAAATATCTTTATGAAATTTGGAAGTTTTTAACTCCCGAGATGGCTCGTGTCAGTGCCCAGGTGGCTGCTGCTGAGCTGATTATGTCGGGTTGTACCACCGCAGTTGATCATTTCTATGTCTTCCCTGAAGCCCATCCTGAAGGGGTGTTTGAAGCAGAAGTGGAGGCGGTGCAGGAGATTGGGCTGCGGTTTCATCCAACCCGGGGAAGCATGTCTTTGTCTCAGGAAGACGGAGGTTTGCCCCCCGCCAGTGTTGTCCAGGATGAGGAGACTATTCTGTCCCATACGGAAGAGGTCATAAACCGTTATCATCAGCCCGAAAAATTTGGCATGACGAGAATAATAGTTGCTCCCTGTTCACCCTTTTCTGTGACCGATACAATCATGAAAAAAAGTAAGGAGCTGGGTGAAAAGTTCGATAAGGTATATTTTCATACCCATCTGGCAGAGACGTTGGATGAAGAAGAGTTCTGCCTGCAAGAAACCGGTATGCGTCCCTTTGATTATCTTGAATCACTTGGTTGGATGGACGAAAAAACAATTCATGTACATTCCATCCATCTCAATCAGGATGAGGTTCAGAGAATGGGCCGGGCCGGGGCATCGATCTCTCACTGCCCAAGCTCTAACATGCGGTTAGGTTCCGGTATGGCTCCGGTAGTCGATATGCTGAAGGCTGGAGTTAAGGTCAGTCTGGGAGTTGATGGAAGCGCGTCAAACGACAGCTCTCATATGTTTGCTGAGGTTCGCCAGGCGCTGCTATTGCAGCGGATCAATTATGATGAGGAATCTATCACATCAACCGATGTACTGCGGGCGGCAACTCTGGGTGGGGCCGAAGCTATCGGCCGGGATGATGTTGGGAAAATTGAGCCTGGAATGGCAGCTGATATTATTGGAATAAAAACTACTGCACTGGATTATGCTGGAGCTCAGCATGATCCGCTGGCAGCACTTGTCTTCTGTCATCCGCCAAAGGTTGATTGTTCAATAATTAACGGTCGGATTATTGTTGATGATGGTGAGTTTTTGCCACTTGATCTTCAGCAGCTGGCAAGACGTCAGAACGAGCTGGCAGCCGAACAGATCTCCCGACTGAGTTAACTGGAGAAACTGAAAATGTCTAGAGACCATGATGAGTTTTTACTTGTAGGTGCACTTCTTCTGACCTGTGATGAGGAGGATAGTTATTACAGTGATGGGGCAGTCCTTGTTTCCGGGTCACGGATAGCTGACCTGGGTTCTAGCAGTGAACTGCTGGAGAAATATCCGGATATCACCCGAATTGATCTGTCAGGTAAACTTTTGATGCCGGGATTGATTAATACCCATATACACTGTCGAATGTCAGTCCTGCGTGGATTGGCCGAAGATCTTTCCCTGGAGGAATGGTTACAAAAAACCTATGTATTTCGCAAATCATATCTGGATGATGAGACTCAAAAAATGGGGGTCAAACTGTCGCTGGCAGAATCTATAAAAGCCGGCGTGACAACGGTGGCAGATATGAGTTTTCATCAGTTCCTCTATTATCCAATAGTTGAACAGAGCCAGATGAGAGCAGTGCTTTATGATGCTACTATGGATGTTTATTACGATAGTCCCCGGGGTAAAGAAATAAAGCAGTTCATCCAGAGATCAGCTCCCGAACGGATTACTCTTGGAGCTGCTTTACATGCTCCATATTCCACCACTCCCGAGCTACTTGACTGGTTCAAACAAGAGATTGTAGACGGTTCGGACGTACCATATTCCATCCATCTTGCCGAGATAAAGAGTGAGATAGAAGAGAGTTGGGAAAAATATGGAATGAGTTCGACAGCCTGGCTGGCTGAAAATGGCCTGTTGAGCTCTCGAATGCAGGCGGTCCACGGTGTCTGGTTGGAAGATGATGATATCCGGCTGCTGGCCGACCATAATGTGAGCATCAGTCATAATCCGGAGAGTAATATGAAACTGGGCGCTGGTGTTGCACCGGTGGTTAAGTTTCTGGAACATGATCTGCTGGTCGGGCTTGGTACCGATGGAGCAGCTTCCAATAATGATCTGGATCTTTTTGGTGAGGCCGATACGGCCGGTAAGCTCCAGAAAGTTTATTACAAGGATCCTGAGATTCTGGATGCGAAAAAACTGATCCAGATTTTAACACGGGAAGGTGCTGAATCTTTGGGGCTAGGGGAAAAAACAGGATCGGTAGAGCAGGGCAAACAGGCTGATTTGATCACGATCGATCTTAACCAGCTACACCTTACACCGCTGTATAACATTCATTCCCAGCTGGCTTATTCGGTCCGTGGTCACGATGTAGTTGATGTGTGGATAGCCGGCCGTGAGGTTATGCAAGATCGTCAGTTGAAAACGTTAGATGAAAGTTCTTTGTTGGAAGAAATATCCCGTGAAAATTATCGGATTAACCGGCAGCGCAAACAGGAAAAAGAGCTATTAAAATCTGAATAATGGTTAATCTTCCACCAGCTGAGAGAGGATCGTGGTAATCTCCCGGATAGCCTCATCGCTGGCTGTAGATTGACTATTTTTCAATCTGTCATTGATTTTTTGAGTCATCTGCGAAACTGTCTGCGGGTTGCTTTTTAGTTTTTCTGAAAAATCAATAAGCAGTTGTTCGATCAGTCGGGAGATGGGCAGGTTTAGTCGGGCGGCGATTTCCTCAGCCCGAATTTTGATGTTGGGATCGAGTGTAATATTTAACCGGGGACGTTTTCTGGCCATTAGTTTAACCTCTATTTTAAATTAGTTCAGCAATCAGCTTTGAGTTTTTATTCTTACAAGCGGGTTTTTAAGTTATTGATTGGAGAGAAACTCCAGGGTGAGACGCACACCAAACCCGGTGGCCCCCTCCTTTGGTCTGTAGTTGAGCTTTTCCATTCCCCAGGCTGTTCCAGCGATATCGATATGGGCCCAACGTGGAATCTTATCCAAATCTACGAAGTTTTTCAAAAAACATCCGGCAACAACCGTGCCCGCCTGGCCACCAATATTTTTAATATCAGCAATTTTGCTATCTAATTTTTTTCGATAATCTTTCCACAACGGCAGCCGCCAGAGTCGTTCGTTCACCTGCTGTCCGGCCCTGAGCAGCTGTTCGCAAAGTTTGTCATCACTGCCCATCAGTCCGGCTGCGGCATGGCCCAGAGCGACCAGACAGGCTCCGGTAAGAGTTGCGTAGTCTATCATACAATCGGCCTGTTCTCCCCATTTTTGGCAGGCATAGGCGATGGTATCGGCAAGGATAAGTCGACCTTCGGCATCGGTATTGAGAATCTCAACAGTCTGTCCGGCGTAGGATTCAACAATATCACCAGGCCTGATCGAACTGCTGTCAGGCATATTTTCAACTGCCGGGATTAATCCGATAAGTCGGGTCGGCAGGTTCAGATCAGCAGCTCCTTTGATAACCGCCAGAACCACTCCGGCGCCGCTCATGTCGAACTTCATCTCATCCATCTTTTTGCTCGGTTTAAGTGATATTCCTCCAGAGTCAAAGGTCACACCTTTGCCCAGTAGAAGAACAGTCCGGGCGTAGTTTTCGGGGGTATAGGTCAGTTCCAGAAGACGTGGTGGAGTCGAACTACCCCCACCAACTGCTCGTATAAGGTTGAAACCCTGTTTTTTGAGCTGTTCGTCAGCAATAGTTTTTAGTTTGATTTTAGGCTCTTTCTCAGCCATTTCCAGAGCTGTCTGCTGGAGTTCCCGGGGAGACATTTTATTAGCTGGTGTATTGCCCAGGTCCCGGGAAAACTTTACGGCTTCAGCTATCGTAATTCCTTTTTCCCCACCCCGAGTGATAGTTTTTTCTGAGCGAGCGTCCTCGATTAAAACAGTAACATGCTGTAGTTTTAGCTGTTGTTCATTCTCTTCGTCATCCGATTGATTTTTATACTGGATGAATTTATACCCGGCCAGCACCAACCCTGAATAGAACTTTTCGGCCAGCTTTTCCCTGTCGAAATTGAGCTGTAGAGGGAAGATTACGGTAAGTTCCGGCAGCTTGAACTGGCGTGCGACCTCAATAACCCGGCCGCCCAGCTCAGTTAGTTTGCCCGCTTCCAGCTCTGAACTTTTGCCACAGCCGATCAGCAGGAGCTTCTGGCAGGCGAATTCTCCCTGATAAAAAAGTTGGATTTCGTTCTGTTTGGCGGAAAAATCAGCCAGCTGTTTTTCCGGTAGCTGCGGTAGAGCTGGAAGTTGTGGCTGTTCATCGTTGTCCTGAAAAACCAGATATACAATTGCTTCACCGGTGATTTTTTTAGCGGTTCCAACCCGGGTCTTTACTGTATAATCCATCAGCGGTTCAGTTCCTTCCTGTGAGCGGGATTTAATCCAGTAAAATTATAGCCCAATTTCTTATTAATATGAATGAAAACCGATTGCACAGGTGATAAGGCATTTTTTCTACTTTTAATAGGCAGTCGAGGCTGTTAAAAAAGCAGGGATTTTTGTATCCTTTTAGCGGTCAGTTAAATGGCCTAAAATTTATTTGAGGTGACTGTTAAAGATGAAACATAGTACTGATTTACCCCCCCTTGTTGTTAATGGCGCAGAACCGTCAGTTGACAAAAAAATCCCCTATCACAGGCCGTCAATTTCGTTTAAAGAGATAGAAACGGTGGAAAAAGTTCTGGCCAGTGGTCAGATTGCCGGCCCGGGAATCTACTGTGAAAAAGTTGAACGGCAGTTGCAGGATAGCTGGGAGGTGCCCCGTGTTTTGACTACTACTTCCTGCACCCATGCTCTGGAAATTGCGCTGTTAGCTATGGAATTGCAGCCGTCATCCGAGGTGATTGTTCCGGCTTTTACCTATGTTTCCACGGCACTGGCAGTAGTAATGGCGGGCGGGCGTCCGGTTTTTGCTGATATCGACCCGGACAGTCTGACTATTACTGCTGAGACGGTTGATCGGCTGGTGACAGATAGGACTGAGGGGATAATAATGGTTCATTACGGAGGTTTTCCTGGGCCGGCGGCCGAGCTTGCTGAATATGCCCGCCAGCAGGAGCTTTTTTTTATTGAAGATGCAGCCCAGGTTTTCGGTTCATATCGGGATTCCCGTCCTGCCGGTACCTTTGGCCGGTTTGGAGTGTTTAGTTTTCATGGTACTAAAAGTCTTACCTGCGGTGAGGGGGGGATGTTGCTGATTAATTCCCCCGAAGATGTTCGGCCGGCAGAATTGTTGCGGGACAAAGGGACTGATCGAACTGTTTCCCGTTGTGGTGATAATGATCGATATACCTGGCGCTCCCGGGGAAGTAGTTATGTTCTGTCTGATATTTTGGGGGCAATTCTCTGGGAACAATTGCAGCGCTGGCCCCAATTGATGGGGCGGAGGATCAAGCTTCAGCAGGAGTTGATAAATCGCTTGAGTGAGCTGGATAAGGCGGGGCTTTTCAACTTTATTCAGCCGCCAGAAACAGCCCGCACTAATGGACATATTACAGCTTTTCTGTTAAAAGAACCAGCCCAGCGGGACTGGTTGTTGGAAACTCTTCAGCAGGAGGGGATCGAAGTACGGGAACATTATCATCCGCTCCATCTCTCACCCTATGCGCAGCAACATCTGTCCCCCCAGGATTGTTTGCCGGTGTCGGAAAAGGTGGCCGCTTCGCTCCTTCGTATACCCTGTTATCCGAAATTAACGTCAGAGGATATTGATTCAATAGTAACTGTTTTTCAGCGGGTTTATCCTCATCTCAGGGCGCGAATTAGTTAAAAAATGGATTGTTTTTTTTCTCTTCGCCAACTGTTGTTTGGGGACCATGTCCCGGATAGACTTGGGTGTTATCAGGGAGTGTAAAAATCTCTGCTCGGATTGCCGAAAGTAGTGCCGGACGGTCACCTCCGGGTAGATCAGTTCGGCCTATACTGTGATGAAATAAACTGTCACCGGAAAAAAGCAGCTCGGCTTCCGGTAGATAATAGCCGGCACCACCCGGGGTATGACCGGGTAGCGACAGTGTGTTTATCGTTAAACCGTCAATTTTTAACTTTGCTTCATCGGAAAACCGGGTAGGAGCAAGGCTAAGATTTGTTCCGGCGAGATGAGAAAAATTCTGGGCCGGGTCGTTCAGAATTGCAGCTTCTGAAGAGTGACAGAGCAACTCAATACCGGGGAATTTTTTTTGCAGTCTGGGAATTCCCATAATGTGATCATAGTGAGCGTGGGTGAGGAGAATCATTCGAGTTGATTTGTCGGTTAAATTATAAAACTCATCGGTCCAGCCCCCGGGGTCAATGATTATTTGATCG
>PWOD01000048.1 GCA_003557545.1 bacterium | reverse complement strand
TGTCACAACGACTGCGATCGATCTTGCTCAGCTACTGGGTGCCGAGCCAATCGCGATAGTAGGAGCCGACCATGCCTTCACCAGCAACCGGACCATCAGCGGAGGAAGCCACTGGGAACAGCAACAGCTCTTTCAGCTTAACCGTTTTGCTACCATGAGCGGCTTACACCGAGAAGGTTTCTGGGGGGGTGGACGGTATGGGAAGAAGCAGATAGTCCCCACGATTAGCCGGGAGGGATATCCCTGCTGGAGCAGTGAAGAGTTTATCAAGCAGAACAGCTGGTTGGATAAAGCTGCCGGGATACTCCCCCGTACCTGTCTGGACCTGAGAAGCGACGGGCTCCCCCTGAAAAACTGGAAAAGCATCCAGAATCCAGCGAAGTTCTGGGAAAACCAGCCGGCAATTTCCCGGCAGTTCAGACCAGAGAGCAGCTCAAAACGATTAATTTTAAAAGATCGCGAGCTATTAACAGCAATTACCGAGTTAGAAAAGGTCCTGGCCGTCAACAGCAAAGCTAAATTGATAGTAAAACTATCTGGCGAAGAAGATTCTGATCTGGAAAAACTCCACCGGTTTTACCAGCCATTCAAAGAATACAGCGGACTGGGAGAAAAATTACCGGCGGAGCTGGCCACAGAGTTTATCGAACAGTTCTCGGACAAATTAAACCAGCTAAAACAGGCAGTACAAAAAACTTCCACCTGAAACTGCCTGTTTTCTGAGCAAAGGTGTTGTAACTTCCCGAGTTACCCGCTCTATTTAACCCGCATAAAAGTCGGGATATTCAGATCATCTTCATCATAGCCCTCAGACGGATGATCAGGATCCTCATTTACCACCTCGACATTTTTTTCAACCTGCCTTTTGCGCTGCCAGGCGGGGGTTGACAGATCCTTGTCGGTGTAATCATCTACCCGGTAGATTTTATTTCCCGATCCACGGAGCTTTCTTGACTGCTTATCGGCCGAGGGAAAACCGGTGGCAATAACGGTTACACGAACTGCATCCACATCTTCACGCACAGCGTTACCGGCAATAACATTAGCTTCAGGGGCGGCTTTTTTACGAACAAGGTTAATAGCTTCCCTGACTTCCACCGCCTTCAGGTTCGGCCCCCCCATTATATTAACGATAACTCCACTGGCCCCATCAATCTCATTGGTTTCAAGCAGTGGACAGTGCAAAGCCTCTTGGGCGGCTTTAACAGCAGCATTTTCACCGGTGGCTTCACCAATACCCATCAAAGCATCGCCTTTTTCTTTCATAACGGTCTGAACGTCAGCAAAATCAAGGTTAACCTTACCGTCCTGAACTATCAGTTCAGAGATCCCTTCCACTCCCTGGTAGAGGACCTCATCAGCCATCTCGAAGGCCTGCAGAAAGGGGGTGTCTTCATCAATAACATCGAACAGCTTCTCATTTGGAACAACAATCAGAGTATCAACATTTTCCCGCAGTTGTTTAATACCAGCCTCAGCATTTTTCTGCCGGACATGACCTTCATACTCAAAAGGTCTGGTAACAACACCAATGGTCAGGATTCCCAGTTCATCCTTGGCCAGATTGGCGATCACCGGAGCAGCGCCGGTTCCAGTTCCACCACCCATACCGGCAGTAACAAATAGCAGATCGGCACCTTCGATCGCCTGCTTGACATCACTACTACATTTCATTGCAGAATTCAAACCAACCCGGGGATCAGCACCTGCTCCGAGTCCATCGGAATTATCGTCAGAAATACGCAGCTTAACATCAGCCTTTGTCTGCTTGAGATCCTGGGCATCGGTATTAACTGCAATAAATTTAACCCCACGAACCCCGGCCTCTTTCATTCTGGTAACGGCGTTATTCCCTCCGCCGCCAACTCCTACCACACGAATATCGGTTGGATTATTTGTCCTTTCTTCATCAAACTCAAACAGATCTTCATTAATTGCCATCATTAAAACCTCCACTAAGATTAATTTTGATTCCCATTCCACATTGTTTGTTATGGTTCAGCAGTTAGCGTAATGAAATTATTTAAAAGATCAATTTTTCGACCAGGTTCACCTCCAGAAAACAGTTGATAAGAATGATAAAATAAAGTTACCCAGAAAGTAATGATTTCATGTCGTCAAACCAGGATTTCATTCTTTTTCTAATAATATCCGTTATATGACCTCCCGAACTAAGGTTGCTGTACTGGTGTTCTCCTTCAAGCTGTTCAAAACCATATTGAACAAGGCCCACACCGGTAGCATATTTAGGATTACTAACTGCCTCGATGAGGCCGGAGATTCCCCAGGGTTTACCAAGCCGAACCGGCATATCAACTATCTGCTCAGCCAGTTCTGGAACTCCCCGCATACCAGACGCACCGCCGGTAACAACCATACCGGCAATAATTTCATCCCGGTAATCGGACTGTTTAATCTCATAATCAATAAACTTAAAAATCTCTTCCATGCGGGGCTGAATTATTTCACAGAGATGGCGCCGGGGGATAGTCCTTGGCTCCCGTCCACCCACCGAGGGAACCTCGATAGTTTCATCTTCAGGGACCATATCAATGATCGCACAACCATGATCGATCTTTACCTTTTCAGCATCCTGTGATGAGGTTCTCAATCCTTTCATAACATCCTGAGTAACATGTTCACCACCCAGAGCGATCACTTTTGAATCATAGACAGAACCACTATGGAAAAGTGAAATATCTCTGGTTCCGCCGCCAATATCAACAAGACATACTCCCAGCTCTTTTTCATCATTGTCCAGCACAGCATAGCTGGAAGCAAGAGGATCAAGTACTATATCCTCCACATCATACCCGGCCTGGTGAACGCTTTTGACAATATTCTGAGTTGCACTTACATCAGCCGTAACCAGATGAACATCAGCCTCCAGTCTAACACCGCTCATTCCCACAGGATCCTGAATGGAATCCTGACCATCAACATAAAACTCCTGGGGTATAACGTGGATTATCTCCCGTTCTTTTTCACCCGAAAGGGAGATCGAGGTAGCCGCCTCAATAACCCGGTCAACATCCTTAATATTTATTTCACGGGTCTCGTTTGAAATGGCGATCACCCCGGGGCTATTAATACTCTTGATATGCTTGCCGGCAATACCAACATAGACACTATGGACCTCAACTCCGGCCATCAACTGAGCCTCTTCAATCGCTTTTTTAATCGATTTAACAGTATCGGCAACATTTACAACCATCCCTCTATGTAGTCCGGTCGAGGGTTGATCGCCAACCCCGATAATCTCAATTTCACCATCACGATTTTTTTCTCCAATTATTGCACAAACCTTAGTGGTCCCAATATCAAGACCGACAACAAAACTGTCCTGCGGCATGACAACTCACCTTCCTGTAATATGAATTAACTTCACACTATTGTAGCAATCAATAAACTCAGAATTTAACGGACCCGAACATCTTCCAGGTCAAATATATCTATCTCTGTATAACGGGTATATTCTCCAGATCGCATGATCCGATAAAGTTCAGCAATCTTCTCTCTATAATCCCCCTCCGGTCCAAGAATTACCTCGGGGCCATCAGACGAATTAAGTGTTACGACAATCGAGCCACCAGAGCCTTTAAACTGATAGTTATGTTCCACTCTACGATTAAACATTTCACGAAAGACATCATGAACCTCAAGAAATCGCTGCCAGTCAGAACTATCATCTTCGATCCCCAGCACTCTGGGGAGATTACGTTTAGCCCGATCAAGCTCTTGAGGATGAGGATAAAAAGAAACATTTTGACGATCCACAAGTTTAAAATAAAATCCTTGCCGATCAGTTTCCCGCCAGGCAATTGGCTGACGTTCCTTTAACTGAATCTTCAATCTCCGGGGCGGATGTTCTGAAACTATAATTTTTTCAAACCGGGGAAACTCCTCCCTCAAGCGCTGCTTAACGGCGGTGGCTGAGATCCGATGAAGGCTGAGAGGAGTATCTCCATCCTGGTCTGGATCAGATAGAAATAGAAGCCAGGGGGCAGTACTGTCACTATCGTCATCAGATCTAACGGTAAGGGCCTGGAGAACCTCCGTATCGGTTATCACCCGGTTGCCAGAAATCTCCGGTGATACGAGATAACGGGGTGATTCCTGCAAAAATCTATAGAAGCTATGCAGAACAAATATACCCAGCAGCAATAGCAAAAGCGCCAACAAGATCTTCAAACTTCCAAGATAAGAGCTGAAGAACTGGCTGAAATTAAAACTACTTCCCTTGCTAGAAGTTTTTTTCTGGCGATTTTTATGATCATACTTACGTGCCATTATTATCCTCCATTGCCCGCATGATCAATCCCCATATAAGCTGATCGAACTCGATTCCTGAGGCAGCAGCGGCCATCGGTAAAAGTGACGTTGCAGTCAGCCCGGGAATAGTGTTGATTTCAAGTATATAAGGAGACTGATCCCGGGCAAGAATATAATCGACCCGGCAAAGCCGTTCAGTGCCGAACCGTTTAACCGCCTCCCGGGTAAGTTGAGCTAACTGGTCAACAACCGGGCGATCAATTTTTGCTGGAACATCATATTCAGTAAGACCCTTTGTATATTTTGTAGCAAAATCAAAAAACTGGTGGGCCGGGCGAATACCCACCGGTGGCAGGAGATGAAACTGCTCCAGTTCCAGGGCCCCGACGGTGAGTTCGTATCCCTCAATATACTGTTCAATCAACAGTTGAGAATCATAGTTGCGAGCCTCAGTTACCGCTGCAGCAAAATCTTGAGGTTCAACAACAGAAAGCCCTATACTACTGCCTTCAGACCGGGGTTTAACCACTAGCCGGTCAAATCCGGCTCGATTTTCAATGGGATCATCGGGTCCCAGTACAAACCAGTTCGGAGTTGGCAAACCGAACGACTCCAGCAGATATTTAGTATAGATTTTATCGATGCAGATCGCGCTGGCAGCAACCCCAGGACCAGTATAAGGAATTTGATTCCACTCCAACATTCCCTGCAACACCCCGTCCTCCCCTCCCCGGCCATGCAAAGCAATAAATACCACGTCGATCTGGTCCTGTCTGAGACGGTCTCCAAGGTCGCCTGTTGTATCATAGATGGTAACGGCAACAGGACGACTTAAAAGGGCATCAGCTACAGCCTGACCGGTTTTCAAAGAGACTTCACGCTCGGCCGATTGACCACCACAGACCACACCAACACGCCGGGGTTCAGCCATTTAAATCACCCACTGTTTGAAAATCCTCCAGTAAAACCGAGGAATTGCCGGTTACTCCGGGAGAGATAATTACCAGTTCAGTTTCAAGTTCAACATCATAAAGTTTTAATATGCGGTGATGCACACGGTCAATCAGCCGCAGGACGTCGGCATATTGTGCATCACCGCAATTGATAATAAAATTTGCATGAAGTTTTGACACCATCGCATCACCAATTCGTTCCCCCTTCAAACCGGCCCGGTCAATTAGCTCACCAGCAGCCCTGTCGGGCGGATTTTTAAAAACTGATCCGGCGGTCCTGTCAGTCACCGGCTGGGTTTGCAATCGACGTTTATTGAATTTTGAGAATCTTTTCAATAACTCCAATGAATCTTCCGGTTCCAGAGTTAGCTCTATCTCGACGACCACACCGATCTCGGGGAAACAGCTCTGACGATAGCCAAACTCCAGCTGATCGGCGGTAAGCTCCTGAATTCCCCCCTGCCAGTTAACCAGCTTTACACGATCGACGATGTCAGAGATCTTACCACCAAAGGCTCCGGCGTTCATGGCCAGTGCCCCGCCCATAGTCCCGGGAATTCCACCGGCCCATTCCA
>PWOD01000043.1 GCA_003557545.1 bacterium | reverse complement strand
GGACTGGGGGTGCTGCGTCTGCTGGAGGCGGTACAGAGGAGTAGTCCTGCCACCCGTTTTTACCAGGCATCAACCAGTGAAATTTTTGGTAATAATAGTGGTCAACCCTTAAATGAACAGTCGGGTTTTACACCCTGCAGTCCCTACGGCTGTGCAAAACTTTACGCTTATTGGATAACCCGTAACTATCGTGAAGCTTCCGGGATGTTTGCCTGCAATGGAATTTTATTTAATCATGAATCGCCCCGCCGCGGAGAAAATTTTGTCACCCGTAAAATTACTCGTGCAGTTGCCCGGATCAGCCGGGGCGCAGAAGAACAGGTACGGTTGGGTAATCTTGATGCCCGACGTGATTGGGGATATGCTCCTGAATATGTCAGGGGAATGTGGCTGATGCTGCAGCAGGATGCTGCCGAAGATTTTGTTCTGGCCACAGGAGAAACACATTCTGTGCGGGAATTTGTTAGCTGTGCTTTTGAAACGGTTGGTATTAACTTAAACTGGCAGGGAACAGGAACAGAGGAATTTGCCTTGCGAGCCGATACCGGCCAGCCGGTTGTGGTGGTAGATCCTGATTATTATCGACCGCTCGACCTAAAATCGCTTGTCGGGGATCCTTCGAAAGCTGAGGAAAAATTAGGTTGGAAGGCAGACAGTTCATTTGAACAGCTGGTGGAAATTATGGTGCGGGCCGACCTCGACAGGATAGATAGAGATGTTTAGCCGAGCTGGTAGCGGTTGTTGGTTTTACTGTCAGCTACTTTTTTTAGTAGTTGTTATGGGAGTTTATTTCAGCCCCTCACTGGCGGGAGAGAGCAATCATTTTTATTTCCAGATGGGCAATTTTTCCCCGGATGATTTGACCGGAGGCGGGCGGCTAATTGAGTTTGAGCGGGGAGAAAATTATGGGCTCGGCTGGGGAGGAGAGGTAGGGGCGTTGCGGGTTGAATACAGACTGGCCCTGAACCGGGCGTCGCTGGCCGGTTATCATGATAGCCTTGGTCCGCAGGCGGCCCGCGGTGATCTTCAAAGTTATCTGTTGAGTTTAAATATTTTTGAACAGAGAAAATTACCGGGAGTTGCATCCCGTATGGCGGTTTTTGGTTTTGTTGGTCTGGGTGCAGTCCGGACTGAGCTGGAAATTAATCGTCGGGGTGGTCCCAGGTTGTTTAAAGATAGCGATCATTCATTAATTTACCGGGGTGGAGGTGGAGTTCAGTTTTTCTTATCGGAAAATAGTAACCTTGCCCTTCAGGCGGTGGTTGAGCTGACCCGTGGGATGAGGTTTGAGGACTCCCAAACCGGTGATGAGATAAGTTTTGGTGATTTTGAAACGCGCTCTGTCCAGATTGAATATCGTTACTCTTATTAACCTGCACATCTAAATTTGTTGAGTGGATTGGCCGGTGGTCTGAAAGGTTTTCAGGGAGTTTTTGGGAAAAAGATAGCTTTTTTCTGGTTAACGGATATGGAGTTTGTCTGCGGGATTAAAAAGAAGTTCTGTTGATAACTCATCGATTAATCGGGCAAAATATCAAGCCCAATCAAAAGGACTTGTTTAAACCGCTTGTTGTGGTTTACAATGTAACACGCATATTAATTGAGAACTTTGTATGAGGCATGCTGAAAAAAATAACAAGGGTGAAAAAACCGTGAGAAAACTATCAGAATTTTTAAAACCAGCAACAGTTGAAGAGACGGTTGAACTGCTGATTGAACGGCCTGGCAAACGGAAACTGCTGGCCGGTGGAACCGGTGTTAGTGTGACCGACAGTCAGCAAATAGATGGCTTGATAGATCTGACCGGGCTGGAGTTAGACTATATTGAGGAGGCCGGCGAACAACTTGCTCTGGGCGCTGTTGCGACGATGCGGCAGCTGGAAAGCTCTGACCTGCTGAAACAGTACGCCGGTGGAGTCGTGGCCGAAGCAGCGGCAAATGTCGGCACAACACCTCTGCGTAACATGATTACCCTTGGTGGTTCTCTGGCACAGATGAGAGTCTGGGCTGATCTTCCGCCGGTATTTTTAGCAGTTGATGCGGAGATCGTGGTCTCTGGACCGGAGGGTGAGCAGAGCTATTCGGCGGTGGAGTTTTTTAGTAAACATCCGACCCGTTTGCTGGATAAAAGTTGTTTGATTAAACAGGTTAACCTGGATCAGAAGCTGGCTGATTACCGTGGAAATTATGAAAAATTTGCCATGACATCTGATGCTTACGCAACGGTTACAGTAACAGTACTGGCTGAGCTGAATGATGGTATAGTGACAAATCCAAGGATTGCAATTGGTTCCGCATCACCTTTTCCAACCCGCTGTACAGCGGCTGAAGAGGCCCTGGAAGGCCAAAAATTCTCGCAGGAACTGGCGGTCAAAGCAGGAAAACTTGCCCGTGAAGAGGTTAAGACGACTGATAATGTCTGGGGCAGCGCCAGTTATAAATCAAAGTTAATTGAAAAGCTTGTTAAACGGAATCTGTTACAGATAGCTGAGTAGCGGATACCGGTAGGATTAGTAGAAATTTATTAACAACTAAAATTGTGTTTTATATCCTAGTTTATTAATATGACGGGGGTCATAGTATGGAGATTAAGTTGACGATTAATGGTGACAGCAAAAAGTTTGAGGTGGATCCTTCTACCCGGCTTATCGATTTGCTGCGAAGTGCTGGTTATCAAGGTGTTAAAAAGGGTTGTGATGAAGGTCATTGTGGGAGTTGTACAGTTCTGCTTGATGGTCAGCCGATACTGTCCTGTATCAAATTTGCTGCCCAGGCTGATGGTGCTGAAATTACCACGATAGAAGGTATGGGTACTGTGAACGATCCACATCCATTACAGCAGTCATTTGTTGACAAAGGTGCTGTGCAGTGTGGTTTCTGTATACCGGGAATGATCCTTTCTTCAAAATCCCTTCTGGAAACCCATCCCGATCCAACCGAAGATGAAATCAAACGTGGCCTCGATGGTAATTACTGTCGATGTACCGGTTACGTAAAACAGATTGAAGCGGTTCAAAGTGCGGCTCAAAAAATGAGAGGTGGTATCTGATGTCCGAGCAAAAAACAGCTAATTTTGCTCAGGTGGGTAAGTCGGTTCAAAAGATTGACGGACTTGCTCTGGCCTGTGGTAAGGACAAATTTGTTGAAGATTATGATATGCAGAACCAGCTGTATTTAAAGGTACTGCGGAGCCCCCACGCTCACGCCAGGATTCTCAGTATTGACAGTTCAGAAGCTGAGGCAATGGAGGGAGTAGCAGCTGTATTGACCCATGCTGATCTTCCCAGGGTTCCCCATACGACCGCCGGACAGGGTTATCCCGAACCATCTCCCTATGATAGTCATACACTGGACAATAAAGTCCGTTATGTGGGAGATAGGGTTGCAGCAATTGCCGCTGAGACGCCGGAGCTGGCCCGCGAAGCAGCCCAAAAAATTAAGGTTGAGTACGAAGTTCTGGAACCGGTCCTGGATCCCCGTAAAGCTACCGATGAAGGAGCGCCGGTTATCCATGATGAAGATGACTGTAAGGTGATCATTCCAATACCATATGAGCCTGAAAGAAATCTTGCTTCAGCGGTTGAGTTCAGTTTTGGTGATCTTGAGGAAGAGTTTGCCAAGTCTGACATTATTGTTGAGGATGAGTATGAAAGTCATTATGCACAGCATTGTCCGGTTGAACCACATGTCTGTATATCTTATATCGATTCCCGGGGACGGGTTGTTATTCGGACCAGTACCCAGGTACCGTTCCATGTTCGGCGGATTGTAGCACAACGTCTGGAACTACCGGAGAAGAAGATCCGGGTTATTAAACCCCGGATAGGTGGAGGATTTGGTGCCAAGCAGGAGGTACTGGTTGAAGATATTGTGGCCGCCATGGCTATGAAAACCGGTCGTCCGGTGAAGTTTTTGATGACCCGTGAGGAGGAGTTTGTATCCTCCCGGACCCGTCATCCCCAGATTATTAATGTAACGATTGGGGCGGATTCGGATGGAACAATCAGGGCGATTAATCTTGATGTTCTAATGAATACAGGCGCCTATGGCGGTCATGCTCTGACCGTTGTCTGTAACAGTGGAAGTAAGGTGCTACCACTGTACAACACGGCGAAAGCTGTTAAATTTAATGGTAAAGTTGTTTATACCAATCTTCCGGTTGGTGGTGCCTACCGGGGTTATGGTGCGACTCAGACCTATTTCGCGGTTGAATCCGCCCTGGATGAGATCGCCCACCGGTTAGATATCGATCCGGTAAAACTGCGGGAGATTAATCATATTAAGAATGGTGAGACATCCCCGGTTTTTGCCGCTCTGGGTGAGGGTAAGGAGGGGGTTGAGCAGACAATTGAATCCTGTGGTCTGCCCCAGTGTCTGGAGCAGGGAAAAGAGGCTTTTGGCTGGGATACACGGGAAGAGCGCCGCTCCCTCTCGAGTGGTTCAAAACGGCGAGGATTTGGTATCTGTACGTTGATGCAGGGTAGTTCGATTCCTGAGATCGATATGGCCGCAGCGTCGATTAAGATGAACGAGGATGGCAGCTTTAATCTGCTAATGGGGGCCACCGATCTGGGCACTGGTAGTGACACAGTTTTGAGTCAGATAGCTGCTGAAACTCTCAATGTACCGACGGAGGATATTATCCCGTATTCTTCTGACACCGACCTGACCCCCTTCGATGTTGGGGCTTATGCCTCCAGCACGACCTACCTCAGTGGTAAGGCGGTAGATAAGTGTGCGGGTAAGGTTAAGCAGCAGATTCTTAAAGTTGGTGCGGAAATGCTGGAAGTCGAGCTGGAAGATGTTAGTCTTGGCGCTAAAAAAGTGGTTGATTCTTCGGGTAATGAAGTGAGTTATGAAGAGATAGCCACCTATTCATTATACGAATCCAATCAGCATCAGATAGCGGCCCATGATTCCAGTATCTCACATAAATCACCTCCACCTTTCTCGGCCCATTTTGCTGAAGTTGAGGTTGATACTGAGACCGGTAAAGTGGAGCTTATACAGTATGTTAACGCGACTGATTGTGGGACAGCGATTCATCCCCGGCTGGCTGAAGGGCAGTGTGAGGGTGCGACCGTTAATGGGTTGAGCTTTGCCCTGACAGAGGAATATCAGTTCAGTAGCCGCGGGAAGATGTTGAATGCCAGTTTCGATAGTTATAACATCTACAAAATGCCGGATATGCCGGAGTTGAAATGTATCCTCGTTCCAACCTATGAGGAGACCGGGCCCTATGGTGCCAAATCAGTTTCTGAAATAGGAATCAATGGTCCGCTGCCTGCCATCGGAAATGCAATTTTCGATGCTGTTGGGATTAGAATAAAAGAGGGTCCCTTCAAACCGGACAAACTGCTGGCCGAGCTGGAAAAAACCGAAGCCAGGTAAGAAATTTACCCGGTCAGCTTCAGCCCTTGTCGAGCAGTTTACGGAGAGTGGAAAGGTTTTTACTGTAGCTTGCTTTCCAGTCGCCGTCGTCGACCGGCGTTTCGAGGATCAGGGCTGTTTTTTGCCAGCGAGTGTCGTTGATCAGACAGGCAAATCCTGCTGTGCCAATCTTCCCTTCGCCGATATGGGCATGCCGGATTTGCCTGTCTGATTGCGGCATTTCTGATAACACAAATCAAACCGGCCATCCTGAAGAAAGAATAGGCCATCCCTGAAAGCCGGACATTAAAACCGGACATTAAAACCGGAAGTGTGCTCCCAGACCCAAAAGATGTCTCAGATCGAAATTCTTTTGATGCGGGGAAGCTTCCGAAACCCATACCGGCAGTTCATAGCGGATAAAAAAGCCGCGGTCCCGGCCAAGATAGTCCGGAATATTTAGCAGCAG
>PWOD01000005.1 GCA_003557545.1 bacterium | reverse complement strand
TCTTTCTCGGTCGCAAATCCTATGTTGCCTCAGCACCGTTCACGAAACCCGATTGGATTTTCAGGGACTCGGACCTGCTGTCACCGCTACACCTGATCCCCCTACGCCGGACCGCGAATGATCAGGAAACACGAGTGCGCTTGGTCGTTCCGGACGACGGGAGTGCGGGCGAGCAGCGACACGATGAACCGGTTAGCTTCGAACTCGGCGCACGCGAGTTCAGAACGCGCTACGTACGAACCGACTTTCGCGACGTATCGGATTTCAATCTGGAGGATGCCGATGTACCTCAGTAAAGTACACCTGAATGTCTTGAATGCACGACATCTCAAAGTCCTTTCGGACTGTTATCAGATGCATCGACTCGTATCATGCGCATGTGGCAGCGGGAGTCACGGCTCCAGGGTTCTTTTCCGGCCCGAGCTACCTGACGGCCCGTTCGTCTCCTTGCTCGTGCAAAGCGAAAAAGAACCGGATTGGGATCGTCCGAGAGAAAAGCTGAACATGGATGTACAGGCGGAATGCAAACCGTATGCACTACCGAGCTTTGGCAAGGGACAGAGGCTACGATTCCGGTTGCGCGCAAATCCAATCAAAACGATACGCGGTGGACGTGAGAATGAGACGGATTCTACCGGAGATCTTAAGCGCATCCGTATTCCTATATTGAATGACAATCTTCAGGACCAATGGTTGGAACGAAAGCTCCAACAGGGTGGAGCGCGACTCGACGGCGCCCTTGCACAGAAGGAAGGGGAGGTAACCGGCAACCGGAGAAACGGTCAGGCACCGATCACGCTTTACGCAGTTCGCTTCGACGGACAGTTGACTGTTCAGGATCCCTACCGCTTCGCGTCTGCCATCCGCTCCGGAGTTGGTCCGGCAAAGGGATTCGGATTCGGTTTGCTTTCGATCAGCCCGCTCTGACACCGGACTCGAAGAAAGGAGGGCCCGATGCCACCGAAACTATCAGGTATGGAGCCAGCCCGACCCACCATGATCAAGGAACGGGCATCTATGGTCTTTCTGCAATACGGCAGACTTGATGTCCGCGACGGCGCATTCGTCATGATCGACGAAAAAGGAATACGAGTCCATATCCCGGTGGGAAATCTCGCATGCATTCTCCTGGAAACGGGAACCCGGATTACGCACGAAGCGGTTAAGCTTGCCGCGCACGTCGGTTGCCTGTTGCTGTGGGTCGGAGACGGAGGGGTGAGGCTCTATGCAGCAGGACAGCCAGGAGGCGCCAGAAGCGACAAACTCCTGTATCAGGCGAAGGTGGCGCTCGACGAACAAGCACGACTACAGGTAGTGCGCAAAATGTACGAGCTGCGATTCAAGGAACCCCCACCGGCCAGACGAAGTGTGGATCAGCTCAGAGGCATCGAAGGCTCACGAGTCCGGAAGCTGTACCAGGAGTTCGCCAAAACGTATGGTGTGGAATGGAAAAGCCGCAACTACGATCAGAACCGGTGGGATGCGTCGGACATTCCGAACAGGTGTCTAAGCGCAGCGACGGCTTGCCTGTACGGAATCAGTGAGGCCGCCATTCTCGCTGCCGGATATTCGCCTGCTATCGGTTTCATTCATACCGGAAAACCGCAATCGTTCGTCTACGACATTGCGGATGTCTTGAAATTCGACACGGTTGTACCTGCCGCCTTCAAGGTCGCCAGCGGACATACAAGCAATCCGGAACGCGATACTCGGACTTTGTGCCGCGATATGTTCCGCCAGGAACGGGTCTTGAAACGTCTCATTCCCACCATTGAGGAGATTCTGTCGGCGAGCGGCATCAATGAGCCGACCACGCCCGAAGGAGTGGTCCCTCAGGCAATACCGAACAAGGAGGCGACCGGCGATGTTGGTCATCGTCACTGAGAATGTACCACCACGACTGCGTGGAAGACTCGCCGTCTACCTCATAGAAGTGAGAGCGGGCGTCTACCTCGGAGACACATCTCGACGCGTCCGCGAGATGCTCTGGGAGGAAATCGAGCAGGAGTGCACGGAAGGTAACGTTGTCATGGCCTGGAGTACGAACAGCGAGCTCGGCTACAACTTCATTACAATCGGCCCCAATCGACGCCTACCGGTAGATTTTGATGGACTGACTCTGGTTTCCTTTTTCCCTCCGAACGAGCCGGACGAGTTCCCCGACGCCGCCGTATCATCGGACGAATTCTAAGATCCCGAAGCACAGCCCGGCGATCCACACCTGTTCTTCGATGCCGATCTTTGACATACAACCATTTATGCATCGAAATCGCCGGTACATGGACTTCGATCGAGTATCTCCTTACATTTTTGCTACTTGCAAATGGAGTGTTCCCCGCGGACGCGGGGATGAACCGGCATCATTGACCAGCTCAGTTGCACGGGCAAGGTTTCGTTGCCGGTGTACAGCGGTAGCGGAAGCGGAGCGAGCGAATGGAGTTATACCCACGATCACGACTCGAATCCGGCAAGCGCCTATTTGTTTACCCTACAGGGGCCGGCGGCGAAGCGCACGGTTCCGGACGCGAAGATCGATTGGGAAGCACTCGAGTCATGGTTCGCTACGTGCGTCGACAAGGGCTACAAAGTAAACGCATACGACCAAGAGAGTCAGACGCTCGCAGAGCAGCTACAGCTCATAGCGTCGGTCGGACAGGCGTTCGTCGTCAAAAACGGCGGCCAATTCGGTGTCGCTCAAGATCAGCCGAAGGACCCGATCCAGCATTTTACGCCAAAGAACTCTTGGGGGTTCTCCGCAACCAAGAATTTCGCCGAACCGGCGACTGCACTCAATGTAACCTTTATCGATGCCGACGCCGACTACAAGCAAGTTGAGATGCGCGTCTACTTCGATGAGGACAATCCATCGGATGCCGTGGTCGACGACACTGAGCTGTGGGGAATCACTGGTGAGGATCAGGCATGGCGCTATGGCAGGCGCGATCTGTATCAGACGACATTGCGACGTACTCGGTTTGCGCTGAACGCGGATTTCGAGGCGTTGCGTTGTCGTCGCGGTGATTGGGTCCGCGTTACGCATGATGTCGCGCTACTCGGTGTCACAAGCGGTAGGCTCGTTGAGGTCATTCGAAACGAGCAAGATGAGGTCACCGCACTTGAGCTCGATGAGCCGATCACGATGGAGACCGGCACCGACTACGCTATCCGTATCCGCACGCCCGACGATGACGACTACCTCATCGAACTCGAGAACGCCGAAAGCACTGTGACAACGGTGAGCCTGAAATCCAGTGAGGTCGATCAGTACAACATTGCTGCGGGCGATCTCTACGGCACCCGTGAGATGGGCCAGCTTACCGACACCTACATGATTACCTCGATCGTGCCCGAAGACGATTACGCTGCGAAGCTCACGCTCGTGCCGACAGAGCAGGCGATATTCGACGCGGAGGCCGGAGAAGCGCCGGAGTTCGATCCGCGAGTAACGCTTGTCGCCGACGATGATCGCACGCCGCCGATACCCGGTATATCGCTTCGCGCCGACGGCACGACGATTAAGAAAAAGAGTGACGGCGGTTGGGAGAATCGAATCGCCGTTGAGATAATCGCCGGTAGCTCCTTCGCCGGGATTGAACGGCATGAGGTCCAATGGCGCATTGAAGGCAGTGACGATTCGTGGAACGCCATGTTCGTTGACCCGGAAGACGCGGAAGTATCGATAACCGACGTCGACACACTTGAGACCTACACCGTTCGCGCGCGAACCATTTCCAATGATGGTACATCAAGTCAGTGGGCCGAGGACTCGATTCAGGTTCTTGGAAAAGACGCGCCGCCGAATATTGTTGGCGCGATCACGCACGACATTCGTCCCGGCGAAGGGATTCAACTGTCGTGGTCGCGCATAGCGGACAAAGACTTCGCATACTTTATACTTCGCAATGGCGAGGACTGGGATACTGCCGAGACAATCTTCGAGGGTGATTCCACGGTGTTTCTCTGGGAGAACCTGACCGCAGGCGAGTACACCGTACAGGTTCGTGCCGTTGACACCACCGGCAATATCGCCACAGAGAGCGCTACCGATACCATCGACATTCGTGCCCCGGGCCCTGTGACGCAGCTTTCGGCAACCGTTCTCGTGGACGGAGTGCAACTGTTCTGGCGTCCGCCTGACGCACCGTGGCAGGGCGACGCACTACCGATCCGCACATACGTTGTCAGTCGAGATGGATTGTACGACGTCGATTATGACGGTGGTGACGCCTCGACTACCGACTACGATATTGATATCGACGGCGGTGATGCGTCGACGACCGACTATGATCTCGACCTCGACGGTGGCACGCACTGGCCCGAGGAAATCCTTGCCGAGGGCGATGAGTTGTATGTTCGACTCGATGAGCTTGACCTCGGCGAGTATCGCTACTCTGTTGTCGCTATTGATGTGGCAGGCAATCAGGGCGAACGCATTTTCGTCAATGAGGAAGTCGAAGAGATAACCAGTAGAGCCTCGGACATCAACCTCACCACGCCCGTGCTCTCGACGCGCCGGTTCTTGGGCGACATTTATGTGCTCGCCGACCAACAGAACAACGTGCGTCGCTATGGCTACGATGTACAGGTGTCGGACTCAGCGGATGGGCCGTGGTATCGCCCGAAGCACGATGGCGAGGATTGGAAGACCGGCAGCGAAGGCGGTTTCGAACATTTTGACGGCGAGGTGTGGATACATAGTGATGTGCCGCACGCCGGTACCGACGAGGAACCCGAGCCGCGAACGCTCTACTACCGAATGCGGCGTGTGCGTACCGATGATGACTCAATAGCCAGCGAGTGGAGCGAGCCGGTTTCCGCGTCGACTCGGCCCGCGGTGACAAGCGATCTCAGTAAATCATCAGTCGTCGAGAACACTATTGCCGACGGGTCGATAAGCACGGTCAAGATAAAAGATGGATCGATCGTTGTCGACAAAGTCGGGGCCGGGGCGATTGTCGAAGACAAGCTGGCCGACACGGCAGTCACAACCGACAAGATAGCCGCCGGGGCGGTCATCACCGAGAAATTGTTCGCCGAGGCTGTGACAGCAGCGAAAGTTGCAACCGACGCGATTGAAACCGACAAAATCGCCGCTGGCGCGGTCGTCGCGGAAAAGATCGCAACCAATGCGGTAGTGACCGAGAAGTTGGACGCTGATGCCGTTACTGCCGAGAAGATCAACGTCGACAGCCTCGAAGCGATCACCGCGAATATGGGTACTCTCACCACCGGGCGCATTGAAGCGCCGATGGCGCCTCAGCATTTCCACGTTGATCTCAATGAGCGCACGTTCAAAATCGGCGACACCGACGGAGAGTCGTTCATCGAGTTGGATGGAGACGGTAACCTCACACTCGAGCTGACGACCATACGACTCTCTACGCTCGATACCCGCGTTCGTTCATCGATGGAAATATCGGATACGGGTGACCTTGAAACAGGACTCGATGAACCGCTCCGCTTGTCCGCCGACGGTGAGGGGAACGCATACATCGGAGTAGGCGCCGAACCGCAGCTGCTATCGCTCACCACCGACAAGGCGGCGTTGTCCGCAGGATTAGAGGTTGCAGGCTTGCTTGATGTAAGCGGTGATTTCGAGCTAAGCGGTGATTTCGAGCTAAGCGGGGATGTATACGGGGATTTGCGAGTAAAAGGCAATGCGCCCATGACACGTGTGGAAACGCTTTCCGGGGACGGTACATGGACGGTTCCAAGTGGCGTGTATCGAATAAAAGCAACGATGATTGGTGGCGGAGGGGGAGGGGGGACTCTATCCGATTCGGGTGGTTCAGGCGGCGACACAGAATTCGGGCAGCACACGGCTGAAGGCGGCTCCGGTGGCGCTAGAATTGCCGAAGTAGGT
>PWOD01000180.1 GCA_003557545.1 bacterium | reverse complement strand
CGGAAAAAAATCTTACCTCTGAGTTAGAAATTATTGTTGAAGCCTCTGGTAGTCGTTCTCAGAAAGTTAATCGGCAGAAGGCAATCAATAAGGCGGAAGAATGGCTTCAACAGGCGATAGAGCAGGGCCGTCAGAAACGTCGTAAAACCACGGGTGGCAGGGGTCGTGGTGGCGGTGGCGGAGGAACCGAGAATATTCATCAAATAAGAAAAAAACGGTATCGATCTGAAAAAACTGAAGATTTACTGGAAGAGGCTATGCGGGAGGCTCCTGATCTGGTTGGAAAGTTCGACAACACTAAAAGCTAACAATCTGGATGGTAGAAAGGTATCTGGTTGATAATCTGAAAAAACTAATATTTAGTTTATGAAAGGTGGTGCTGGCCGGTGACAAAAGATTATCCACAAGAGCTCCTGTATACAAAAAAACATCTCTGGTATGATCCGGAAAACTGCTGGGTGGGAATCACTAAAAATGGTCAGGAAGAGCTGGGAGAGGTTGTCTACATAGAGCTGCCCGAACCGGGTGAGCAGATTGCGGCTGGGGACACACTGGTTCTGATCGAATCATTGAAAGCCACTTATGAAATGGCCCCACCTGTTGCAGGGGTTGTGGGGGAAGTTAACCGCCAGCTTAGCAGTCGGCCAGAGCTGATAAATAGTGATCCCTATGGGGCCGGACGGCTTGTACGATTGGAGATTACAGACGTTGATCTGCAGATGTTAACTGTGCAGGAATATATAGAATTTTGTTGTGAATAAATCTCGGGGCAACTGAATTGAGAAAGATTTGAAGGGTTGTTTTGAATAGTCATGAGTAGTCTGGAACTCCAGGTAATATTTCATCCTGATTTATCCCCCGGGTATAACATGGCGGTTGATTGGTGGCTGTTTAACCGGGTCAGCCGGCCCACAATACGTTTTTATGGCTGGTCACGACCTGCTCTCTCTATCGGTTACAGTCAGCAGTACAGGGTTCCTGATAAATTAAACCAATTGATTGATAAGTTTCCGGTGGTGATTCGACCGACCGGTGGTGGCTGGTTGCTGCATGCCGGGGATTTGACTTTCTCATTAATTGTTCCGGTGGGACATAGGCTGTTTGATCAAACCATCAGGGGGTTTTATCGATTGATCCGGGAACGGCTCGAAAAGTTATTGGGAATAGATTCTCAGCAACCGGTCGAACAGGATTTTACCGGCGCGGGACTGGTTTCTGATTGTCTCGGTACCTGCGGGGTTCATGAGCCGTCGATCAATGGAAAAAAATGGCTGGTTTCTGCGCAGCTGCGAAACTCTCGGGCGGTCATTCAGCAGATCAGCCTTTTCTTAGATAGCCGGGCCTGGCCGCAAACCACAGGTATTTCCAAACCCTTTTTCCTTGATCAACTGGACAGTAGATTGTTGAAAGCCAATCTGCGCGCCGCGATAATTCGCGATTTTCAGAATAATATCTTTGGGCAAACCAGCACACATATCAGGCAGTTTACTGCTGTTGAATGGAAACAAATAGCTCGGTCTGTTAGCTGTTTTCGGCTGGATTGCCTACAGGATCTCCCGAAATTTTCCCCTCGATCTGACGGGCGCTTAGAGATTTAAAAGCTCCAATTAATTTTCAACTATTCCATCATCTCTGCCGAAAATCTTTATAAGAACAACTGCATTATTGAGTTGTATTGACCGGTCTCTCTGGTTTGATTTTGTTCTGCCGGATTGCTGTCTGCAAGTCAGAGAGTTAAGGTTTGTAATCTGGGAATGATCTTTTAAGTGGGAGATGAATATAATAGTGTATCTGGATTTAAAATTGGGCCTTATTGCTGATCGCTACATCAGTCAGCTACAGGAGATTATGGAATATAGTAGAACTGCTTTTAATGCACGGCCAGATGTCAGTGATTTTTTTCAAACGATCAACCTTGCCCTCAAGGAGGAGAAAAAAAGGCGGCAGAAGGCCCGTGAGGACTGTTGTTTTGAAATAACAATATTTTTCAATCTGGAAAAACTTAATCCTGTGGCCTTGATCTGTCTGGAAAGCTTTTTTGCCAGAAAGCAGAAGGATTTTTTCTCATTAAATCCACCTCTGTCCGCTTTTTTCAAGCAGTTGGAGGATTTTCTGGCCACTCATGTCGAAACACAGATACCTCGCCATTTCAAGACTGCTGTGGAAGCAGTAAGGGATAGTTACTCATAGTTATACGGTAATTTCATTGGTCAAATTCTCTGAGCTTCTATTGTCCGTCGTTTTTTTCTGAAAATAAAGGGTAAACCTTGTATATTTGTTGGGATCTATAGATAATTAAACTGTCGGACAATCTTTTTTCATGGAGGCTGGAATAACTATGGGCAAACAGCTCTGGCAACCTCATAAAGGGGACAAAAAAGTACTGGTTGGGGAGTTAACGGAAAATGCAGAGCTGGCCACGGCGACTGGCCGTTATTTGCTACCGGATCATCAGCTCCTTCAGCAGGAAATCCGAGTAATTGAAAAATATTGGGATAAATTTCCGGCGTTAGCTATAGTCTATCGGGGTAGCAAGGAAAAGGATGGGGAAAACTATCATGATTATGTTGTTCTGCGGGCCGGGCCCACTGTTTCCCCCTTTGAACTCTCTGATGTGTTGAAAAATTATTCAAAAGACATTTAAAACGGGTCTAATTAAACAGTTATATTAGTCTTTTTAAAACAACAATTTTTTATTTAAACTGGTTTTGATAAGCTTGACATCTGGAGCCAGTTATTCTAAATTTAAGGTTGCAGGCGGACAGCTGGAGATTATGTTCAAGAAAGGGCTGGCTAACTGTTGTGTTAATATCTGACTGTTTATCATTTACTAAACAATCAACAATTTCCAACCTGACTTCAAATCTAAAAAAATCTAACGAAATTCTGGTAAAATTTGCAGCTGGAGGGTGTACTTTAAAATGATTTTTCGACAGAAAGATAGTTTTTCCTTGTTTATGATTGTTGTTGTTGGTCTGAGTTTGCTGGTTGCTCCGGTCGCCGTGCAGGCCCAACCGGTCAATCTGTTGAGCAATCCTGATTTTGAACTTGGTGATGCCGGTGATGCTGATAACTGGTGGCAGAGCACCACGGGAGCCGGTGCCGTCAGGACGGATGAAATCTCTGCGTTACGGGGTAACTGGACGATGCGGCAGGGTGATTTAACTACCAGCTATGGCCGGGAATTTATTGCCGACACTGTTCCCGTGGTAGCAGGAGAAACATATGTGATAGGTGGCTGGGCCCGGTTGGAGTCGGCCGATCCGCCGGAGATGGCGCGGAAGATTTTTCGAGTTAGCTGGCTTGATTCGGCCGGACAGCAGGTGGGCTCTTCAAACCCTTCGGCTGATTTTGTTGAATATGAGTGGTATGAATATATGGAGGTGGTGGGGGCTCCGGCCGGGGCTGATTCGGCCGTGTTTGAAATCGCCGCCCGGGATGGAACGAATGCTTACTGGGACGCGATGTGGTTTGGTCTCGAGTTTCCTGATGATAACTGGGTGACAAAACCGCTGCTCTATGTTGAACCTGATGTTGTCGAAGCAACTGCTGACTTTGCCGATAGTTTTGTGGTTACGCTGGTCAATGATATTTTTAGCCAAACAATTGCTCCGGGCGATCTGGTTTTAGAAGAAGATTTTGCCGGTCATAGTTTTAATCTTGACCGGCTTGGAGATACCGAGCTGTTAATTGAATTTGTTGGGGAAACCGACCTGGTTGCTGCGCAAGGACAGGGAATCATTGTTTTCCTTTCGGGAGCCCTCGAAGCTGCCGATACAAATGTTCTGACAATCACTGTTTTGCCAGTGATTAATCAGTTCCCGTTTCTTGAAAATTTTGATGAGGGCAATCCACCTCTGGGCTGGACTCTGTCAGATGGCTGGGATATAACCACTACTGCCAGCCGTGTGAGGTCGGGAGACTACGGGCTTGATATAACTTCCGGCAGCGGGGAGAATAGTTTTGAAACTGTAAAGTTTGATTTTTCTGATGAGGTGGGTGTGGAGGTTGAGTTTTATACAATTATTACCAATTACAGCACTGGGGATGATCAGCCTGGTGAGCGCTGGATTAAGCTGGAAGCTTCGGTTGATGGTGGGGAAAATTTTGCTCATGAAATTTATCCGCAAACCACGCTGGATACCGATGGTGAATGGCAGCAGCATCTGATTGAAAATATTGAGGAACTTGCCGGCGAAGCATCCGTTCGTTTCCGCTGGACGGCAGATCGGCAGACCGGCTACCAGGTTGGTCTGGATGATATCAGTCTGCGAGTAAGTCCCCCGGCGGCAACTGAAATGGTCGGTGCCACGGCCGATTGGTTTGGAGATAGTCTGCTGGTTACTCTGGAATATAGTGGATTACTGGCCAGTGTCACGGGGGTCGACCCGGAGCAGTTTGAACTCGCCTCTGACACAGGCCCCCAGCCAGCCAGCCAGCTGGAAAATCATTCCAATCCTGAAAAGATTATTTTAACTTTTGCTGACTACCCCGATACAGGGCTGGCCGGAGTAACCCGGCAGCTGTCCTATACTGCCGGGGCCAATCCATTGCAGGATATCTCTGATAGTGATGTGCTATCACCGGATACAGAGCTGGTGACGATTGCCAGTCAGCCGGTACCGGGTTTTGAGCTGACAGCACCCGCTGAAGTTACTGAAGGAGTGGGCTTTGAGTTGATGATTGTGGATGCGGTAACAGATTTACCGGTTGTCCTGGATGGAGAAGAGACTGTAACGGTCACCAGTGATAATCCGGAGGAAGGAACCGCCGGGCAAATTTTCCAGGAAAGCTTAATCTTTGTGGCTGGAAGTGCAACAGTCCCGCTCACTCTAACGGAGCCGGGAGTCCAGGAATTAAGCGTTGAAATAAGCGGTATAACAGCGGGCGAAACAGTCAGCCTTGAGGTTCTGGAGGCGGACCCCGATATGAATTTGCTGGCGGAGCGTAACTGGTATTTCGATCAGTGGGATGGAGCTGGTAGTGATGCGAATGATCTGATCGGTTGGGATTACAGTGGAACCGCCGGACATATAAGCCGGAGTGATACAGCCAGATATGGAGATTATTCCGCCGAGTGGGCGGTTATCGGTTCGGCCCAGAATCTTTTGCTGGAAGAACCGGTTGAAATAGCGGAAGCCGGGGAATATCATGCAGCACTCTGGATAATGCCGCTTAATCTCGAGCCGGACACCTATCTGCGGGTAGATTTACGTATTGCCGATCCGACCGACGGGAGTTACCAATCGGCCAATTACAGGGATTTTACCGAGGATACCGGTTGGGTTAAAATAACTGAAACACGGACGATTGATGCCGGGGATTCGGGCGGAATAAGGGTCCGGGCAGTGCGGGGTGGGGGAACCGGTGACCAGCGATTTTTAATTGGAGCAAGCTGGCTTTCCGACACTGCACCGCCGGCGGGCTGGCCGAAAAAGCCGGTCGATCCGCAAGCTGAACGGCTGGCCTTTGTTAACCAGCCGCTGGATAGCATCGCCGGTGAGACGATTACTGCGGCAGGAGCTGAATCGCTGAGGGTGGAACTCCAGGACGGTGAAGGTCAGCTGGTGCAGGATCAGGACAGGCAGGTGGTAGTTTCAATTGACGATGATCCTTCCGGTGGGGCGGCGAAATTAACTGGAGAAACAACAGTTGCCACAGTCGACGGTGTTGCTAAATTTGATGACCTGGTTATAGATGTCGCGGGCGCTGGTTACAGTCTGCGAGTCGAAGCTGCCGGAGTGGACCCGGCGATATCGGATTCATTCGCAGTGGCTGCCGTGGTTGACACGCGGATTTTGACGGTTGAAAAGCCGGACAGTGGAATAATCCGGGTGGACGGTGAGTCTGCCTCGGATGGAGATACATTTATCTTTATGGCGGGGGATACTG
>PWOD01000014.1 GCA_003557545.1 bacterium | reverse complement strand
TGAGGATCCGGATTCGGGGACGATAAGCGTGGGAGGAGTAGCTGCCGAAGATGGTGATACCTTTGTATTGGAAGAGGGTGTGGATACGGAGCTGGCTGCGGCGGCTGAGATGGGATATGGATTTGTTGAATGGATAGTTGTATCTGGGGCGGCAGATATAGTCGACACTTCATCTGTTATTACTCAGATATCTTTGACGGAAAATGCAACGATTTCGGCTGAATTTGTGGTGGTTGAGCAGCCGACAGAGAATTTCCTCAAAAATCCATTTTTCGAGGACTGGCCGAATGATGATTCTCCTGAACACTGGGAAACTTCAAATCCAGGTGGTCAATCAGCTCGTTCTGTGATTGGTGAGGGGCTAGTAGGAGATTACGCGATACATTATGATCATTCCTTTGGTGGACCCTATGATGAGGACCAGGGTTTTGAACATTTAGAAGCCGATAATACTCCAGTAGATTATTATCTGGAGGTATGGGTCCGAGATACCGGTGAAGTTCGTATTGGAGTTCTGCGGCCCGGTTATACAACCCATACTTATTCCGACTGGGAGACCTATGAAACAGGCGACGATTGGGTGAAGATAACTCACCAGGTTACCAAGGATGATAGAGCGGGGACGGAGGGTAATTTTAGAATACAGCACAGGACAAACCAATTGCCTGAAACCGATCTGTATTTAGGGGCTGCCTGGCTGAGTACCGAGGAATCTCCCGATGATTGGCCGCCACTGGCTGATATTTCAATCACTGAGCTGGAGGATGGTTATGATACTTCAGCCGAATTTATCACTGTGGCTGGTGAGGTTGAAGCGGCCAGAACGGGTGATTCAGTGGTGATACGGGTTAACGGAGAAGCTCAGGATCCGGTTGAAATACAGGCCGATTCGACCTGGATACGTCCGGATGTACCCCTGGAGTTAGGCTCGAATCAGATAGTTGCCGAACTTTATAATGGTGATCCTGAATCACAATTGGTAGCCTCTGATACAATTACGGTGAATCGCCTGGAACCGGTAGAATTTGCCGGAAGCCGGTTGATGGCCGACAATGTTGTGATTGCAACTGTACGGATGGCGGGGGGAGATTATGGGGATTTTGTCAGTCTTTATAATCCAACTTCAGAACCGGTGGAGCTTGCCGATAAATGGTTTGCCTTTTTTGACGATACTAATGACTGGAATGATCCACGTGATGAAGCAAAATTTAGCAATATGACTGTGCGTGATGCCGCACATGGCACAGAGATTCAACCGGGAGGTTATCTGTTGCTGGCGCGTGAAGGTCATCTGGAAAGTGCGGATAACCTTACTCATGTTGATCTGGAATATGGGGATTGGGCGAGTCCCACCGATCAGGGGATAGCTCTGTTTAATCAACAACCGAGTGAGTATACGACAGCTGAAGAAGCGGCAGCTGATCGGATTGATGCTATCGGGATACGTAATTCGTTAGTCTACGAGGGAACAGCAGTAGATTTTGGTGCTTCTTTTGCCAGGACTCAGAGTGCTTTCAGGTTGCCTGGCACGGATCTGGACGGGTCGTTTATTGATCAGGATAATAACAACGAAGATTTTCAACAGGTTGGCGTTGATAATGAACTGATAGCCTTGCATTCTTTGTCCGACACAGCCATCCCTGTTTTTCAGATTGATGCTCCCCAGGAAGTGACGGTGGATGTTCCGTTTGAGGTGCAGATTAATGCCTTTGTTGAGACATTTGAGGGGGTTGATGAACTTGATATTGTGACTGATTATACAGGTGATTCGGCATGGGTTGAGATTTTTGTCAGTCAGGGTGAGATAAGTCCGGTAGAATCGGGTAGTTTTAGCGAGGGAACCCGGGTGGAAGATTGGACAATCTCAACCACATCCGAAACAGTAGTAGTTACAGTTGCAGATGGTGCTGCTAAAGGGGCCCAAGAGTTTACCGTGATTGATAACCAACCGCCGGAGGTAGAGTTGCTTTATCCGAGTGGAGGAGAATATCTGGCCGACGATATAGTGGCGACATATCTGATTTCTGATCCGGATGTTGATGATGTTTCAGGGACTGTGACGGTTGAATTTTCTTCGGATGCCGGGGAAAGCTGGGAGCCGGCGACCCTTGTTGATCCCGAAGTGGTGGAATCGGTTAGTATGTCGGTGACCGGAGAGACGCACAGTTTTACCTGGGCTTCTAAAACCGATCTTGGTGAAACAGTTAACCATGAAGTAAAATTAAGAATCCGTGGATTTGATGGGACTGATACGGGTGACTGGGACAGTTCACCGATCTTTACGGTTGATAATATAGCGCCTGAACCGGTGGTTGATATTTCCACAAAGGCCCGGGTGGATGATCCCGATACCGGTGTGGAAATCGAGTGGAACTATGAAGAATCTGGTGCGGTTAAATTCCGTATTTATAAGGCAGAGGAAACGACTGATACTGAGGCGGCGGTTATACAGGATACTGTGCCGCTTGAACCGGCCATACACACCTTTTTTGATACGAATGTTGACCGTGGAACCAGCTATTACTACTGGATTACTGCGGTCGATACGGCCGGCAATGAGAGTAAATTTTCAACTATTCAATCGGCTCCATATATGCAACTCTGGAAAAGCTTAGAAGGTGACACAAGAATTCTACCAGGTGATACAAGGATTTATACGATTGGCTATGCAAACACTGGGTTCGGTCCGGCTGAATCCCTGGTTATTGAGGATTTCAGACCACAGCACACAGTGATAAATGATACGGCGACGGTAGTAACTGGCCCGGCAGCAGATATAGCATATCGGGTAAACGGTGTTTATCAGGAAAAATATTCAGTTGATGCGGAGATTGTTCGCTGGTCGATTATTGGAACTATTGAACCCCAGGAGCCGGGTATGGTAACCGGAGAACTGCAGTTTGAAGTAAAAGTAAACTGAATAATGAGCTATTTATTGACTCTGAAAACTAAAAGTTCCGGGAGGAGGTGACAGATTCAGGGCTTTACAAGGTTTTGAGTCATGTCCCTTTGAGTTTATTGGTATGATTGATTTTTTAAGGAGGTTTTAACAGTGAGTTATTGGATGAAAAAGTTAATCTATTGTGGTGTAATTTTCAGTCTGCTGATTGCTGCGGTGGTCTTTGTCAGCAATCCGGCTCTGGCTGATTTTAATAATCCTCGTACTCAGGCGATGGAAGAGATCATTAATGCAATCAGTCCAGGTGATGAGCGCCCCTCAGAAGCGGGTCACCTGTCTGCTAATTTTCTCAATCCGGCTGGTGATACACTCTGGATCAGCGCTGAGGCAGAAGTCGATGCCGTGGTTGATACAGGTTGGGATATGTGGGATATAACGACGGAGATTAATCCCACTATTAGTGGTAACTCTCACGAGGATACGCAGCTGATTGAGCCAGGTGGCCAGTTGGTGATTGCCATTCCGGTGCAAAATCAGAGTAATAATGCCAAGGCAATTGAGTTTGATGCCAGCCATCTGCTGCCGGGAGATATTATCGAGGGGGATACTTTTTCTGTCGAACTATGGTATCAGGCTGGAGAGTTGGGGGCTGGAGATTTTGACACGGAAACCGCCACCGCATTAGATGATAGTGAAGGATCTGTAGAATTTGTTTATCAACAGATTCAGACCTTTTTTGCCGTAGTTGAAGCTAAATCTACTGCTGTGGATGGCAATTCTACCACGTCAGAGTTCTGGGTTACTAACAATGCCCCAGTGCGTGACCCGTCGAATCCGGAATGGGGAGATAACTGGTCGATGGCTGCTGGCCCGGGCTCGGAGGATGGTAATGATACCCAGAGTCTGACGATCAACAGCCAGATTAGTGGGCCGAGGTTAACGCTGGTTAAAGCCCAGTCGGTAGTTGATAGTGATACCCGTCCTGGCGGTAAGATCGACTACACGATTACTGTTGAAAATATTGGTTCGGCAGTAGCTACAGAACTTGAGATTATTGATGCGCTTCCAGCTCACACCACCCTGAGTGAGTGGGCCACAGCTGACGGAACTCCCACGATTGAATATTCGACTGATTATCTCAGTCCAAACTGGGAAGCTGAGGGTGAGCATGCTATTGAAGATGTACTGATGATTCGCTGGTTCTATACCCAGATTGATGAGGCGGAATCGTTTGATCTGGAATTCCAGGTTGAGATAGACTAAGAGCAGTTTATCTCGATGATCGATTTAACTGGATGGAGAAAATCACCGGGGGCTGCGTTCGAATATAGTGTTTTGCTATATTCGAGCGCAGCCGGGGGTTATCGGTTTTTATTGTAGAAATAGTAGCCTGTAGTTATGCTGCAAATAAGGGTAGTTTTTGGAAGTACGAAGCGGCTTGTTTGTGGCCGGATAAATTCAGATAGAGTAAGGAAATAGTTAGCTATGGTTAAGTTTCATAAATTAGTTTTATTGGTGGCTATCTACCTTTTATTAGCCGGTGCTATTTCGGGGGTTTATGCTGCCATGGGCGAGTTTGTTTATTATAAGACTCTGGCGGGTGAAAAGATTATTAATGCCCTTGTTCCGGAAAATTATCCGGTTGAGTATAAACCTTCAGCACCGGGCGAGCTGGGGGGACGCTACTTTGATCAGGTTAAAGAATACAGGCTGGTGACAGCGGAGGAGCTGCAGCTTACTGTGGGTAAAGTCGCATATCCGGGGGTGTTAGCAAACCGTACTTTGCAGGAAGGTTTTTTGACTCCCGGAGAAACTGTGGCTCTGGAGTTCAGAGTTTCTAATCTGGGTAATGTTGTGGATGATTATCAGCTGATAGTTGATTTAACAGGGGTTGAAAATCCCGTTGGTTGGTCAGCTGAAATAGTCCGTGATAATCAGCCGGTTGACAAAATCGAAGGACTCCAGCCGTTACTTATTCAGGGGGTTGAACCGGAGGAGGTGGAGGTGGTGATTGGCGTTCCTCAGCTGGTTGATTTTGAACAAGATCGGCCCCGGGTAACTCTGTCTGCAGTCTCCGAGCAGTCACCAGAAGCAACAGCACCGCCGCACGGGAGTTTGACCGGTTCTGACACCAGTGGTTGGGAAAGTATGGCGGGCATTCAGCTGCTTAATGAGCAAAGAGAACCGGTCACAGTTTTTTCCGACCGGGAGGCCCTGGGAATATTGCAGGCCTATCGCCCTGGTCTTGATCAGCATAAGTTGGATGTGCGTATGACTGCATCCGGGATCGACGATCCGCTTGAGTTTCAACTGACAAGAACTGAGCATGGTGATGGTCATTTTTATGAACAAAAATTTGGCTTTACCCAGGGGCGCAGCCGGGTTGACTGGCATCCGGCGGCAGGAAAAGAAATTCCGCTCCTCGCAATCACTGGAGAAATTATAATCCTACAGGCGGAAGTAGAGTTTATCCACCAGGTTGATACGCAACTTTACCAGGTACTCTGGAGTCCCGAACAGGCTCCTGACCATCTTGAAACAGTTGATATGGTAAGAAGCTGGCCGAATCCGTTTAATCCCCGTGAAGGTCAGCCGTTGGTTTTTCAGAATTTGCCGGCCGATCCTGGCATGGAAATTTATCTTTATAACATTCAGGGGCAGATGGTTCGCAGATTGTCAGTTGGACGTGGTGTTCAATATAGAGCTACGGGGAATGAAGCCACCTGGTGGGGTAAAAATGATTCAGGAAATAGAGTTGCCAGTGGTGTATATCTTTATCTGATTAATTCCCGTTACGGAGTAACAAGGGGGCAGATTACAGTTGTTAGATAGATTTGATCGATTTCGACCAGCAGGTAGTCATTTGGCGGCGAGATCTATGCAGCTGGTTTTGCCGATTGTTTTAACTATCCTGCTGGTTGCCGGTTTAGTTTTAACGGGGTCTTTGCAGCGGCTTGAGGCCAGTGATGTGGGAACAGTCGGAGCTGGATTTTTACGGGTAGAAGCAGGTCCCCGGGCGATGGCGCTGGCTGGAGCTTA
>PWOD01000115.1 GCA_003557545.1 bacterium | reverse complement strand
TCTTTCTACGGCTGTAGAATATCCCGGTCCGACTCAGCCCCGTGGCCGGTTTGTTACAGTCGAGGGAGTTAATTATCTGTTGAATGATCCAACCTATATAAATGCCGGCCCCGGACAGGTTATGACACAGTTTAAAAATCAGCCCCCGCAGCTATTGTTCCCTTAGGTCGCTCCGGTGATCCGATAAGGCCGGTTCGCTAAGTACGGCCAGTAGATTTAGCTGGAACTATGGATCTGGGAAACTGATTCCCAGCATTGTCCAGCGGTCACGCAAATGATCAAGTTGTTTGACAATCGGCTGTTTGAAAAAATCCCGAGGAATGGTTCGTTGACGTGGAGCGAATTTTTCAACCTTCCCCTGTTTACCGTTATTCTGAATAAATTGTCTGACAAACTGTTCGAGTGCTGGTCCAAATTTGAGCCATTTGAAGTGACAGTTTTTTTCTAACGCTTTAAAATCCTGAAGAATAGTTGAATGATAGACTATCCAGCTCAGGGTGAGTTTGGTGAGCGGATTGAGTTTGTTATATCTATTTTGTGGTAGTCGAATCAATCCTCTGGTGAATCCCTGGAGATAATTATTCAGATCTGCACTCGGGCTGAGCAGTTTGTTGGAGTCAGACTGCAGGGTTTTTCCACGGTAATCATAGTAAGACAGCAGGGTTGGGAAAGGATGGCGGTAGTGAAATAACACGGTCAGTTGATCCTGGAAAATTGTTGCTAACCAGGAAACTATTTTACCTAACGCAGTAGATTTTTTAACAATATAAGCCTCGTCTTTAAAACGCTCTTCAGCCCAGGCTAACCACTGGGAGAATTCCAGCAAAAACTCGTCCGATTCGACCGGTGATAATGTTGCGGGAATATGGGATTTATTCGGACACCCATCGTGGATCATGCCGCGATTGTAGGAGCTGATTGGTTGATTGAAAGCGCGCAGAACATGGGTAAGTAGATAGGTTCCACCGCTTCGATAAAATCCACAGATGAGGTAAAATTGGCGGTCAGCAAGGAAGTTACGCAAGTATTTTTTGGGATTCTGTTTGAGGCTCCGGTAGATTTCAATTGTGCGTTGGAGAAAGTCAGCTGTTTTTTGCTGAATTTTTTCTGCTTCTGCCCGGGGGAGATCAGCCAGCAGCTGTTGAGCACTGGAAAAGGTAGATTTATAGGCCTGCTCGGCCGCGCCGTCATGCCCTTTTAAACCTCGGGCTGACCAGGCAGTATGATTATCACCGGGACCGAGATAATCAAGCACATGTGTGTTAAGACGAATATTTTTATTTAGTTCGGGACAGTAAACCTGCATTGTCTGATGGTCACCCGGGCCAGATCTTTCAGAAGATTAATTTGAAGAGCTTTCCTGTTATCTAATTATCGTCAGAACGAGGATACTGTATAGAAATTTATTGGGAGGAGTTTAAAACTGTTTGACTGATGAGTGCGGTAGCCAGTAGAGGAAAGATAATGGCGATCAATAGAGCAGGTTGGTAACTGCCTGTTAGATCGTAGATGACACCTCCCAGAGGGGGGCCAAAGATGCCAGAAAAACCCTGTGAAACAAAAACCACAGGATAAACATCACTGAGTCCTCGTGTTCCAAAGAGTTTGTTGATCTGGGTGGCGTAGATTACAAAAGAAGCGCCGAAGGAGAGACCGGCTATTAGTACGGCGAAATAGAATAAAACTGGTGTTATGAAAATACTGATTCCGATTGTTGACAGGCTTAACATGGAGAGTGTGAGAGGAATGGTGCGAGGACCGATTTTATCATCGACAATCCCCCAGAATAACCGCCCTCCGGCGTTTCCAGCCGAGAACACAGCGATTGAGTATAGCGCGATTCGTTCGGGAAAACCGCTGGCCAGTGCAATCGGTCTCAGGTTCCCGATGATTATAAGACCGGACAGTGTACCGGCAAGCATCGCAATAAACAAGCCGAAAATCCGGATATCCTGCCAGAAAAGCGAAATATTTAGTTTGCGGGAAGCGGTTGTTTCAAAATTCTGAGGGAGGGAGATAATAAGGGTTGAACTGAGAATTATCAGGCCACCGGACAGGGCTAGCCAGACAAAGATTTGCAAGACGTCAAATCCAGATAATAGCATCCAGTCAACCACGGCCGAGATAAAAATTGCTCCACCTCCAAATCCGCTCACAGCCAGTCCTGTTGCCAGGCCCCTTTTTTTGGGGAACCAGCTGGTACAGCTGACCAGGAGAGTGACATACCCGCAGCCGATCCCGATTCCGAGAAATACTGCAACCCCCAAAAACAGCAGGTAAAAGTTCCCCCCCGAAGATCCAGCCAGCAGATAGCCACCGGTAAAAAATAATCCGGCAGTTGCCAGTAGTGGTTTGACTCCAATCGTTTTTATAAGCCGGCCGGCGGGGATCATTGTCAGAGTGTTTACAAGAATAAGTCCGCCAAAAATTAGTTGGGTTTCAGTGGCACTGATCCCGTAGTTAGACTGCAGTTCAGGGACAAATGCACTCCAGGCGTAAAGGCTTCCCAGGCAGGCCTGACTGATAAAAGTAAACAACAAGACAAGGTATTTCACAGAGATGATCCTTTCAGTGTGATTGATGAAACCAGGCTGGCTGTGAATTAATTGGAAGAATTATTTTAGCTTAAATTTTCGAACAGTGAAAATAAAACAGCATAATTAAGTGGATGGTTGTCAGGGAAGTTGATTTTCAAACAGCAGCAATCGTGGAACAGGGGGAAGCCGGCTGGGATCAGTTTCACTACCGCTGATAGCCATGTCCAATCTTCCATTACCGGTGTAATCACCAACTGCTATCGAGGGTGACCAGAACCCCTGAAGGTTGATCGCGGGGTCTTCAGCAAGTGGTTGTGTATGTTTGGTGAAATTACCGTTTCCATCATTAAGAAATATGAAAAATTTTGGTTTGTAGTCCTTGGTACGTCCGGCGACCAGCAGGTCAGGGCTGCCATTGTTGGTCATGTCAGCAAATTCAAGAGCAGAACCAGCCAGGCCGTCTGTTATATTTTTGAGTGGTTCGCTGTGATATTCAAACTGTCCATTACCGATGTTTTTATAGAGGATAAGTCGGGGTTGATCATGAATATCAAGACCACTTATTGCCATATCAAGTCGGTCGTTGTGGGTGAAATCAGCAAAATCAATAGAAGAGGCCCAGAGTCCGTCTGTATCACTCAGCGGGGTGGATAGTTCAGTAAAACCGATATTTCGTCGGTTGTCATATAGTTTGAATCGAGGCCGACCATCTTCTTCGCCACCATCGCGCCCGGTAACAGCCAGATCCATGTAGGCACCACCTGAAAAATCTCGATAACGTTCAGTGAAGTTGGCGAGTCGAACCGAGCCGTTCCAGACGCCATTACCATCTTCCAACATCGGTTCCTGATAGGTGACGAAAGTATCGGAATGTCGTTCTTTGTGGTAGATTAGCAGCCGAGGTTGGTCGGCCTGATCTCGTCCGCTAACTACGAGATTAGGGACACCATTGCCAGTTATATCGCCATGGTCAAGCGAGGCTGTCCAGACCCCGGTTCCGTCGTTATTGTTGATCATTGGCTCTTCAATAATAGAAAATTGCCCCCCGTTTTGGCTGAGAATGATAAGGCGGTGATTTTCATTTATATCTTTACCGGCGACGGCAAGATCAATGGTACTGTCACCGGTAAAATCAGCAGCAGCAAAATCGGATTGTTGTAGACCGTGACCTTCACCAATCAGTGGTTCTTCAGTTGTTATAAAATTTCCATTGCCATCATTCAAATAAATTATTAGCCGGGGGTTTTTATTGCCGTCCATACCTGTGACGGCAAGGTCTGCCACACCATCACCAGAAAAATCTGTAAGTTCCAGCGCTCCGCCATAAACTCCACCACCATTGCCGGCCATTGGTTCTTGATCGAACACCAGGTTGATATAAAAATCGCCATCCAGATCGAGTGATTGACGTTTTCGATTGTCAGCAAACCAGTGCCGCCAAACATGGCGGGGTATACCTACCGAACCAGCACAATTTTCAGGATCAGGGTCATATTCGCACTTTTCAACAAAAAGCTCTGTCCAATGTTTGTTAGCCATATCGTCTAACTGGTTAACCTCTGATTCAACGGCATCGATCGGGCCAAAATGAAAACTACTCAGGACTGGAGTTGAGATAATCAGCAGCAGGCTGGTACTGACCAAGCCAATAATAATCAGTAGTTGGACTATAGTGAAAGGGTCAGCAATTGGCTTTAGTAAGTTTTTTAACCGTCTTGTTTTATCCATTGGTTATGCTTCCTCTACTGTTAAAAATGATAGTTTATTCCAAAGTTAAGGATGTAGTGTAAAGAGCTGCTGTTAAGACCGGAATAGTCGTCGTCGATGGTCAGATAGTAGGGACCGAGGTCAAAATTAACAGAAAACCCATCGGTTAAACGGGTTTCCAGACCACCAACCAGACCTAACATAAATCCATCACCTTCAGTAATTTCTCCTTCAAACTGAGTGTAAAAACCATCCAGCCCCAGATAGATAAAGTTTTGTTCAAAATCCGCCGTTTCAAACTGGTAAAAGTCACGTCGTACCCGGCCGCCGTAGATCTGTGTTTTGCTGGCAAAAAACAGGCGTAGTTCATAGGCGGTTTTACCGCTACGATAGCCTGCTGATAAACCGGGGTAGTTTAAGCCCAGGTAGAAAGCCTCTCGAACATCAGCCTGTCCGTGTGGGGCGATAATTATAGATAGCACTAGAGTGAAAATTACTAGCTTAAATAATTTTATGATCATTCCGGACACCGCTGATCAGTCCCTAATTAAAAATTAAATAGAGTCATGAAAATTTATAATAACTGCCCCTGGTTTTTCCAGGTAAAAATTTCTAAATCTGTCTATTATTGAATCGACCTTTTAGATGGTAAAATTAAGTTAAAAGTTAGCAAATTAAAAAGTTAACGCTTTTTAATTATCACGATTAAAGGTATTATTTTTTCTTGAATCAACTACTTTGCTGGATTGATTTAACAACAAAAAATTAATTAGTTATGGATTTTAGAAAATCGGAGCTGATTTAAATGCATATACATATACCGGATGGAGTATTACCGTTCTGGTTGTGGGGTGGCGGCTATGCTGTGATCCTGGTATTACTGGGACTGTTTTCTAATTTTTTACGGCGGGGGGGCTCAAAAATTGCGCTGGCAGCTATGTTTACAGCTTTCAGCCTGATTGTAATGTCGGTCCCGTTGGGGCTACCTGTTCACCTTAATCTACTGTCACTGGTCGGAATCATTCTTGGTCCTATCTGGAGTTTTTATGTGGCTTTTGTGGTAAATCTTGTGCTGGCCGGTTTTGGGCATGGTGGTGCAACTATTGTGGGGCTCAATACCCTGTTATTATGGGTTCAAGCGGCGGCGGCCTATTATCTGTTCAGCTATTTGCTGCGGCCGATTTTTCATCAGGTGAGTCTGCGAGCTGCAGCAGCTGTTTTTGTGGGGCTTATTATTTCCTTTGGTTTTTTGGTTTTGCTGGCTGCTTTGCCACATCAGCGACCGATGCAACTATTTGCTCCGTCCCATCATCACCATCATCATGCGGAAGAATCTGAACACGCCATCCATCATCATGCTGAAGAAATTGAGCCAACAGAGATTGATGGTCACCATGATCACGGTCAATCACCCGCATCTGATGAAACTTTCAATCTAACTGTTTTTGTTGGGTTGAGCGGACCACTTTTTTTACTGGTGGCTATCTTCGAAAGTCTGATTGCTGCGGGAGTAGCGGGCTTCATAGTAAAAGTTAGACCGCGAATGTTGATTAGATGAGTTCTATTTACCTGATCGATTTTTATGCTAGCAGTGGTTGTTCGTTTTTTCACAGGCGTCATGTTATCGGCAAGTTTATCGGCTATCTGTTGCTCCTCTTAACTACTGTTTTTACTAGTTCACTATATCGGGTTGGTATTCTGTTAATAGTTGCCTTGACACTGCTGTTTATTGCCGGCATTCCATTAAAACAGGCGTTAAAATGGGCGGCTTATCCGGCTTTTTTTGCTTTGATCTTTGCGCTGGCACAGCTAGGCAGTGGGCTGCTTCCATATTTAACTCTGGCCCGCGCTGTAACTGCTGCGCTGTTTTCAATTTTTTTCTTCACCACCACCCCATTTCCCGAGTTTCTCTCGATATTTTCTGGTATTTCTAAGGGTCTGGTGAGTTTTTTGCTGTTTTCTTACAGATTCTTTTTTCTCCTGTTAAGTACTGTTGAGAAAAAATTAAGAATTATGAAATTACGCGGCGGAATGTGTTGGAAGCGCTTGCCTATGAACCTTGCCAAACTGGCCGGGTTTTTCTTTGTTGATTTCATTGATCGGTCTGAAACTATCTATCAGACGGTTGCACTGCGGGGATTTACGGGACAAATCTTTATTACCTCCAACAAACGGTTTCAATTTACTGATCTTATCTTTATTGTTGGAATCTTGTTTCTCATCAGCGGTCTTTTATGGATTTAAAAAAACTGGTTGAAGTCGAATGTCTTAAGCATACCTACCCGGATAGTACTTCAGTTGAGTTTTGTGGGCTGGACTTTGTGGTAAATAGAGGTGAGGCTGTTGCAGTTATCGGTCGGAACGGCTCAGGAAAAAGTACTCTTTTGAAACATCTGCTGGGGTTTCTTAGTCCCAGCAAGGGGAGTGTAAGGGTTATGGGGCAGTCGCCCGGGAAGGCGGACCTGGGGCGCCATATCGGGTTTGTTCTGCAGAATATAGAGGATCAGCTTATCGGTCCTACATTATTTGATGAGATTGCTTTTACAGCAAGAAATTTTGGTTTTGATAGATCAACAATAAAACGCCGGGTGCAAGAACTTTTGTACCAGCTTGATCTTCAGCAAGAGTCGGACAAACTGATCCATTATCTATCCGGCGGTCAGAAAAAAAAGGTTGCACTGGCTGCAGCCCTGGTTCATCAACCAGCTTTATTGGTATTGGATGAGCCACTGAGTGAGCTCGATCAGTCCGGTAAAAAGCGAGCTCTGAAGCTGTTGAAGGATTATCAGAAAGAATCTCAGGCAGCTCTGGTGATGTCAACCAATGAAATTAATTTCCTCGATTTTTTCGATACGATTTATTTATTGGAAGCCGGACAGATTAAACTTTCCGGACCGCCGGATGAGTTTACCGCCAACTTGACCGAGGCTGATTTATGTCACCATAATTGAACATTGTCAGACAGATTTAAGGGACAAATTATGATTGGGATGGTAGGGTGGAGTTTTTTTATGGTGAAGGCTAAAATTGTTAGACAGGTAGAGCTTGCTGGAATATGGATATCGAGCACTTAAAAAATTGATATCAAGGAGCTGGTCCAGTAATGTTGAAAGATTTTTTAAAAGGGATGCTGTTTAAAGATGATAAAAATTCTGATGAAGGACTGTTAAGCAGTTTTATTCAGCAGGTGAGAACTGGAGAATTTACTGTTTCGGCTGAATCGCTTAATCGACGTTTAAAGGATAAAATAGTTAAGAAAGATGGGCTAATTGAAAAAATAACCGTGATTCCTGAAATGAAGCGTGCAGTGGTTATTTTGTGGATTAGAAAATTTTCTATTCCTCTCGAGATCAAAATGTTTTTGCGGCCGGGTGAAATAAGATTTAATAATACTCAACAGACGCTGGAATTGATTGTTGAGGAACCGGTCAGATATGGTGGAAACAGGATTTTATCCCGGCTGTTGGCTCAAATTTTAAATCTAACAGGGAAACTGGGAGTTGATCCGGTTGAACAGGTGATCAAATCTCGCCCGGAGATCAGCAACATTGAACAGGGATATCGGGTTGATTTATCCAATACCAGGTTTGGAAAAATCTGGCAATATAGATTTTTGGGTTATTCTTTAGATGCTTTAATTAAGGTTAAAAAATTGACGGTTGAGCCACAAAAATTTGTAGTTAAACTGGGATTTAGATCACAATCTAATCCGGTATCAACCGGTGAAAATGACGAGGATGTTGTTTCAAAAAACAATTAAGTTAAATAGTATAATCATCTTTAATCGTAAAACTTAGCTTTGTTAAAGGAGGCTGCCAGAAAATGTTTTCGATTGTTGAAAAACTTGTTGAAGGCTTGCGTGTTGAGGAGATTGAAAAGTCTTTGTATAAGGTGGAACAGGCGGTTGAAACTGCTCGTAATGACGATAGATTGCATCAGTTTGTTGAAAAACTTGAATTAATCGGAAGTTTTTTGATTGACTGGAAATCAGGTGAGTATCGGAAAGTTCCTCTTAAAACCGTTTTGATGGTAGCTTTTTCAATAGTTTATCTGGCCAATCCCCGAGATTTAGTACCCCGTGAGTTTCCCCGGATTGGCAGGTTGAACAAGGCGATTTTGCTGGGATTAGTTTTACAGTCGATTAATAGTGATCTTGACCAATATGATGAATGGAAAACAGCAGCTGGCGATGCCCCTCAGCCACTGGAAGCAGAGGAATCAGACCCTCAGCAACCGGCTTAAATAACCTGTTATTATGGAAACACTGGATAACCCGTCTAACGAAAAATGTAGAGTAAAAGATGTGTCGTAAAATAGATGAGCAGGAGTGCTGCCTGTTCCGGAAGATAGGGGAAAGTCCCTCGATGTTTTTGCCGATAGTGGATTGAATAGGTCGCTATTGTTAGCATCGTTATCCCTCCAACAGCTGAGAAAAAATTAGGGAAACTAACAGCCATCAAAACTGGACTGTGCGGATAGGCCAGATCTATCAGGGGTATGAGAGCCAGGTTAAACAGACAGCTACCGAAGATATTTCCCAGGGCAAGATCTACTGCCTGTAGCTGTTTGATGGCTACCCAACAGACAACAATTTCCGGGAGACTGGTGGCGAAGGCCAAGAAAAGAGTTCCCAGAAAAGTCTGCCCCAGTCCGGTTAGTTCAGCCAACTCTGAGCCAACCATAGACAGACTAATTCCAGCCAGGATTACCACTGTTGCATAAAATAGAAAGTGAGCGGTGGTGATTAAACCCCTGACCTGTTGGGCGGGGAGTGGTTCTGGCAGTTGAAGCTCTGTGGTTTCAATTGCGCGCTTTTTGAATAGTAAATATAGTCCTCCCATGTAACCTGCCAGCAGGATAAAGCTAGAGACCCCCAGGGAAATTCCGAGCGGCGAAACCAGGATATTTTGATCCCTGATTAGTCCGCCGATCACTATAAAATAGAGGAGGAATACAAGGAAGTTGATGAGAAATTGGCCCCGGGTTGCTCGGTGTAGATAAGCTTTTCGACCGAGCAAAGCAAGCAGGGGGATGATCGCCAGGTTGAAGATATTGCTGCCCAGCAGGTTGCCTGTAGCTAGATCAGCCGACTCTGTTAGTAGAACAGAGGCCAGACTGGTTGATAGTTCAGGAAGACTGGTTACCGTGGAAAGCAGGATGATCCCGACAAAACTTTTATTTACCTGCCATTTTTCACCCAGGCTATCAGCAAGGTAGGTTAATTTTGTTCCGGAATGATAGATGACAGAGGCTAGTAGCCCAAACAGTGTCCAGTAAAACAGCTGGTTCATTTAACTGTGTTATCTGGGCTGTGAGCCGGTATGTTCATGAGGTTTAATTTTTGGGGTTGAAAAATACAAAATAGTTGCATAAATAGTCTCCCTGGATTGGTTTTTGGATATTGAAAAAGTTTACGATATTTTTTATCGCCGAACAAGCAACTGGTCAAGCGGGCTCTTAAATTCAGTGACAATCAAGCTAAGAAATAAGCAGTAATCATTTTTTTATGAAACTGAATCTTTGTGAACTGGTGAAATGTAGTACACGTAGGACTTTTCAGACAACTCAACTACCCGTATAATTTAAATCTTATTCACTGTTGGTCAGCAGGTTGTTTGTTTTGGATCAATCTATTTACCGAAAGAGGGTTGTGAGCCATGAAACGAGTTTTGATCACTGGAGCAAACCGGGGAATCGGGTTAGAATTTGTCCGGCAGTATCTGGCCGCTGGCTGGCAGGTGTATGGAACCGCAAGAGAGCCGGAGGCAGCGGTTGATCTGAAGCAGTTACAGGAAGAAGCAGGAGATAGGCTAAACATATTAAAAGTCGACTTGATGGACAGTAGGTCGATAGATATTCTTGGTAGAACTATGGAACGCCTCGAATCGAAACTGGAACTATTGATTAATAATGCGGGAACTTATGGTTCTAAACAGAGTTTTACAGAGATGGACACTGAGGAAGTTCTGAGGGTTTTCAGGGTAAACTGTCTGGGCACGTTGCAGTTAACCCGGAGGTTATTTTCTTTTATCAGTTCAGCCCGCGGAAAAATCATTTTTATCACTTCACTAATGGGATCTATTGCTGATAATCGCAGTGGCAGCGCCTATGCTTACCGGATTTCTAAAGCAGCTCTTAATATGTTTGGCAAGACATTGAGTCAGGATTATCAGGCTGATGGTATCTATTCTTTATTGTTACATCCAGGCTGGGTTAGAACCCGGATGGGTGGAGAAAATGCAAAGATTGATACGACCACGTCGGTCAGCGGAATGCGTCGTCTGATTGCCCGGTTAGACCGGGAGATGAGTGGGGGATTTTATAATTACGATGGTGAAAAACTGCCCTGGTAGAAAGTTTTGAATAAGCAGTTTGTCGCTTTTAATCGATATATGTAGTAATGAGGATAGGGTGGTCCTTATCCGGGTAGTGTTATTGACTTTGAAAGCATCATGAAAAATTTATTATTTTGAAGATATCTACCTAAATTGAAAAAAATTGACATAGAGTTACAAAAGACCTATATTTTAATTAGTATAGTAAAAATTTGTTTGATTACTTAATTATCCAGGGAGGCGTTAGTTATGGTGAAATGGACGAGAATTTTATTGGCCGGCATTTTTTTGATTACAGTCATTGCTGGAGCGGGGCTGGCAGACAATCTTGAGCCTGACGAGCAGGCAGTGGAAATTTTGCAGGCTGCCCGTGAAGCCTATGAGGAGACAGTTGAGGGTGTTGATGATTTTGTTTTAGTTACAGATAGTTATACCAGTTATCATCGGAAAGTCGAGGAGGACGGCAGAAGTTATTTTGAAGTTAAAATCGAGTTGGATGAGGGAGATCAGCCGGAGCTTCCCCCCACCACCTTTGATGAAGATTTTTTCAGTTCTCAACTCTATCAGGAAGCCCTTCAAAAGGCCAGTTATGGTGGTATTACGGAGCTGGATAACAGGGAAGTTCATCTGTTAGAAATAACAGAGATTGAAGGTTTGGTGGAAGATTTTGAGCTGGACGACCCGACTGATATGGAGCTTCAGGAGGATACCATTGAGCGGGTGCGAGTATATTTTGACACGGATGAGTATCTTTTAAGAGGAATTGATTTTTCAGTCCGGACGGTTGCTGAGGGGCAGGAAATCGAGCTGGATGTTGAAGTTCGACATGAGGATTATCAGGAGGTTGAGGGACTGGTAATACCGTTTAGAACGGTCAGTCGGATAAAAGGATTGAGTGAAACACTTACGGAGGAACAATTACAGCAGGCTGAGATCGGCATGCAGGAGATGCAGCAGCAGCTGGAGCAGATGCCACCCGAGCAACGGGAGGTTGCAGAAGCGATGATGCAGGAGCAGATAGAGCAGTTTCAGCAGATGCTGGAGCAGGACCAGATTGAACATTTAGTTGAGGTTGAAGAGGTAAAGGTGAACGTCGGTCTTGAGGAGTTTTAATCCCTGTGCACTAATCTGGTGTTGGATGGACCCGGATGATTGATCTGTACAGTTTGGGAAATTTAAAAAATTCGGACAGGCTAAAACACTCCGGATTGATTGTAAAAAGATTTTTTAGTTAGTAAATCTTCACGGGTACCGACTGGAAAACCTGTTGGGTAGCTGTGATAAAGGATGTGTTATTATGCATCTCCGATTCAGATGTTACATCTGTATTGCTTTTCTGGCAGTGGTTTGGACTATTTTACCTGTGCCGCAGGTAGAGTCTTACCCTCGTTTTTCGTATGATCTGGGTGCTTCGGCGGGGACTTCCCAGGCCGGTTCATTTGTTGAGCTGAATGCTGCGGTGAATACGGATTTTAACAACTGGACCCGCTGGCGTAATGCGGCTTTTTTCAGGGAAGAATCAGAGGCGGATGATTTTTATGGGTTGGATAGTTCCTTGAGTTTTAGTAGGTTGATTCGACTTGACAGGCAGATGACTGTTCGGCCGTCGGCTGGAGCCGGTTATCGGTTTGCTTCCCGGAGTAATAGTAATGCTCCCTTTGGCGAGGCAGCATTGACCCTGGATATGGGTGATTTTACTCTCGGATTAACCGGTAAATATATTTTACATGAGCTGGTTGATGATGATCGCGAAGATGAGTTTATCTATGGGGTGGCAATCAGCGGTCGAATTGGTGGCCGATTTTAGATTTTATAATTTTGCTCGTATAAAAACTGGCATTCAGAAAACCGGTGTTTTGTTAAATTTTAATTAGCGTCAAAAAATGAGTTTTGTACCAAACTAAAACTGGTGAAATTTCTGCCAGAATTGTCGATGGCCGAATAACCTCCAAAAATTACAGTTAATCCCTATTGGCCCTGGACAGTAAAACTATAGTAATTATAGGCCATTAATCCTTTAAACAGCGCACGGAGGCACCGGTTGTATCTAAATCACTGGCTCTTGATATAGTATCAGCAAACTGCCCTGTTCTTAGTTGATAGATCCTGCGGAAGGTATGGTCCACTTTGGTCCGGGTCCAGAATAAAGCCCTTTCACCCAGCATTTGAAAATCATGTGGTTCTCCGATACCTGTGCGTTTTCGCCATCCAGCCGGTAATCCAGCAAAACCGAACATATCTATTCCGTAGCGTTGATCACCGGCAGGAGTTTCAAAATAATCCCACCGGGGGTGTTCGTCGGTCGCACAGTCACCACCCAGTGGCGAATCCACCGTTCGGCAGGATTTAAGTGCTTCACCCTGGCGTGGCAGGTGACTGCGTGAGGAAGATTGTGTTGACTGGTTGTCGACATCGTGTTTGACTTCAAGAAAATTGAGAAGCTCCTGGAAGTCGGTATCGGAGGGGACAGACCAGCCGGCCGGGCAGAGGTTCAGATTGTCTACCGCATACCAGTTGTACAGTTTACCGTAGGCCTCAACCATTTCTGCCTCCGAGTCAATTCCTTCCGCCCGGGTGTCGGTATGATCATAGATGGCATAGGCGTAATCATTTGTCTCTTCCCACTGTTGGTTAGTCAGTCCGCCGGGAATTCCGTCTCCATCGGCTGATTGGGTTGTGCGGAGATTTTCGGCCATCCATTCCTGTTCACCAATAATCACCGTTGAGTAGGAGTTGCCGTCAATATCAGTAACCCCCGCCCCAGGATAGATCTTAACTTTAAAATTGGCAACAATTATAAAGTCAGAGGGGGGCATGGTAAAGTTAAACTGCGGTTCGCTACTAATGATCGTGCCGGTTTCATCCGTCCAGTTGGTAAACAGGTAGGTGTCAGACGGTACTGCAGTTAACTGAACAGTTTCGCCGGCTATATAGCTGCCGGTATCAGATACTGTGCCACCAAATTTCTGATCTGTCGTTGGTGTCAGGACATACTGAATCGGAGCAAAATTTGCCGTCAGGGTTAGATCGGTATCGCTGGTGGTGTATTGAAAGGAGCTGTCGGTGCTGATGATATTTTGTTGTGGATCGGTCCAGTTAACAAATTTATATCCGGTGTCCGGGGTAGCGGTTAGAGTGACCTGCTCGCCGGCTGGATAGTCCCCCGCACCGCTGGTTGTGCCTACGGCGGCAGGTTCTGATTGCAGTGTGAGGCTGTAGGTGATAGCTTCAAATTCAGCCCGGAGGAAAGGGCTTTGTGGGGGTTCGGGGACAGTGAAAAAATAGGTTGTGTCGTAACTCAGGTGACCGCTGCCGTCACTCCATTGAGAAAATTTATAACCGGGGAGTGGAACGGCAATCAGTTCAATCGTTGAGTTGGCCGGATGGTAACCGGTTCCCAGCACTGTATCCCCGCCCAACCAGATTACCGGGTTAACCAGGACCATCTCGGGGACCGCTTCAAAAACTGCCGTTAGAGTGCTGTTGGTCGCCGGCATTGTATAGGTGAACTGACTGTCCAGGCTGACGGTATCGCTTTCGGAATCCAGCCAGGCTTTAAACAGGAAATCGGTATCTGGAGAAGCAGTTAGCTGAACTGTTTCACCGGCCAGATAGTTCCCGCCCCCCTGAACCTGGCCGCTGCCTGCCGGTTCAATTTCAAGCTCTAAGCTGAACGGAACAGTTGGGTCGCGGTCGGTTTCGAAGGAAAGTTGGTGGGAATAGGAGGTACCACTGCTGTTTATCGCATAGGCTCGCACGTAGTAAACGGTTGATGCATCAAGTCCGGTTGGTTCGTAACTAAATTTTCCTGTCCCGGAGCCCCGAGCAACCATGCCGCTGTTGCTGGTCAGGGTTGGATCGCTGGAAGTTCCCCAGACAAAACCACGTTCGCTAACTGGCGAATTGCCTTCGCCAAGAACCGTCGCTTCCAGCAAGCCTGATGAGTAGCCGGTAGCTTCAGCCGTAGTCAGTTGCAGGGCTGGACTTTGGTTAATACAGCGTACAGAGGCCCCGATGGCTTTGTTGTATCTGGCCCGATGGATTCGATTGCCTGCAAAACTTCGGGTCCATGCCAGCGAGAGGTTTTCGCTATCTTCGGTTGCACTAAAGAAGCGTGTGTTGTGTCCAAGACTGGTAAACGTATTTGCTCCGCCTGACCAGGCCGCCCGGGTTCCGGCCGGTAAAATTGACAGTCCGAACTCATCTAAACCAGAAAGCCCGTCATCGTTGTCCCAGCGAGGGTGTTCGGTAGTGTCGCAGTCTCCGCCCAGCGGCGAGTCGACCTGGCGGCAGGAGATTAAATAATTGGCAGCATTATTCTCGAGTATTTCAGAATAATTGGTGGTAATATAAGTTTCCAGGTCGCTCCAATCCTGATCGGAGGGTACCTGCCAGCCGACTGGACATAATCCATTTTGATTGTCTACGGCATACCAGTTGTACAGTTTGCCGTAGGCGTCAACCATTGCTGCTGAGGAGTTTATTCCGGCAACTTCATCGTGGGGATAGATAACCCCGGCCCCGCTGGTATTGTTGTCCCAGTTCGTGCCGCTGGGACCGATGATGATCCACGTGCCGTCCTGGTAACGCGTAGTTCGGAGGTTTTCTGCCATCCATTCGACACCGTCAATAATTACGGTCGAGTAGTAATTACCATCAATATCGGTTACCCCGGCTCCGGCTATGCGGTAACTTCCTGTAGCAAAATCAAAATTGGCAAAGAGTTGATAATCGGTATCGCCCATTATAAAGGGAAAGGTGGGAGCGCTTTCTACCAGGAGATCAGCTGCATCATACCAACCCGAAAAATCGAACTCTTCTTCGGGAATCGCCAGGAGTTGGAGACTCTCCAGTTCGGCCAGTTCAAAAATTGCGGGGAACTCTGTTATTGTTGTATTATTGCTGCTAATTTCACCGGCATCAGGGTTGTTTATCTGGATTTTAAGTTCAAATAGTTCGTCAACTATCTGGGGCTGTTCAGTTGAACCGGGAGCCAGCCGGCTGCGATTAAACCGATCAAATTGAACTGCGCTGCTATTAACTGCAGCTTGCTCAAGCAGGTTGGCTCCTGTAACAGTTGAAGCGGTATTAAATATCGCCTGGTTTACCTGACAGTTAATTATTTCCAGTGTAATATCATGATTTAAAGTAAGGTTATTTACTGAACCACCCTGCAGGGTAAGATTGCTTGTACCCATACTGGATATTATTAAATTATCAAGTTGGAGATTTTCGATTGTAACCTGGCTGACTGAACCATCGATCTTAAGGATTGCGCCGGTAAGGCTGTATCCATTACCTTTTAGTGTAAGGTTGTGGCTGATAGTGAAGGTTTCTCCCGGTGAGTCGATATTAGCCGCAAAATCGATTGTGGACAGTTCGGCCTGCAGATCATCTGTCAGATGTGAAGCTGTACTTACTGTGCCTTCTTGTTGGGGGCCACGGTAATTCACTGGAGCTTTTGTCGGATTAGAGTTCCAGTGGCTAATGACCCGGCGCGGAATATTTCTGTTTTGGGCTTCTAACTGATTCTCACAGTTGGAGCAACGCTCTACCCAGTGTTTATTAGCTGCCGATTCTAACTCATCCTGCTCCGATTCAACAGCATTTATCGGGCCAAAGCTGAAAACATAAAGGTTCCACTGTTCAGCGGCATTGAGACTGGTAAAAATCACAAGAACACCCAGCAAAACTCCATATAAAACCCGCATAAAAGCCTGTTTATTTAAACCCCACATGGTGACCAGCTCCCTTGAATATAATTCAATTAACTACATCGAAAATTTAGGTAACTATTTGAAATTAACCGGGTGTATAGAGTATTTTTCAGGTATCAATTAGCAAAATTGGCAGTAATTACCTGATCCTCATTTAGCTGAATGGTTGTTGAACTGGAACTGCTGTCAGCAACCTCGCCCTCCCAGTTGAGAAAAACTGCCGAACCAGCAGCTGTGGCTTCTACAGTTAACTCCTGTCCCTGGCTGAAAATATGTGTTCCTACGGCTGGCTCGACTGTTCCCGGCCCCCGTACTTTGATTGTCAAACTGACTTCTCCGGGAGCGGGATAGCTATTGCGAACACAGCGGACTGACAGTTCGTTATATTGCGGAAAAGCTTCATCGACCGGATGGGTGTTAAAGTTAGTCATCCCCAAATACCAGGCCTCCTGAGAATCGGGTTGTTTGGCCGAGGAAGACCACCAGTAACCGTAACTGCCTAATCTTCGGAAATTATTATCGTCCCGCAGGCCACCTGGTAGAGCGCTAAAATCGAACTGGTTGTTGCCATACCAGTTGGGGCGTGGTGGATTGTCCCATCGGGGGTGCACCACAGTATCATAAGCATCTCCCAGTGGCGATCCGACCTGCCGACGTGAACGCAAATATAAATCGAAATTATCTGTTGTTATTTCCTGGTAATCATCCGTTAAATATTTGATCAGTCGATGCCATTCTGTGGCGTTGGGGACTGACCAGCCCGCGGGACAGAGCCCCCGGGTATCATTTACTGCATACCAGTTGTAGAGTTTTCCATAGGCTGCCACGACTTCAGCATCTGTTTGCAGATTATCTATGTTGTCGTGGGGATAGATTGAATAGCCACCTTCGGTTGCCCCTATCCAGTCGGAGTTGGTTGGAAAGTCGGAACTGATCTCTGTTCTGTCGTTGTAATGACTGGCCCGGAGATTTTTTGTCATCCATTCCTTACCGCCAATCCAGACGGTTTCATAATAGTTCCCACTGGCATCAGTCAGCCGGTTTCCGGAGCTGCCGTCGCTCGGTTTATCGGAGTCCGATTTTTCAGTAAAATTAGCTATTACTTGGTAGTTTGTATCGGGCATTAGTAGGTCAAACTGGGAGTTAAAACTTAAAAAGTTGGAATTAGTGGTCCATTCTAAAAACTCATAGTCACGCCCGACAATTGCTGACAATTGAAGTATTTCGCCGCGAATAAAATCATTGTGTGGCAGTTGTTCGGTTGGAGTTCCATTGATTTTGACAGTGGCCACTTTTTCGGGTGGATTGATATTGATTGTAAGCTCCGACATTTTATCCAAAATTCTGTCGACTTTTTCACTGGAAGCGGGATCGATTCTGTCGGGATTGAAGCGGTCAAGTGTAATTCCCTTAGAATTTATTTTAACCTGAGCCAGATTATCAGCGCCCATTACATAAGCATCTTCTTCGAGCTTGGCCTGTTGTGTGGGGTTGTTATATAAAGCAATGATTGGGAAAACTTTGCTATTATTAATCAACTGGTTCAGCAAACCGTTATGAAGCTCTATTCTTTGGTCGACACCGGTCATAAAGTTGATAATTAGTTTGTTAAATTCAAGCTCTCTAATTGTTACAGATTCAGGCCCGTCGATGATTAATTCTTCGGCGATCAAAGAATGGCCTTTGCCATAAATGGTGATATCTTCTGAGATTGTGAAGCTGCTGGTCGGAGCGTCTATATCGGCGGCTAATCGGATCGGGTCAATACCATTTGCCAAATCTTCTTCAAGATGGGCAGCGCTGGTGACAATTCCGATCTCATCGGGGCCCCGGTAACTGAGCGGTGATTTTCCGGGATTTGAGTTCCAGTAATTAATAACTCGACGAGGGATACCAGCCAGGAACGCCTCATCAGGATCGGTGCAGTCCTGACATTTTATTATCCAGTACCGGTTAGCTGTTGTTTCTAACTCTTCTTGTTCTGATTCCACTGCCTCAATTGGTCCAAAACTTAAAGCATAGAGTTTTGTGTCTATGGCTCCGTTTATAACCGGGTTGACTCCAGACAGAGTAAGGATGAAGATTGTGAAAATGATGTAGGTCGCTGTTTGTTGTCTTTTAACCATGTTTATCAGTTCCTGTTGTACTTTCGGATGTAATGATGCAATTTTGCTATTATCCCTGTAGCCTATTTTCTAAACTGGCCTACAGGGCCGCAAATATTGCTTTGACGACCCTATCTTCATGGAGGGTGATTGTTGTTTCAGCAGAACTGTTGTCGTCAACGGCACCCTCCCATTCGATGAAGAGCCAGCTAGGATCAGATTGCTCAGCGGCCAGGTTAATAGTTTCTCCCTGGGGAAAAACGTGGGTGCCCACTGATGGCGTTATATTACCAATCCCGCTAGTTTTAATGGTTAACGTGACCTCGTTCTGTCCGGGATATATATCTCGGACACAGCGAACTGACAGACCAAATGTTTTGATGTAGTATTGATCAATTTCTGGTCCCGATTCCGGGTGGAAGTTGCTAAGCCCGAATATATGAGCGTTTTCAGGGTTTGTATTTTCCGTTGTTGAGGACCACCAGCGTCCCCATGTTCCAATATCATTAAATCCCCCATACTGATGTCGCATACCCCCGGGTAGGGCACTAAAACCGAACTGATCATTTCCATGAAAACCGTCGAACTGGTGATTCCACCGTGGATGTATGTCAGTGTTACATTGTCCTCCCAGGGGTGAGTTAATCTGACGGCAGGAGCGCAGGTAGCTCCCGATATTCTGCTGGGTTATTTCATTGTGTTCGTCGGCCATATGGTCAACCAGATTGATCCAATCAGTCTCTGTCGGAACTTTCCATCCGACCGGACAGAGACCCCGTGGATCGTCGACTGCTTTCCAGTTATAAAGTCGCCCGTAAGCTTCGGCTACTTGCCGGGGCGAATCCAGTCCATCAATCTCCTCGTGGGGATAGAGAGCATATCCGCCTTCGGTTGCTTCGCGCCAGTCGGTGTCGGTCATAAAATCAGTCGCAATCATATCCCCATCGCTGTACCAACGTGTCCGGAGATTTTCCGCCATCCATTCCAGTCCGTTAAGCCAGACTGTTTGGTACTGATTACCGTCCATATCACTTAGACCATCCCCTTCCAGTCCGTCCGGCGGTCCCATCGGTGGGAGTGAGAAAACAAAATGTGCGGTTAGCTGTGTATCAGCCCCCGGCATAGTAAAGCTTAATTCGGGGTCAGAACTCAGGTTGTTGCCGTTAAGCTCCCATCTGTCAAACTGATAATCATTCAGTGAGCTGGCGACCACTGCTAATGTTTCACCTTCGGCCAGATCCAGCAGGTACGGGAGCGGGTCCAGGCGCTGGCCGTTCAGTTCAATAGTCCCCGCATTTTCATGTGGACTGATCTCAATTTCAAGCTCAAATAGCTCCACAGTAATCACCGGGCTGTATGATGAACCCGGGTCAATACGGTTACGATTGAACCGGTCCAGTTCGACTCCCGGAGAGTTTATTAGAGCCTGTTGAATATTTTCTGCCCCTTCAACCACACTCGATTCATAAAATCGGGAATTAATAACAGGGTTGTTTATTAGTGAAACCCACGAGGTCCAGTCAACTTCCAGATCGGTAGTCTGACCATCTTCCAGGGTTACCTGGCTGCTGCCCATCGTCGTGAGAGTAAGATTGTTTAAAATCAGTTGATTAATCTTGACCTCGACTGCCGAACCATCTATCTCCAGTTTTTCAGCAGTCAGGCTGTGGCCGTCCCCATAGATGGTTAGATCGTCTGTAATGGTAAAAACCGTGTCAGGAGCATCAATGCTCGTGCCAAATCTAATTTGATTAATTCCAGCGGCGAGATCGTCGGCAAGATGTGAAGCGGTAGTTACAAAACCATCCTGGTCCGGTCCCCGGTAGGTGAGGGGAGATTGGCCGGGGTTGGAGTTCCAGTAGTCGATAACCCGGCTGGGGATTCCAGCTGCTTGTGCTTCTATCTGATTTTCACAGGATCCGCAGCGTTCTACCCAGTGTTTGTTAGCCGCCGATTCTAGGTCGTCCTGTTCCGATTCAACCGCACTAATTGGGCCAAAACTAAAGGCGTGAAGCTCCAGTAAGTTGATGAAGATTAATCCTGTCACGAGTATCAGAAAACAGCATAGCCCTGTGATTAATATCTTGTTTGCCGGGTGAGTTTTTTGATTAGAAATGGATACCAACCCCCGCGTTCAGCACAAAGTGAAGTCCGCTGCTGTCAACCCCGGAAATGTCGTCATCCAGAGCAATATGATAGGGACCCAGGTCAAGGTTCAGTGAAAAACCGTCAGCAAAAAAGGTCTGAATGCCGCCGAAAAGACCAACCATGTAACCGTCGCCCTCGGTAATTGTCCCTTCATGATCAATGTAAAAAATATCAATCCCATAATAAATCAGGTCTATGTTAGAATTTTCTGGATCCATGCGATGGACGTTGTGTCGTCCTCGCAGACCATAAATCAAAATGTCGGAGCTACCAAAAACCCTCATTTCAGCTCCGAAATCGTCAAATTGATATCCGGCTGATACTCCCGGGTAGTTGATACCAAAATAAAAGCCGTCCCGGTCGAGATATGATGCTGTGGCACTGGCTGGAGAATGGATAACCATTGTCCCCAGTATGATAAGAGAAAAAACAGTAAAAATTAACAACAGTCTACCAGAAGGCAGGGATTTTTTATGCATTGTTAAAGCTCCTTTAATTGATTTTTATTAAGGGTAAAAGCTTGTTATATCAATAGTCCCGTTAGAGTATTGTTCAGTCATTAATCGCTTGTTTATTCTAAGGAAAGTATATTACATGAGAAAAGTTGTGTCCATATAATTGTGTAAAAGAGGTATTGAAAAAGCCACCGTCCTCCGGTAGATTTTTAGAGTGAGAAAAACATCAAATCTACCAAAAGGAGTGAGGACGATGGCTACTTATGAG
>PWOD01000097.1 GCA_003557545.1 bacterium | reverse complement strand
TCACCCATAACAAAGGTGCCAAAAGCAGTTATAACCCCCTCGACCCGTGCTGCACCTCCCAGTAAAATATTTCGAGTTGTAGTCACGTTTAAAGCCAGACCGAAGACGGTTTGAATTAACAATAGACTGGGAAAAACAGAAAACTCCAGAGCGTCCCTCATATAGGCGACTATCAGGATGGTAATCACACCAAAACTAATATTCAGAACAATCAAAAGATTCATCACAAAGGTGGGAACCGGGACTACTATCATCGTAATAACGCCGATAATTCCCACTGGCAGGAGAAAATGGGTTCGGGCTATCAGATCGATTACAGAAACTTTTTTAGCCAAGATCTATCCCCCTGACCTTTTGTTCAATCTGCGCCCGTTCTTTGCGGCTAATCTGCTTTCTATTACGCTGTACCCAGGCCAGAACGGTGGCCACGGCATCATACAGCACCGGTGGTATCTCCTGGTTAAGTTCCAACTGAAACAGGGTCCGGGCCAGCAGAGGAATTCGATAGATGGGAACAGCATTTTCACGGGCCAGCTGCCTGATTCGCTGGGCCAGCAGATCCTTCCCTTTAGCAACTACCCGAGGGGCATCCATGAGTTCCTCATCAAACACCAGGGCGACTGCATAATGAGTAGGGTTGGTAATAACAACATCCGCATCAGGTACCTCCTGTTCAACCCGGCGCTGCATCATTTCACGCATTTTTTGCTGCTGCCAGCGTTTGATTTCAGGATCACCTTCGGACTGTTTACGCTCATCTTTTTTCTGCTGGGGAGTCATCATAATACTCTGTTCATGCTGATATTTCTGAAAAGCCCAATCGATCGGAGAAATAATAAACAGAATAAGAACAGTCTTCCAGATAATTTCAAAAGCCAGAGAAAGCACATAACTAACCCCGTTAAGAAGTGGTACATCGACCAGTAAAATCAACCGGTCAAAAGAAGAGTAGACCACTTCCAGAGCTACCAGGGCGACAGCTATCAGCTTAACAGCTGAAATCAACATCTTCCATGCGACTTTTTTAGAAAAAACCACCTTTTCAAGAAGTTTTTTCATGGAAAATTTAAGATTGGAAAGATCCGGTTTCAGCGGTTTGACAGTAAATAAAAAACCTACCTGAGAAAGATGGGCCACCGCACCGGCCAGGAAGGCTACAGAAGCTACGGGGGCAGTCAATCTAATAGTAATCCAGGTAATAGTTCGAAAGATAGTCATAATATTACCCGGATTAACGTCATCAAACATATTTAAACTTAAAACTTCTCTGGTGAACTCTTCGATTTCTCCCAACATCCAGCCGCCAAAGATCCAGATTATCAAAAAACCAGCTCCCATTATAAGAGCACCAGGGAGCTCTTCAGTGCGCGGAAACTGGCCCTCTTCTTGAGCCTCCTCACGACGTTTTTCAGTTGGATCTTCAGTCCGACCTTCATCCTCAGCCGATGCAAAAAACTGCAGGTCAAAATTTTCAAGTTGAAGAGGATCAAGCTCTTTTAAATCGATAGAAAAAAGCTGGTTTTCCATCCGACTACCCTCCCCCCATGGCACGCAGAACTGGATCAACATGGCGAAAAATATCACTGAAAAGGTCAACCGCGATATGCATAAATATTGGTAATAAAAGAACAAAAGTAAGCTCTCCTACCAAAACTTTCAGACCGAAGCCCATCACCATGACATTCATCTGCGGAACCAGTCTGGCAAGCAAACCGAGGGACATCGTCATCAAAAATACAATACCGATTAGTGGCAATCCGATAAGAAAACCATAATTAAACATCCGGTCAAAAAGTGTTACCATTGCCTGTTTCACCGGTTGAATCGTAATCACATCGACCGCCGGGACAAATCGATAACTTTCAACCACTGCCCTTAAAAGAAAATGATGGCCACGCAAACCGATAAATACAGCCGACATTAATAAAGTTTTCAACTGCGAAATTATTGGCACGCTGGCATCGGACAGAGGGTCAAAAACATTGATGATTCCAAACCCCATCTGAATGCTATAAAACTGTCCTGAAACCTGGAACAGTGTGATGATCATCAATCCAATAAATCCAATGACAAATCCAACAAAAAACTCTCCTGTCCCAATAAAAATCAGTTCTGGGAAACTGGATGGTGAGGGGAGAAAACCCCGGGAGATTAAGATTGGAAAACTGATTAATGCGAGCAACATGATGATGATCCCCTTCACCTGACGGGGGATCGCATCGCTGCTAAAAACTGGAGCGATAACAAAAATTCCAGATAAACGCATAACCAGGGCTAAAAACTCGCCGAAATGATTAAACAGATATTGCACAGCCTCCAAACTCATTCACTCCTTAAAAATATATCAGATATTCCCAGAGGGTCAGGGTGAAACTCATCAGCCTTTCAATCAACCAGTGGCCACCAATAAAAAGTACCGCTATAAGAGCTATCACCTTGGGTGCAAAAGTCATAGTCTGCTCCTGGATCTGCGTCGCCGTTTGAAAAACACTGATAATAAGACCCACGGCCATCCCCGCACCCAGCAGTGGTAACGAAACAATAAGGGCATTCCAGAGAGCCATCTGACCTATCTCAACCGCAGCTTCGGGTGACATCCTCAAAATTCACCTCAGAGCCCATAAGTTTTCACAATTGAATCAGCCACAACCGACCAGCCATCAACCAGTACAAATAACATTATTTTGAAAGGCAATGAAATCATAACGGGAGGCAACATCATCATTCCCATCGACATTAAAACACTGGCAGTGACCATGTCTATGACAACAAAAGGAATAAATATTAGCACTCCCATAATAAATCCACGGGTCAGTTCAGACAGCATAAATGCCGGAATTAAAACCCAGATAGGGACATCGTTCCGAGTCTCAGGGCGGGGCAAATCAGCTGTTCTGAGAAAAAAAGCCAGATCGGTTTCCTTGGTATTTCTCAGCAGAAAAGCTCGAAGTGGAATTGATGCCTCCTGAAGGGCTTCAATCTGTCCCAATTCACCGCCGAGATAGGGCTGAACAGCCCGTTCGTTGATCTCCACAACCGTCGGTGCCATAATAAAAAAGGTTAAAAAAATCGCCAGACTGACCAGTACCTGGCGAGGAGGCATACCCTGAAGTGAAAGGGCCCTTCCCACAAAGGTCAATACAATAATTATCCGGGTAAAGCTGGTAACCATAAGAATAATGCCGGGAGCCAGAGAAAGAATCGTTATTAAAAAGATCAGTTGCATGGCAAGACTCAAATTTCCATCTTCATCGCCTCCCTCAAGCCCTATCTGCAGGGTGGGAATCGAAAAAGCCGGTGCTTCCTGAGCACGTACTACCGCAGGCTGCAAAAGCAGCCCGATCATCAAAACAGACAGCAGCAGAAAAACAGTTGCTGTAAATTTCATAATGAATTTTCCTGTGAGGAGTTAAGTTCCTGAAGGCGCTGTTCAAGGGCAGCAAACTCCGGGGTATTTTCAGACTGTTGAAACTGCTGACCCCCGGTTCCCAGAAACCGCTTAAGGGTCGCAGAAAAATCTGCCGGCTGACCGGATTCGTCCGATAAATTTTCTGACTGCTGAAGCTCCTGAATAAACTCTTCATCGGTTATTTCAATAATTTTGTTGATCGCTTCTGGCGTAACGCCAATCAGGAGATAGCGGCTGCCCACCTGAATAATACGTAAAAACTGTTCACGCCCTAGAGGTAGGTTTGAATGAACTTTCATAAACCGGTTACCCCGACTGCTTAAGCCTGAGCGTTGTAATAACTTACCCAGACCCCAGATAGCAAAAACAATAAGTGCCAGTCCACCGGCCAGTTTAAAAAGAAACCAATAAAATCCTGGTTCGTTGCCCCCGGTCGCCAGATCAACAGTTTCACCGGTCGGGGTTTCCACAGTTCCAGTACTCTCGAACGGCTGGCTTAAATAATCCTCCGAGCTGAGGGTGGGTTCAGCAGAAAGCAGGACAGGATAAAAAAATAAGGTTAGCACCAACAGGGGCAGAATACAAGCGGATAGACGCTGCACGCCGGTCATTTGACTATTCCCTTTCCATTCACAATCATTTGTTACAGGTTACATCAATAACGATTCCCATTCGTTATAAATTAAGTATAGCAACAATATCTCATAAAACAAGTATTTTTTTGATAATTTGCTAATTTAACCCGTCAAACGACCAAACTTCTACCGATTCGCTGAAAATCAGGGAAAATTATCCCTGTTGTAATCGCTCCATGGCTGACACTACCGAGGTAACCCTGACTCCAAAATTTTCATCAATAACAACCACTTCGCCGCGCGCAACCAGACGGCCATTTATCAACAGATCAACCGGTTCACCAGCAAGCCGTTCCAGTTCAATAATCGATCCGGCACCCAGATCAAGGATTTCCTTAACCCGCAACCGGGCTCGACCCAGTTCAACCGACACCTCCATCGGAACATCCATCAACATATTGATATCTCCAGCCGGCTGGCCACCCTCAGTCGCTTCAAACTGAGGAAAGTCTACTGATTTAACATCTTTCTGCCCACTATCTCCGGCTGCTTCTGCAGAGCCGGTTTTTTTATCATCTTTCACCGCTTCAGTCACCTCATTCGCCTCAGTTTTACCGGAACTCAACTGTTCGGTTAAATTATCCGCCATCGAGGCAGGCTGTAACTCATAAATAGTAATCTCCTGATCGGTATCTCCAATAACAATATTATACTCAATTCTGATAACCGGCTCCTCACCGACAGTTTTAAGCAGCTCGTCGGAGTTCAACCGATAGAGTTCAGTCGCCTTGAGCTGATAGTTAAAACCGGTAAACTCCTGAAATTTTTTCCCGTACCGGGGGGATATCTGTTCAAAAATCTCACTTAAAGCCGAACTATAGACCTCATTAAATTCCATTTCTGGATCGCCTGGTTCCTCACCAAGCATCACCCGGGCTAGCCCGACGGCAGATTGCTCGGGAATTAAAAAGCGGGCTGAAACAAGCTTTTCACGACGCTCCTCAGAGCCCAAAAGTATCCACTGTTGATCTTTAACCTGCTGTTCCAACTGCTGAATTTTAACAACTGTGCAGCTAACAAGATCACCATCAATCGGTCTTTCAACCGCCGCTTTTAAACCCTCTAAAAAAGCTGGTAAAAGTCTGTTATAAACCATTTTAATCAGCTCGATGCCGCCTGCTTTAATCTCCTGTTCCCGGGGGTCTTCCCCGAGTAAGGCATCAAGTTCACCTTCAGAAATCATTTCATCTTCGTTGGCCACTGGTCATCGCCTCACTTTTATAATCTAAATAGTCCCCGGAGATTCGATCCTTTATATCCTCCATTAAGTTTGCAATGAATTCCTCTTCTTCGCGGGGTTCAAGTATCTGTACAGAAAGGGTTTTCCCACGATAACCCGGGCGGCAATTATATTTTGGTTTGCCGTTAACCTTCAGGGTAAAAGGAGAGTCCATTCCGGTGTCCAATTTAATCACATCACCCACTTCAAGGTTTAAAAACTCCTCTATATGGAGTTTTGTTCGGCCTATTTCAACCGTAACCGGAACCCTGACATAATCAATTTTTTTTCTTAACATACGCATCTGATCATCACTCAACTCATGAGTGCTGGAACCATACCAGAAGGTGGCGGAAAGCTTGTTCATAACCGGGCCGAGGATAACATAGGGAATGCAAAAATGAGTTTTGCCTTCCACATCGCCGATTTTGGTATTAAAGGTAATCAACACAACCATATCGTTGGGCGGTATTATCTGGACGAACTGGGGATTTGCTTCAATCTGTTCCAGACGGGCATGAAGATCAATTACATCCTCCCAGGACTCATGGAGATTATTTAAAATACTCATGAATATCCGTTCTATTACACTATGCTCAATATCAGTCAATTCTCGATTAACATCAAACGGTATTATCCCCTCACCCCCGCCAAAAAGCCGATCAACTATTTCAAATATTAACTCAGGATCCATTTCAAAGATGGCATTACCGTCAAGAGGATCAATATCAATAATTCCAAGGGTTGTTG
>PWOD01000211.1 GCA_003557545.1 bacterium | reverse complement strand
TACCAAGATCGGCACCCCGCCCAATCCAAGCAATATTAGGCGTCGTCACCTATCTCCTATATTTAACAAAAATGCTGAATTACCCAAATTAGGGATCCATGATTTGAGACATTTGCATGTTACAATGTCGTTGAACAAAGCTGAAATAGGGGTTACAATATTGTCGAAACAAGTAGGGCATAGTTCATCAGCGTTCACTCTGGAAAGATACAGCCATCTTATGAAAAATGATAAGAAGGAAGCAGCAATAAAATATGATAAAATGATGTCTGAGATCATAGCTGTTTAGTTAACGGCAGCTGCTTGTTAACTATTTATTAACTATTGTGCTTTTTTTAAGTTTAAAAAATGAAATACTATTTCCTTGTTTATGACAAGAACAAGGGCTTTTCCAACCAAACGGGCCCATAGCTCAGCCTGGTTAGAGCGTCCGACTCATAATCGGCAGGTCGCAGGTTCAAATCCTGCTGGGCCCATTTAATCCAATTACAGGATATAGGTGGAAGTTTTAGAACAGGGAGAATTTTGTGGCGACCTGCCAGGGAGTTTGAGGGAGTATTCCCTCAGGGGTTCAGGCATAGGTTTAAATCTTTCTGGGCCTATTTATTTTGATAATATCCGCAGGTAAGATAACCCATCATCTGCCAGAGCTTTTTCAGCCTGCTTAATTTAGTCGTCCAATTGGTTTTTAAAACTGTCGGACCAATCCCTAACCAGTGAATTGTTGTGGTTTTTCTAACCGGTCAGTACCATTGTGTAATCAAGTTTTGTGAGATTATTTTCTTTTAAAATTCTTTCGGGTTGTTAATTTTTAATTAATCGGGTGACTGAATGGCAGAGAATCCACCAGCTTTTTCTTAGAGCAAGCTATGCTTATTTTTAGCTTTGTGATATTATTATAAACTTGTTTAAAAAACTGTTATGGTAGTTGATTCGGCAATTTTTAAGAATCAGCTGGTAAACTCTTCGCAGGCAAGGAGGGCTGTTAGATGGTGCAAGCTGAAGAGCTGGTCGGTAAACTTTTGGAGGCTGTTCCAGAAGGGTATGCTGAAGACTGGGATAATGTTGGCTGGATGGTGGGGTTCACTTCACAGGAGATTGAAAAGATCATGGTGGCGGTCGATCCCTCCCCGGAGGCTATTGATCTGGCAGTAGCAGAAGATTGTGACCTGCTGATCACTCACCACCCTCTATTTTTTAATAAAATTGATAGACTAACCGACAGGGATCCTTTTCAAAAAGCGGTGCTAAAGGCAATTAAATCATCTCTGGGAGTTGTTTCTCTTCATACCAATGCGGATAGTTGCCCGGGTGGGTTGAACGATATATTTTGTGAATACTTAGAGCTGCAGGAAACAGTACCGTTGATCCCGGATGACGACAATGACCGAGCCGGTATGGGACGGCGGGGATATTATAAATCAGCGTTATCCCTGGGGGAGATTGTTAAGCTGGTTGAACAGCAGATTGAGCCGGATTGCCTGACAGTTGTCGGGGAAACCGATAAAGTTGTCAGACAGGTGGCCATCTGCACAGGCAGTGGCGGGGATTTGATCGGCAGTGAAGCTGTGAGCCGAGCCGAACTTTATATCACCGGTGATCTTAAACATCATCAGGTTGAGGAGGCACGACAGGCCGGTCTCAGCCTGATTATTCTCGATCATTATGAGATGGAACTTGTCTTTTTGGAATTTATCCGGAGGCTGCTGGAGAAGCAGATCGAATTTCCCGGAGAGGTTGATTATTATCGCCGCCAAAATCCCTATAAATACCTGGTGCATCCACATATATCTGGCAAGAAGGAGGCAAAATAGTGAGTGTTAGAAAACAGCTTAAGGTGATTGAAAAGTTACAGCAGGTTGATAAAGAGATCAACCGGTTGGAAAAGTTGATAGAAAAAATTCCGGCCCAGATTGAGAAAGAGGAAAGTTCGGTCGAGCGGATGGAACAGCAGCATAAAGAACTGGTCGACCAGCGGTTTGATCTGATCAAGCGGCGAGATAAAAAGGAGCTGGATGTGAAGGCTTTAGAAACAAAGATAGAGAAAAAACAGGGGGATAGATTTAAGGTTAGTAAACAGGAGGAGTTTGACAAAATAAACGCCAGCATTGAAAGTCTTAAGCAGCAGGTGGAGGATAATGATATGCAGTATCTGGTGCTGGACGAAGAAATCGGTGAGGTTGAACAGGAAATAGCCAGCTTGATGGCGGCCACACAGGAGGCGCAGGGGGAGGTCGACGAGTTTGTGGCCGAACGAAAAGCACAACTTAAAAAGACCCAGGCCGAGCTGGAAAAACAGCTGGAGAAGCGAGAAAAGCTGAAGGATGAGATGAGGGAGGTTGATGAACAGCTCCTCTCCCGGTATGAAAAAATCAAACTTCGAAAGTTCCCCGTTCTGGTTCCTATAATGGAGCATGTTTGTGGGGGTTGTTATGCTCGTGTGCCGGCTCAGAGGATCAATGAAGTAAGGCAGATGAGGAGTATATTTTACTGTGAAAGTTGTTCGCGGATATTGTACTGGAAGGAGGGTGAATCGGAAACTTAAGCTGCTGCGGTTATCACGGTTTCTTTAAGTTTTCGTAACGAATGGAGTGGAAACGGTTTTATTTCAAGTCGAAAAAATCAGGTCGTTCCAATAAGGTCTGGGCGCCGGTAGATGATACTGGAGAGTTGGTTGTAGGTGAGGATGGACTGGTTGAGATGAAATACAATAAGTCCGATGATGCCAGAAAATATTCGGTTCGCCCTGATAATTTAACGGTTTGTGGAGCTGGTGGTAACAAACCTAAGGCCGCTCCGGCTATGCCGTCCAGTTCTTGTTATGATCCGGCCCGCTGTGGTCAGCCTCAGGTGGTTCGACAGAGACCGGCGGAATTAGAGGATCTCAGTCCACCGGAACAATATGATATAGTTGTTTATACTGATGGTGCATGCTCGTCCCCGGCCAACAGTGGAAGCGGTCCCAGTGGCATCGGGGTTGTTTTCTGGGATGGGATAAATTATAAAGAGATCAGTCAGTATATAGGTCATGCAACCAACAGCATTGCAGAGCTTCAAGCTGTTCTTACCGCACTGCAACATCTCAGGGATTATTCAAAAAGAATAGTATTAAAAACTGATAGTCAATATGTTCAGCGGGCATTGACTGACTGGATAAACAACTGGCGGAGCAATAATTGGGTTAACTCCAGTGGTAAGCCGGTGGCCAACCAGGAATTAATTAAAACAATCGATAAAAGACTGGAAAAATTTGACTCTCTATCTCTTGAGTGGGTGCCCGGTCATGATGGAGTTACCCTGAATGAACGAGCTGATTGGTTGGCCACGTCAGCCGTTGATCGGGGCCGGGGGTAAACAGTTTGATACGTTCAGAACTGGTTGCGAAGCTGGCGGCTGACCGGGGTATATCGGAGTATGAAGCCCGCACCATAGTTAAAACCTTTTTTTCATCGATCGGTATTCTTCTGGCTCAGGATGGCCGGCTGGAGCTGCGGGGGTTTGGTAGTTTTGGTTTGAGAAAACGTCAGTCCCGAACTGTAAAAACTCCCCGGACCGGAGAATCGGTCGAGGTTAAACAACGATTTATTCCAACCTTTAAACCGGGCAAAAAAATTCGTCAAATGATTCGTGATCAAAATTTATAAGGCAGTTTTTTTTGATCTTGACGGCACCCTGTTTTTTTCCGGAGAGATGTTGTTTGAAGCTTATCAACAGGGCATAGAGCGGTATAACAGTGAACATTCAGCTGATGTAGAAATGCCCTCCCGCGAAGCTATTACAGCGGAAATTGGTAATCCTGTTGAAGAGATTTATCAAAATCTTTTTCCACTGCTTAATGGTTCGGAAACCATGCAACTCGGAGAGTTTGTGGTCGATGTTCTGTTAGGTAAGATCGAGTCTGGCGGCGGGACTCTGGCCCCGGGGATTAAAAGGGTTCTATCCAGTTTGAAAAATAACTATCAACTGGCCGTGGTTACCAATGCTGACCGGGCCTATTTAGACAGGGTGGTTGAAGCCCAGGAGCTGGCAGACTATTTTACCAAACTTATCTGTGCGGGTGATTGGCCGGGGGAAAGCAAAGGCCAACTGATAGTTAGAATGATTACCCGGTTAAAACTTAAACCGCAGGAGGTTGTAATGGTTGGTGATCGTCGTTCGGATCAGCAGGCAGCAGAATTTGCCGGGACAGATTTTATTGGCTGTCTGTACGGTCACGGCCAGCTGACCAGCAACAATACAGTTGAAATAGCCGAAGAGTTGATTGAGCTGTTGGCTTTTCCCGCTGAAACTAGTTAATTCTAATTAATTGGAAGAACTCTCCAGTAATATCCACCGCGATGTCTGACCAGCAGTAGAAGATTGGAACGTCCTGCTTCCTGCTGCTCTTTTATGTGACGATTAAACTGTTGAAGGCTGGAAACCGGCTGCCGATCGACCTCAACAATCAGGTCACCCTCAACAAAACCTCGATCTGAAGCGGCCGATGGATGCTCCACCGAGGTGATTTTAAGGACCGTTCTTGGTGGGTCTATATTGTATTCTGAAGCGGCCTGTTCGGCCGGTATTTCCTCAAGTTCCAGCCCTAACTCTGCCGGTTGGTCAGTCTCAGTGATTAAGCTGTCGGCGCCATCAATGGGGACTTCTCCCAGCTTTACAATGAACTGCCGTCTGTCTCCGTCCCGTTTCACCGTGACTGTTATCTCCTGGTCTATTGTGTAGCTCAGCACCCGGCGCTGTAGTTCGTCAGTTGAGCTAATCGGGGTTTCTTCCAGTTTAATGATTAGATCACCATGTTCAAGGCCGGCTTTTTGGGCCGGACTTCCATCAGCCACCTCAGCAATTAGGGCACCTTCTTTTCGTTCGAAATAGTCGGCCAGTTCTGGAGTAAGGCTCTGGATTGTGACTCCCAACCAGGGTCTGCGGGGTCTTCCATGTTCAATCAAATCTTCCGCTGTTCGGCGTGCCATGTTGGATGAAATGGCAAATCCAATTCCCTGATTGCCCCGTTCCCCCGCTGTGGCAATGGCAGTATTTATACCGATCACTTCACCCTCGATATTGACCAGTGGCCCACCGGAGTTGCCTGGATTAATGGCGGCATCGGTCTGGATCAGATCCTCATATCGTCCGATCCCTATTCGCCGGTGAAGGGCGCTCACATGGCCAACATTTACAGTATCTCTATAGCGAAAGGGGGCTCCGATTGCAATTGCCCACTGGCCGACTTTCACATCATCTGAGTTGGCGAAGCTGGCCACCGGTAGATTGTTCAGTTCAACCTTAATTACTGCAAGGTCAGAGTGGGGGTCGGATGCCACCAGTTCGGCAGCAACATCTTTACCTTCCATAAGCTCTACTTCGATTTCGTCGGCCCGTTCGATAACGTGGCGGTTGGTCAGGATATAACCATCCGAATCAATTATTACACCGCTGCCCAGGTTCTCGACATTTCGTTCTCTCCGTTCTCTTTCAAACGGTTGCCCAAAGAAACGTCGAAAGAAGGGGTCGTCGAAGCCTGGAAAACCTTCAAAGGGAAATCGCCCCTGTTCGACGCGAGAGCGCGAGATGATAGAAACTACAGCGGGCCGGGCTGTCTCAGCAGCATAATTAATTGCTGTTTCCAACTGTTGTGCCACATGAATCGCTTCCGCGGGTCGTTCTGGAGCGGACTGCTGCAGACCTGTTAGTTGGTCAGTTTCCGAAGCAGCCCAGCTGAAAAGATTGTGGTCATAGTTAAGAGTTCCGAGTAAAAAGCCAAAAGTTAACATTAAAACTGAAGTAAATAACAGTAGACGACGCTGTTCCTCGGAGATTTTCATGGAATTTCCTCCTTGTAAAATAGAGATTGGAATTCAAACTGGATTCAACTTTGAAGAGATATATGATAACAGAAATCTCTTATTTTTTGAAGCCGCATAACTCTTCTAATGAAATTTTGCACCGCTATAAACCGGTGAAAAATTAAACAGCGGTTAAAAGACAGCCTGGTGGTTAGCGGGCGATGGAGATTCGTCCGGTTTCCAGGGCGCCGGAGTCAAGCTCACGAACGCGGTAGAGATAATGACCGCTGCTGATCTCGGCACCGGAGTTATTGCG
>PWOD01000016.1 GCA_003557545.1 bacterium | reverse complement strand
GTCCGAGCAGTGGGACTAACAAAATCGCCTGACCAGCTGGAAAACTCCCACAGATGCTGAGGAATTGCTTCCAGGACAATCGGTTTTCCTCCAGGCACTGCCCTTGGGCCGAGATAGGTATCACCATCGACCAGAACGGTCCCCTCACCTTCAACATCGAGATTGAGCAGATGACGCGGCAGCTCTTCAAATCTGACGGTTATCTGTTTATCTGAGTTCATGAAGAGCCCGACCCGGGTATCAGCCGAATTAAGATCTCCACTCCATCCATCAAATTTATAAAAATAATCCGGGAAAGCCTCTAAAAATATAACCCTGCCCTGACGGATTCCCCGTGGTTCGGTATATGTTTCCCCTTCAACTAAAACAGTACCTTCTCCCTCAATCTGAAGATCCAGCTGATAGGTTTTCTCTTCAAATAGTGCAATAAGATGGAGATCAGTATCAACCTGAAGACTGATCTCCGTATCAGTTGCGGTAATATCTCCAGACCAGCGCTCTAAATGATAAAAATTGCCCGGTTCAGCCCTGAAAACTATAGTGTCATATCTGATGACTGTTACCGGTTCTGTATATAGCTGACCATTAACCTCGACCGTTCCATCCCCAACGATATCAACTGTGACCAGATGTGTATCATGACTGTCAAACTCAGCAGTTAAATTCCAATCCGCATCAGCCGACAACTGCAACTGAGTATCAGTGGTAGTTAAATCACCACTCCAGCCGGTAAAATACCAGAATTCTGCAGGTACGGCTTCAAGATGAAACTGATCACCATCATAGAATTCAAGCGGTTCAGTATAGGTTTCCCCATCAACCAAAACTGAGCCTCTACCCTCGGTAGAGATGGTAAGTGAATAAACGTCAAGCTCATCAAAATTAGCCTGAATATATTTATTAGAATCTATCTGTAACCAGCCCACAGGACGGGTATCATTAACATCTCCAACCCAGGAAGAAAAATACCATCCGGTATCAGCGACAGCCTGAAGCTGCACAAACTCCTGATCAACCACAACAACCGGTGTTGTATAAAGTTGCCCATCGACAAACACATCCCCCTCACCAAAGATATCCAGGGTGAGATAAAAAGTATCCCGATGAACAAAACTGGCGACAACTGTTGTATCCTGATCAATCACAACCGAGCGACCGGGTGCAGTATCAGAAACTGCACCGCTCCATTCAGAAAACTCCCAGTATTGACCGGGAACAGCCTGCAGATGAACGGTATCACCGGTAATAACGGTATAGGGTTCAACATAGGTGGAGCCGTCAATCTCAACCGACCCCTCACCCTCAATTTCAACCGTCAAAATACTCGTATCATGACGTTCAAAGATAGCAATGACAGTTTTATCAGAATCCATAAAAAGGTAGGTGTCGGGATCATTCCCACTGAGATCCATGAACCAGTTGCCAAGATATCGATAGGGCCCGGGCTGAGCGCTAAGAAAGACTGTCTCCCCGGCCGGGATGTCAAGCGAATCAACATAGGTGTCACCATCCACCAGTACCGCACCTTGACCCATTATTTCAATTTCAAGAAGGAAATCATCACGATCAAACCAGGCCTCAATGGATTTGTCAGAATCGATTAATAAATTTTCGGTCAGGTTAGTCCCCGACAGATCCCCATCCCAGCGTTCAAGATACCAAAAAGCAGCCGGGAGGGCAGTTATCTCAAAGGTTTCCCCGGAAATTACTTCCATGGGAGAGATATAGGTCTCACCATCGACCAGGACCTTTCCATCCCCTTCTATATCGATGGTTAACAGCTGCGTATCATACTGTTCAAAAACAGCGGTAACAACCCGGTGATCGTTCATTGTAAGATTTTCAACTGGATCAGTCCCGGAAAGAGCTCCGGCCCATTCTTCCAGATACCAGAGTTCTTGTGGGAGCGCCTCAAGAGTAACGGTAGTTCCTTCAATTATCTCCAGCGTATCAGTATAGGTATCCCCATCGACCAGCACCGTGCCGTCACCGATGATATTGATCGTCAACTCATAAGCGGTCATCTCTTCAAAATATGCTTCAATCTGTTTATCACTATCCATAAACAGTTCGACGGTTGATTCAGTTCCGGTGATGTCACCATCCCAGCCGGTAAAGATGGATAACCCGACATCGACAGCTTCGATAGTCACAGTTTCACCGGCGGGTGGATCCATAACAGTTTGGTAGGTATCCCCGTTGACAAGAATCACACCGATCCCATAGCGATCAATATTAAGTTCAAAGGTCTCTTGAAGGAAATTTGCTACAACCGTTTTAGAATCATCAATAAACAGCTCTTGAGAACTGTCAGTTCCAGTCATCCCATCTTCCCAACTATCAAAAAACCAGTATTGATCAGGATCTGCCGTGAGTAGAACAGTTTCTCCGGCGGTGACAGGAAGAGGGTCGGTGTAGGGTATACCATCAACCTCAACCGTTCCCTCGCCAACAATATCAACAGTAAGCTCAAGCACAGCCGGTTCAAAATAAGCAGTAATGTTTTTATCTCCATCCATCAGCAGGTCGATTGTTGTATCAGAACCGGTAAGTGCACCACTCCACTCATCAAAATTGGAAAACTGATCCGGTACAGCCTGCAGCTCCAGCTCTTCAAAGGCAACAATTTCAAGGGGCTGTGTATAGGAGTTACCATCAACCAGCACCTCACCGCCACCGGCGCCACCAAAATCTATATTAAGGGTATAGGTGACCTCAGCAAAATGAACAATAACATGCTTATCCTCATCGATTAACAGCTGAGTTTCTGTGTCAGCACTCTGGTGATCGCCGGTCCACTCCTCAAAATACCAGTAGTCTTCCGGCTCAGCCAGCAAAGTTACCTCTTCACCAGCAGTAATAGTCATGGTATCAAGATAAAGAGCCCCGTCCACATACACATCGCCCTCTCCAACAAAATCGATCACAAGGTCATGGGAGTCACGCTCAAATATGGCAGTAATCGAGTTTTCCCCATCAACGATAAACTGAACGGTGGTATCACTTCCAGCTAAATCCTCATCCCACTGATCAAGATACCAGTACTGTTCAGGCACAGCCTGAATTTCCAGGGTGTCTCCATCGATAACAGTTATCGTCCCCTCCCGGGAAGCTCCGTTTATCAGAACTTCGCCTTCACCTTCAATGGTAATATGCATATCAACAAGAAGCCCATGGTCAGAGATCAACCAGGCCGGAGTGTCAGAATCAGGATGAAAGGGATAACCCTGGTGCTGATCAAAAGTGGCGATGTCGATATCCCAGCCAGCCGAAGCAAAGGTATGATAACTGCGCATCTGATCCGCCGTTCTACCCACACCACCATGACTGGAACTAACACCGGAGCTGTCCATATCCCAGAAACTATTTTCCACCGTACCATCATTTTCCCCCACCAGCCCACCGATCTCATCGCCCACAACACCACCGGTTGAATAGGAGTTTCTGATTAGCCCCCCCCAGTTCCAGCCGACAAGTCCACCAGCTCCGCGACCATCCATCGGATCAGCAATATTATCAAAACCATCAACATTACCCATGGCGTAAGAATTTTCAATTGAACCACCAGAATCATGTCGCCCCACCAAGCCACCCACAGATTGTAAACCATCAACACTCCCGGTTGCATAAGATGAAATAATATCTCCAGAATTATGACCAACCAGTCCACCCAGTCCATTTCCCTGAGCATGAGACCCAACAGAACTAACATTTCCGGTTGAAGAAGAATTTATGATCAAACCAGAATTTTTTGCAACCATCCCTCCCAGCCGTGTAAAGCCCTGGACTGTAACATTACTGACCGAGTCACGAATTTGCCCATCGGGCATGTTACGACCAACAAACCCAGCGGCCATCCATTCGTCAGCTGTAACGCTGCCGCTAACCACTACGTTGCTGATCAGTCCATGACTTTTATAGGCAAGGATTCCGCCATATTCATGATAACCAACTGAAGCATTTGAAAAGGTTACATCTTTTATAACACCCTGCGGACCGATTGCGGAAAACATGCCGACGTAATCATTACCGGTGCTAATAGAAAGATTACTAATAGTATGTCCAGCTCCATCCAACTCTCCCTGAAACTGTTCGGATGTATCAGCGCCAATCTGGCTCCAACTCCCAGCAGTAACATTATTTTCCAGAACATAATAAGCTGAAAGATCGCTGGAAATAGCCTGTAATTCAGTGGAATTAGTAATTCGGTAGGGGTCCCCGGAGGTTCCTGATCCTGACCCGGGAAATGCCCAGAGCGGGGAAGCAAAACAGAATAGAAAAAACAGGGTGGATAATAAGAGAGACAGTCGGAGCTTAAAATTCATCCGCAGTTAAACCTCCCTGACAAACAATTCTTACAAATCATCCTAACAAAAATCGATTAACCTGTGCCATAAACTGCTCTTTTAAGGTACAACAGCTCAAGCTTATATAATAGTGTACCAGATATAACAACGAATTATTAGAAGAAATTTCCCTGAGACGCCTTTTTATTCACAAAAGTTCCTGTAAATAACCGGCTGTGTGGGAGTTTTCAACCGAACCAATCCGCTCAATCGGGCCGGAATAGACGATCTCACCACCAGCGTCACCACCTTCGGGACCAAGATCGATAATCCAGTCGGCGTTTTTTATAACATCCAGATTATGCTCGATTACCACCACCGTATTGGATCGATCCACCAGACGATGTAAGACCTTGAGAAGTTTTCTAATATCTTCCTTATGGAGCCCGGTAGTCGGTTCATCCAGCAGATAGAGAGTATCGCCAGTCTGTACCCGAGAAAGTTCGGAGGCCAGCTTCACCCGCTGAGCCTCACCTCCAGAAAGGGTAGTGGCCGGCTGTCCTAACCTGAGATAACCCAGCCCGACATCCTTAAGGGTTGTCAAACGGCGTTTCAAAACAGGAATTTTATGAAAAAAATCAAGCGCTTCTGAAACACTCATTTCCAGAACATCGGCAATAGATTTTCCGCGATACCGAACCTCAAGAGTCTCTTCATTATAACGTTTTCCACGACAGCTTTCACAGGTAACATAAACATCAGGTAAAAAATGCATTTCGATCTGTTCCTGACCCGAACCCCCACAACTTTCACAACGTCCTCCCTTAACATTAAAACTGAACCTTCCCTTGTCATAACCTCGTATTTTGGCTTCAGGCAAACTGGCAAAAAGCTCCCTGATCGGAGTAAACAGTCCAGTATAAGTGGCGGGATTAGACCGGGGAGTACGGCCGATGGGTGACTGATCAACATTTACCACTTTACTTATTTTCTCCAGTCCAATCAACCGGTCATAAGGCAAAGGACGATCAGTGCTGGTGTAATAATGACGTTTTAAAGCCCGATAAAGAGTTTCATAAATGAGAGTTGATTTGCCGGAACCAGATACCCCGGTTACCGCAGTAAAGAGACCGAGTGGAAACTGTACATCAAGCTGTTTAAGATTATGACCGGAAGCCCCCTGGATTTCAAGAAACTGTTTAGCCCTACGACGATTATCAGGTAATGGTACCTGCTGCTCGCCACAGAGATAACGGGCGGTATAACCGGGGGTTGATCTATTCAACTGTTCCCGAGGTCCACAGAACATAATCTCACCACCCCGCTCACCGGCCTCGGGTCCGAGATCAACCAGGTAATCAGCAGCGTTAATTGTCTGCAGATCATGTTCAACCAGAATAATAGTATTATCCAGATCACGCAGTTCCTCCAGCGTATTTAACAGCCGCATATTATCACGGCTATGCAGACCGATAGTAGGTTCATCCAGCACATATGTTACCCCGGCCAGCCGGGAGCCAATCTGCGTAGCGAGACGAATCCGCTGGGCTTCACCACCGGAAAGAGACCCTGCTTCACGGGATAAAGTCAGATATTCCAACCCAACATCCTGAAGGAATCTAAGTCGTTCCCCTATCTCCTTAAGAACAGGGCGAGCGATTTTCCCCTCCATTCCTGTTAGCTCCAGTCGATCAATAAACTCTCCCAGTTGATTTATATGCATTTCACAACATTCAGCAATATTTTTTCCACCGACAACAATTGATAGAGAGGAATCCTTAAGCCGCCGACCCCGGCAAGCCGAACAGGGGACTCGAGACATATAGTTTTCCATGGC
>PWOD01000015.1 GCA_003557545.1 bacterium | reverse complement strand
GGAGCGGCTATTGTGGGTCATATCTATCCGCTCTATCTTGGATTCAAAGGAGGGAAAGGGGTGGCGACGTCGGCGGGAGCTTTTTTGATACTGATGCCCTGGGCGTTACTGGTTGCGTTGCTGTTTTTTCTGTTTGGTCTGAGCAGCAGGTACATGGCAATCGGTTCGATCAGCGGGGCTTTAGCACTGCCGATCAGTTCGATTTTCATCTATGGTGCTGATAAACCGCCCACGCTGGCTGCGTTGCTGCTGGCACTACTGGTAATTTACAGCCACCGGTCCAATATTAAACGATTAGTTGCCGGGGAAGAGCACAGGTTTTTTTGATAGTGGCTGGAGTTGTTGTAAAATAAACGATGGTTAGATCGGTTAGTTATTCTGTATACGGGTGATAATCTTGAAAAAAGTTGGAGTTATCGGAGCCGGTAGCTGGGGCACGGCGATGGCAATTTTGATGGCCGAATCAGCCCGGATCTATCTCTGGGATATTCAACAAAATCTCCTGGATGAAATTGTCCGTACCGGACGCAACGAGCGTTATCTACCGGGGATTTATCTGGCGGATAATATTGAGATAGAAAGCTCATTAAAGCGGATGGTCGAGCAGGTTGAACTGGTGGTTATAGCAGTGCCTTCCCATGGGTTCAAGCCGGTTCTGGAGAAGATCTCTGACCAGTTAGAAGAGCATCGGAGCTGTCTTGTTTTAACCAAGGGATTTGATCCGGAGAGTGGGTTGAGGTTAAGTGAGCTGTATCTTAAACAGCTGGGAAGTTTAGACAACTATTATCTCCTGACCGGTCCTTCACATGCGACGGAGGTGGCCCGAAGACGGCCTACAACTGTGACACTTGGCGGTGGAATTGAAGCGCAGCGAAAAGATTTACAGGAATTTCTGTTAAGAGATTATTTTAGAGTTTATACAAATGATGATCTGATTGGTCTGGAAATGGGTGGTGCTTTGAAAAACATTATTGCCCTGGCCGCCGGAGTCGCCGATGGACTGGGATTTGGAGTAAATGCCCGGGCTGCTCTGATTACCCGGGGGATGAATGATTTGATTGAGGTGGCTCGTTATGAAGGAGCGGATTCACAAACGTTGTTTGGCCTCTCCGGGATGGGTGATTTGATAGTCACGGCGACCAGTGAGCTTTCACGTAATTATCAGTGTGGAAACTACCTGGCGCAGGGATTATCAGTGGAGGGGGCCCGGGAAAAGATTGGCCAGGTTGTGGAAGGAATTAACGCTACCAAAATAGTCATGGGAAGAGTCGACAGGGGGGGGTTACGAGCCCCGTTATTTCGAATGGTCAGCCAGGTTCTGGAAGGGAAGATTACTCCTCGGGACGCAGTAAACCGGTTGATGACCCGGGAAGCAGGGAGGGAGTTTGATTTTGGCAACAAAGAGTAGCTTAATCAACCAGCTTGTAGAGCTGGGGCTTACAAGGTCTGAGTCGGATCAGATTATTCAGTTTATTGTTGAACAGATTGAGCAGTCGGTCGGTCAAGGGGAGGCGGTGAAGATTGAGAATTTTGGCAAGTTTGAGCTGAGACAGTACGCCGGGCGTGAGATGAAAAATCCTCAGACCGGTGAGATACACAGCATTCCCAGCCGTGATGTTTTACAGTTTAGTCCGAGCGATAATTTTATTGAAATGATCAATCAACTGAGAGATGATGGGGTTGAATAAAGAGAATTTTTCAGGAGAAAAACTTTATTACAGTGTAGGGGAAGTCAGTCAGATGCTGGAGGTTGAACCGTATAATTTGCGTTACTGGGAAACCGAGTTTGAGCAGTTAAATCCTAAAAAAACAGCCGGTGGTCAAAGACGTTATCGAGAGTCTGATATCGAGCTGTTGGGACGGATAAAAAAATTTCTGAGAGAGGACAAATATACGGTTGAGGGTGCTAAACAGCAGCTGGAGAATGAATCGACAACTTATAGCGGGAAGAAGCAGCAAGATGAAATAATTTCAATCTGTGAAGCGGGAATTGAGCAGATCAACTGTTTTGTTGAGGAAAATTTATAGAATCAGGAAGAGAAAATAGAACGGAGCTCTTCAAATTAACCTGCTGATAAATTATAATTAGGTAGCTAAGAGGCCGAGCGGGTGTCCGCCTGCCTGGCCTGTACGGGACGTGGCGTAGCTTGGTAGCGCGCGCGCCTGGGGGGCGCGAGGTCGCCGGTTCAAATCCGGCCGTCCCGATTTCCTCTGTTTGCTTATCGGATAGATGGTAGAACTGTTTTTTTCGATTTTTTAGAAAAAGTTAAGTTGACCCCTCCCAAAGTTATCAAATAAAAAATGATCAGTTTTCAAAACAACAGGAGATTTTTGCCGAATCTATGGCCATCCAAAAAGTTTGTCTGTGGAGATCAGGGGAGGTTATCCAGCCGGTTTTTACTGGAATTCTTTAATATGATTGGTTATGCTGTTTATGAAGAGCAGAAATATTCTGGAGGCAGAATGGTTGAGGTGAGCTAATGAGTTCCCAGAGATTTTATCTGCTACTGGCCGTTTTTTTTTGATTATTTTGTTCGCCCTTATCCAGATTTATAGAGTTTCAACTCTCCGTTACAAAGCAGATTTTTATCATTTAAAACCCCAACAAAGCGAAATAGATCTTCGTCTTCGAATCTGGCAGGGGCAGCCAATTTTAGCTGATCTAAAGAATCGGGAGAGAGTTGTGGGGGGTGAGAAGCTGATAAACCCGATGGTTTTGACAGCGGATGAGCTCGTGGATTATGGTCGCCGCCGGGGTCTGTATGAAAAACAACTGATATTTGGGAAACTTTATGTAGAATACTATCAAAGCTTCTATGCTGAACGTTTTAATCGGCAGTTCGAGAGATTTGATTTAGAGGTGCAGGCGGCTTATGATTACTGGCAAGCAAAACCCAAGTAACCCTTATTTGACCGTTGATGCAGTAGTTGAAAAGCAGGATGGAATTGTTCTGATCAGGCGGAAAAATCCACCTGTTGGTTGGGCTCTACCCGGGGGTTATGTAGAATATGGAGAAACTGTCGAAGCAGCTGTGGAAAGGGAGGTGGCGGAGGAGACAGGGCTGATTTTTGAGCAGTATGAGCAGTGGCGGGTCTTTTCCGATCCGCAGCGAGATCCCCGTAAGCATGTTGTTACGGTCTGTTTTGTGGGTCGGGGCCGAGGGGAATTGAAGGCTGGAACCGATGCAGTTGAAACCGGTTTATGGAAGCCGTCTGATTCTCTGCCGGAACTGGTGTTTGATCATAAAAAGATTTTGCGGGAATATCTTTATGAGTTTTCTGGAGGCGATATTGATGGATAGAGCAGCAGTGATAATGGCTGGAGGTACAGGCAAAAGATTTTGGCCGGTATCTCGCAAAAATAATCCTAAACAGGTAGTCAAACTGCTGGATGAAAAGACGATGCTTGAAAAAACCATTGAGCGCTTGAGTTCTGTTTATCAAAAACAGGGAATATTTGTTATCACCGCGCGGGAACATGAGGAGGTAGTGGCTGAGGTCTGTTCTGAACTTCCCCGGGAAAATATTATTGGCGAGCCCGAAGGGCGTGATACTGCAGCCTGTGCCGGATGGGGAGGATTGATCGTTGAAAAACGGTTTGGTCCTGAAACGGTTATTGGGGTTTTTCCGGCTGATCACAGCATAGCACCCGAAGAAGATTTCAGTGCGGCAGTTAACTCTGCCTGTGAGGCGGCGGTAGATCTCGAGGGAATAGTCACCTTTGGGATCAAACCGGATCATCCGGCTACCGGGTATGGATATATTAATTATACCGAGAAACATGCCGAAGAGATTGCCGGGAAACAGTTTTTTCGGGTCAGGCAGTTTGCTGAAAAACCTGAAGCTAAGATGGCTCAAGCTTTTCTCGACTCGGGAAATTATCTCTGGAACAGTGGGATGTTTTTCTGGACCGCCGGGAGGATTTTGAAGGAGATTAAACTGTTTATGCCTGAGCTCCATGAGGGACTAAATAAAATAGAAGCAAGCTGGGAGAAACGGGGAAACTGGGAGCAGGCAGCGACTGATTTTTATTCTAAACTACCGAGGATTTCAGTTGATTACGGGATTCTGGAAAAATCTAACCGGGTCTGGACTCTGCCGGTGGAGTTTAACTGGCAGGATCTCGGGACCTGGGACTCGGTCGGGCAGCACTTGAGTGGCGAAACAGAGGGAGAAAACCTCTGCATGGGTGATGTGAAGGCGCTGGATAGTAGTAATAACATTTTAATAAACAGAGGCGATTCTTTTATCGGTTGTGTGGGGGTTGAGGATCTGGTAGTTGTCAGTAGTTCGGATGCTATTTTGATCTGTCATCGGGAGCAGTCAGAGATGGTCAAACAATTGGTTAACCAACTTGACGAGGAAGGCCGCCACGAACTTCTATAGATAGTTTTAGGTCGTTCGTGGGGCAGGTTTGATAAAAAAATGATTGAAAAATAGATTTAACAATATTTCCGTCTGTTTTTTGTTATAAAATAGTTGAAATTCAAAAGCGAATATATTATAGTTAGATTGTGCACTCAGGATTATTCCAGCTGTTTCCAGGGAGTTAGTAACTCTATGAAACAAAGCCGGGGCAGTTTGACAGTCTTTCTGCTGCTGATCTTGTTCTGTTTACCGGCGGTTTCCTATGGATTTCCGGGAGCAGGTTCTGGAACGGTCTCTGAACCCTACCTGATAACCGATTGGACAGAACTTAACGCCATCCGTGATGATCTTCAAGCCAGTTATCGTTTAGAAAACAACCTTGATCAATCCAGTTCTGGCTATAGCTCTATAGCCGGTTCTCAGGCCAATAATGGGGCGGGCTGGGAACCGATAGGTGATGAGAGTAGCTCGTTTGATGGGATTTTTGATGGGGCTGGCAATCATCTTGGTGATCTGTTTATTGATCGCCCCGATGAAGAATATGTCGGTTTAATTGGTCATCTCAATGGTGAAGTAAAAAATCTTGGATTACAGGAGATTGAAGTTACCGGATTGCGCTATGTGGGTGGGATAAGTGGATATAATGCGGGGAATTTTGGCCAGATTAAGAATTCTTATGCACGGGGCGAGGTTGTTGGCGAGGAACGTGTTGGTGGGCTGGCAGGTCATAATGCTACTGGAGCCGAAATAAGAAACTCCTATTCCGCCGCTTCAGTTGAGGGGAACAGCCGGGTGGGAGGTCTGGTGGGCTACAACCTGGGTGGAGCAGTTACTGATTGTTATTCGATCGGAGCAGTTTCGGGGACTACATCGGTGGGCGGGTTGATTGGGGAGGATATTTCGGGTGATGTCAGCAATAGTTTCTGGAACATGCAGACCAGTGGAAAGCAGCAAAGCGGGGCGGGCGAGGGAAAAACAACTACTGAGTTAAAAACCCTGTCAACCTTTGAAACAGCCGGGTGGGAGATTGAGGAAAGTTCGACGGTGGCCAACCAGGGCTATCCGTTCCCCGCCGTGGATGGACCACCGTACTGGCTGCAGACCAGTTCACTGCGGTTAACGGTGGAGGTTGATGGTGAAGGAATGATAATTATTGAGGGGGATACGGTGACCGATTTCCCCCATGAGATTCGTGGAGTCTCGGGACAGGAGGTGGTTTTGGAGGCATTAAACTATGCCGACACTGTCAGTGATAAATACTGGTTATTCGAGGGTTGGGAAGGGGATCTGTCGGACACCGCTCCCCGTCAGACTATATTGCTGGAAGCTGATAAGACAGTTGAGGCAATCTATGCCGAGAGTGGTTTTGCCGGAGGGGTGGGAAGTGAAACAGAGCCTTTTGAAATTAAAGCTTGGGGTCATCTGAACAGTATCCGTGAGGTTCCAGAGGAAAACTATTATTTTATTCTTAAAAATACCCTTGATGGAAGCAGTCGGGGATATGACACCTATGCCTCGGAAGTGGCCAATGGTGGAGCCGGCTGGGAGCCGTTGGGAGCGGGCGGCCAGGGATTCCCCTATGATAATCAGGCCCCGATCAGGGGTAATTTTGACGGTGACGGTCATGAGATTCGGGATCTGCATATCAGCCGCAGCGGGAGTGAATATGTGGGGCTGTTTGGTTCGCTGGAGGGGGAGGTAAAGGATCTGACTCTGGCGGATATTCAGGTGAGTGGTGGCGAGCGGACCGGAGGTCTGGT
>PWOD01000122.1 GCA_003557545.1 bacterium | reverse complement strand
CCTTGGGAGACAATACAGAACCTGGGAAACCATCCAAAAGAGCTGATGCTGTGGTTTCCCTGGATACTGGATGATTACTATAGATCTCACCGGGGTGGAAACGATTTACCATGTGTTGACATTTCTCCAATTTTTCAACTGCCTAACCGGACTATAGTAAAATTATCGGAGGATAATCTCTGATCAAATCCTCTCAATCATTTGGCTGACAGGGTTTTAGGTTAAACTATTTAGTAGATAAATTAGCCCTTAAAACAATCGGTAGATCCCAGCGTTGACGTTTATAAAATAGATTAAAGATGCTATACTATTAAGCGGTTTTCAACTTAAACCAGACTATTGTAGAGCTAATTTAATCTTATGAGGGTGTAAAAAATGCAGCTTATTACGATGTTAAAATCTAAAATCCACAGGGCCACAGTGACCGAGGCCAATCTTAATTATCAGGGCAGTATAACCGTTGACTCTCAATTGATCGAAGCAGCCGGTTTAATCCCCTACGAAAAGGTCCAGCTGGTCAATCTCAATAATGGCGAAAGATTTGAAACCTATCTAATCGAAGAAAAAACTAACCAGGGAACCATCTGTCTCAACGGTGCTGCCGCCCGTAAGGCTGAAGTCGGCGACCTTGTAATAATCCTCGCCTACAGCCAGATGGATAAGGCTACTGCTGAAGCTCACCGGCCAACACTCGTCTGGGTTGACGAAAACAATCAGATAATCAGAAAATCTACTGGATAGAATTGATTTTCGAGAGTTCAACAACCATACCAATCAGGTAGAATTTATCTGTCAACAGAAAAGCCGTGAAAAACTCCCCTATTCTACCTGGAGTTCAAACGGTTCCCAGAAGATATTCCAGAATAGCCTGCTGACTGTGCATTCGATTTTCTGCCTGATCAAAAATCCGTGATCGAGGACCATCCATTACCTCATCAGTCAACTCTTCTCCTCGATTAGCCGGCAGACAGTGCAGTACTATACAGGAGTCCTTGGCCTGTTGCAGGAGCTGAGAGTTAACCTGGTAATCACCAAAAGTTTGATATCTTTGCTCAGCCTCCTCTTCATCGCCCATACTTACCCAGACATCAGTATAAATGGCATCCGCTCCAACTACGGCGGACTGAGGGTCAGAAACCACCTCAATACTGGGATTTTTTTCCTGCATTGGTCTGACAATAGCAGGGGACGGCGCAAACTGCGGTGGCGCACAAACGGTCAGTTTAAATCCAAAAATACCAGCAGCATTGATCAATGAATGACAGACGTTATTACCATCACCAATATAGGTCAATTTCGCCTCCGACAGCTCACAATCAATTGATTCTACCAGGGTCAGAACATCACCCATGGCCTGACAGGGATGACACAGATCGGTCAACCCGTTAATAACAGGGACTGTCGAACCGGCTGCCAGGTTTTCAACATCAACATGATCAAAGGTCCGAATCATAACTATATCCACATACCGGGCCAGCGTGCGGCCCGTATCCTCAATAGTCTCGCCCCGGGAAAGTTGAAGAGTTTCATTCCCGAGATACATCGAAGTACCACCCAACCTATGCATTGCCATACGAAAGGAAACGTTGGTTCTGGTCGATGGTTTGGTAAAAATCATGGCCAGCGCCTTATCTTTACCACGTTGCGGCTGAGCTCCTCCTTTAAGCTCTCGAGCGCGTTGAATAATCTCTTCCAGCGTCTTCCTGTCATAATCAGTTAAAATCACAAAATCCTTTTTACTCATGCCTCTAACACCGCCTTAACGTCTTTTAATCCATTTCCTGTAACAAGTGCAACAGCGGGAGCTGGCACTACTCCGCCAGCCAGAGCGAATTTTTTCAACCCGGCAACGGCCGTGACGCCGGCCGGTTCAGCAAAAATTCCTGTGCTGGATGCAAGCTCCCAAATCTCCGCCAGAATCTCCTGGTCACTGACTGTAACGGCCTTACCGCCGGTCTCCATAACCGCCCTGACCGCCGACACCCCATCACTTGGGGTATCGACCGCTATCGAATCGGCACGCGTTGTGGCTGAAACAGTCGCCACTGTAAAATCATCCAGACTCTGACTGCCCTGCTCAATAGTACTGATTGTCTTTGCAATTGCATCAGAATTAGTACTCTGAACCGCAAAAATCGCTGGCATCTCATCAATCAGACCCAGCTGCTGCAGATCATAAAAACCTTTCCAGACACCACTGATAATATTACCATCACCAACCGGAACAAAGACCGAAGCAGGAGCACGATAGCCAAACTGTTCCCAGATCTCAAATGAAACAGATTTTTTCCCTTCACGAGTATAGGGATTAAATCCTGTATTACGGTTGAAATAACCATGTTTTTCGCACTCTTCCACACAGAGAGCAAAGGCATCATCATAACTACCGTCAACCCTCCGCACATCAGCACCATAAACCTCCAACTGAGCTATCTTAGCTTCTGGTGCTGAAGCGGGCACAAAGATTGTCACAGGCATACCACAGGTCGCTCCCATGCAGGCCCATGAGCAACCGGCATTTCCTGTGGAAGCACAGGCCACCCGTTCAACTCCCTTCTCAATAGCCACCGCCATTACTACACTGCTGGCCCGATCTTTAAAAGAGGCAGAAGGTAACCGGGTATCATCCTTCAGGTAGATTAACTCGGTATCGATCTGTTGCTCAATTATTCTGTTCCGATAAAGTGGCGTAATTCCCATATGCAAACCGGGTACATTGCGCCGATCAGCAAAGGGGAACAGCTCACTGTACCGCCAGACTGTCTGCTCATCATCCTGTTTCAATCGATCGACAGTAAAACTCTCCGCCACCGCCTGGTAATCATAAACTGCATTCAGATTACCTCCACACTCGCGGCACAGATAACCATCATAATCAGCAGGATGCTCGGTTCGACAGTTAAAACAGACAAACGAAGTCAGATGATTAGCCATTGTTAATTAACCACCCGGGTGCCTGCTTTTCCTTCCAGAGCTTTTTCAATATTATAGGGAGTAGTAATAATCGCTTCTTTACCACCAGCTTCCAGAAAATCAATCACAGCTTCAACCTTTGGTTTCATGCTGCCGGGCGCAAAATGGCCCTCCTCAATGTACTGTTTGGCCTCAGCCACCGTCATCTCATCAAGTGGCTGTTCATCCGGTTGACCAAAGTTGATACAGACCTGTTCCACAGCTGTAGAAACAAGAAACAGCTCAGCCCCAATATTTTTAGCCAGCACTGAAGAAGCAGCATCTTTATCAATGACAGCAGCGATACCGGCAATAATCCCATCCTCTCGACGATAAACAGGGATACCTCCGCCCCCTACTCCAATCACGGTATCTCCCTTTTCGACCAGGGTTTTAATCGATTCTTCCTCAATTATTTCAACCGGTGCCGGAGAGGGAACCACCCGGCGATAACCCCGTCCTGAATCTTCCACCACATCCCATCCATCTTCGTCCTGGTGTTGACGGGCCTCCTCCTCTTCCATAAACGGTCCAATCGGTTTAGCAGGATTATCAAACGCCTGATCATTTTTATCAACCAGAACCCGTGTAACCAGTGTAACCGCATTTTTATCGATACCTCGGCGTTCAAATTCATTTTTTAAAACCTGCTGAAAAGTATATCCAATAGCCCCCTGGGTATCAGCCACACAGGAATCAAGAGGAACATCATGCAGACCAGCATGTTTTTTGGCCAGCTCCGCCCGGAGTAAAATAAACCCAACCTGGGGTCCATTACCATGGGTAACCACAACATCCCAACCCCGCTCAATCATTCCGGCTATGTGACGGGCCGTTGCCACCACGGCTGTATATTGATCTGGAACAGATTCCTTCCCTTTCTCAGAAATAAGTGAGTTGCCACCAACTGCGACGACTGCTTTAGGCATAATAGATCCTCCTCAAAATAATTTCGAACCTGTTGCGCCGTATTATCAAAGATAATTGAAAAATCAGCTGCCCTATAATTTCAACCCGCAACCTGTACAACTCCCACTACCGTTAAATAACAACCGGCTTTTATTATAAGATCAGCCTGATAAATAATCGTTCTGAATGGCGCTCACCGCTGACTCTGCCTGTTTATTCGGGTAAATTTGCAACAAACCGGTGAACGGTAATAATAAGCAAAATATGCTGACAGGTCAAGTTAACCTGTCAGCATATCATTGCCAAACATAAAAGGATTTTTAACTACCCATTGATAGAGCCATATAGGCCTTCTGAACGTGCAGCCTGTTTTCGGCTATATCAAGAATAATTGAGCGAGGTCCAGAAGCTACTTCATCAGTAACTTCATGGGTTCTATCCACCGGCATGGGATGTGAAAAGAAGCCGTTGTTGGTCAGCTTCATCTTTTCCTCATCACAGATCCAGTCGGTATATTGCATGGCCTTCTCAACCTCTTGCTCCTTATGAAACTCGCCGCCACTATAGGCATCTGTACTCATCCAGTTACGGGAATAGACTATGTCGGCATCCTCATAGGCTTCGACAGGATCATTTGTCACGGAAAACTCAGCCGAATTTTCCGCACAGTTTTGCTTTGTCCAATCGATCACCTCTTGATCAAGCTCATAACCGGGTGGATGAGCGACCCGAACATTCATTCCCAGCCGTGAACAGATCAACATACTCTCCTGAACAGAACAATGGGAACGAGCCAGGGCTCCGTGGCCCCACTGGTGAACAATCGTTTTTCCCTCAAGATGTTCACCTAAATGTTTGCGGTAACCCATGGCATCAGCCAGTCCCTGACAGGGATGAAAACGATCGTGGGCAAAACTCACCAGGGGGACTTTCAGATAGCGGTCGTATTCACGCAGAATCTCATCGCCCCGGCCATAATAATCGAGTTTCCCTTCAAGAATACGAATCCCAACACCACAGCCGTAACGGTTCATTACCCCGGCTACATCCTCAATCGTTTCACCGGCACGATCCTTAGTCTTAAGACGCATACCGCCCGGTTCCAGGTACAGACCATGGCCACCCAACTCAGTCGCAGCAATTTCAAACGACTGTCGGGTGCGGACCGAAGGATTATAGAAAAACATCAAAAAACTTTGATGTTTTAAAACCCCGGTATACTCATCGGAAAAACGATGTTTCTGCATGGCCTCGGCCACCTGGATAATCTCCAGAATCTCCTCCCGACTGAGATCCTGTGTGGTAATCATTGACTTGCCGTTTAAACTACTCTTTCGCAAGGCCATTTTACATCACCAGACTCATGACGGCTTTTTGCGCGTGCAGCCGGTTTTCGGCCTCATCAAACACAACCGATTGCGGACCATCTATCACATCATCGGTAACTTCCCAGCCTCGATCTGCTGGCAAACAATGCATGTAAAGGGCATTTTCTCGGGCCAGCGCCAGTTTGTCAGCATCACATTTCCAATCTTTGTTCTGCTCAAACAGCTTGACCATGCCGGAATCATCACCTTCGGCAACGTTTTCGAACTCAGACTTTGACCCCCAGCATTTGGGATAGACAACATGTGCATCTTCAAAAGCCTCATCCATGTCATAGCTGACTTCAAAGCTACCGCCGGCATCTTCGGCATATTTAGAACAGGCGTCGAGTATCTCCTCATCAAGCTCAAACCCCTTGGGCTGAGCCTGCACCACATCCATACCCATTTTTGAAGCCGCAATAATTGCCGATTGGGGAACACTTAGAGGTTTCTCATAGGAGGGAGAATAGGCCCAGGACATGACGAATTTCTTCTTCTTGAAAGTTCCCAGTTTCTCCTTGATTGTTAAAAGATCTGACAGAGCCTGACAGGGATGGTATTTATCACATTCCATGTTGATGATCGGAATGTTGGTCCAACGGGCAAACTCATTCATATAAGAATTAGCCTTTCCGTAAACCCAACCGGTCGGCGGACCATACATCCGAATCGCTATGGCGTCACCAAACCTCTCCAGAGTCCGCGCGACATCCGAGACCCGTTCGGTCGAATAAGCCTTTTCTTCCCCCTCTACCGCCGGTGTATAAATCTTATCGGAGGAAAGAAAATGGGCATGACCTCCCAGCTGCGTCATCCCGGCCTCAAAGGAGTTTCTAGTCCTTAAAGACTGATTATAAAATATCATGTAAAGTGTTTTATCTGGAAGTATGTGAGAATGTCGTTCTTTTAATGCATAACGTTTCTTGAGATCAAATCCGACTTCCAACAGACTATCAATCTCTTCCCGCGTGAAATCCCTCAAAGTTATAAAATCCTTACCACGAAAACCTTTAGTTTGCATAAAGCAACCTCCTTTAAAAAGTATGGTTAATCATTATTGAAACGCCAGTGATTATTCGTGGTAATTTGTCAAACCGGAAGGATTACCGGTTATTTTTTAACTATCATAAGAAGATAAAAATAATAAACCTCGATGTCAAGAATAATCTGATATAAATAGGAATTTATTTGTTGTAAATCGTTTTAAACTTATTTTAAACCTTTATCTGTTTGAAATAAATTGACCGTTTGTCCAGAAAAATATCAGAATATAATTGTTTGGTCTATTACAAATAGAAACGGGCAAACAAACAAATCAATAGAATTTATTTTATGTTAAATTGTTTTTACGATTAATTTAAGAAAAGAGGGGAAAATTCAGAAACAATTCAGGGAAAAAACCCATCATCAATAGAGCTGTCAAACTAAACCAGACGACAAGACAGAGCAACCGTTTAGCAATATTATTATCGAACCAGACTGCGCTATAAGCGGACTGAAACTTCATCAGATACCTGCGAGCAACTTTTAAAACTGTTACAGTCAGGAGCAGATATGCGGGCGCCAATAACAGCAATAAAATCAACATACCTGACCGGGCGAATCTCAAGATAATAAGATATAAGGCGATAAAACTTCCCAGCGGCGGGACCCCAATAAAAGCAAGAAAGATACCCTGCCAGAGAAGCCACGAAGCTGAACCGGACTGGTTATCAACTGAACGGTTAATCTTATACATTGTTTTTGCTGAGGAATCTATTATTAAAATAACCCCGGAAAGCCCAGCAAACAAAAGCAACTGGACCTGCAATAGATAAAAAAAGAGCGGAGTTACTGAGGAGTCGCCACTGGCCAGCAAAAAAAGAAAAATCCCACCACTGGCCAAAAAAATCCCGATAGCACTTTCTTTTAATGAGTTTTGAACAAAGGCCTGTAAAACTGGAAAAAACAGTAAAATAAAACCGAAACCCACCAAAAAACAGAGCCATACAACAGAATCTGCCGGTGAAAAAAGCTGCACAACTCGCAGGAAAAAAATCAACAGCGCGGTTCTGACTGCAGCAAAAAAACTGAAGGTCAGCGGTGTGGGAGCACTATTATAAAAATCGCGAAAGAGAAAATAAAAGGGGCCCAGTCCACCCTTGAAAGCTATTGCCAGCAAAACTCCCAGTAATAAACCAGGTTGTTCGGCCAGCAATCTTGAATCGATCTGGGCGAGATCCACAGTTCTATATCCGACAAACATCAGCAGGAAACTGACCAGAAAGAACAAACTTCCCAGAAGATTGATGAAAAAATAATTACGACTTAGTTTGAACCGGGTGAAGTCACAATCATAAAAAGCCAGAAAACAGCCGGCGAAAACCGTCAGCTCCAATCCCAGATAAAAGGTCAACAGATTAGTCGTGCTAACCATGAGACCACTACCAGCGGTTAACAACAGATACAAAAAACAGTAGACTACCGCCGGAAGAAGATGGGAACGCAAATAGATATAGGAATATAGCAACCCTATCAACTGAACAACTATAATAAGCAAAAAAGCCATTTTGGCCGGGCTATCCAGCAGTAACGACCCGGCCTCTCCTTCCACCCCTGACAACAAAGCAACAGCAGTAAGCAGCAAAATAAAACAGGTGAAAAAAATAATTTCAACCGAATCTTCAGACCACAACTTCCAGAGCATACAGCCCAGAGCACCAATAAACAGAATAATAAATGGAGAAAAAACATATAGTTCAATCAGCAAACTATCCACCCCCCCGAAAGAACAACTCAGAAATATTGACTGTTTCACGGGAAAAGCTCATTTGGCTGATTTGCCTGGTTGCTGTTTCCGGACAGCTGAATGCCTCAAACAGAGGATTAGGATTCAACCCCAAATAAATTATTATTATTAATATAATAGCAAGCTTCAATAGTACAGCTGGCGATAAAACAACAGGTTTAAGCATTAAAAAATCGGTAAAAAATTTATAACCAAACAGGCCGCCGGAGAAAACCAGAGCGACCAGCAGTAAACCTGCAGCAGAAGAAAACTCCAAAATAGTTAGAGCAACCGTAAGGATTCCAATAAATCCCGAACTACCAACAAAACCGGCGGACGCCAGTAAAAAAACTGCTGCAAAATAGTTACCTCTAAGCTGCCAGCCTGATTGTTTGCCGGGGGATAATTTACGGTTTTCACTGGTTTTCAAGCTGAGCGTTGACCGTGTAGAAAGGATTAGACCGGAAACAATTAAAGCCGTAGAAAATGTCTGAAAAAGAGCCGGGGGACAGGCCGATATGATCCCCGCTAATAAGGCTGCCAGAGCAATCGAATAAGAGCTGATGGAAAGATAGTTGATAAACTGTTCTGAAGAGCTGCTACCCAACGCCAGCAGAGCCCCATAAACTATCCCCAGCATAACTACAATAAACAGCCCATACTGCAGCGGAAATCCTTGCGAAGCACCGAACGGAATGATTCGAGAGATGATATAGAGGGCAGAAACAGGAACTAAAACAGTAACAAAAAACTGGGTTTCAATGGTTGGCTCTGCTGTCCCTGAGTTCGATCTAAAATGCAGAGGAAAAAGGCCGCCGCCGGCAATAAAAGCTATGACCAGTGCAGTTAGTAACCAGCCATTTCCTCCATTCGTCACTGATGCTGGAAGGACAGAAGAAAAACTGACAGTTAAACTATCTCCCGAACCAACCATTAGAGCAAGGACTCCCAGAAAAATGATTGAACCAGCAGTACGGAAAGCAAACTGCAGTCCAGCCTGACGACCAGAAAATCCCTGGTCCAACATAAAATAGTAAAGCATAACGGCTAAAAGCTGCCAGAAAACAATTAACAATAAATAGTCTCCAGCTAAAAATAATCCATACAAACTACCTGTTAATCCGGCTATTAAAACTCCGGTGCGGGCCCGGATGATCCGTTTTGATTGAAGCAAAAATAATAGCATAAAACTAATCAACAAAGCTGATAGAAGAAAAAATAGAAAGGCCCTACCATCCACAACCGACTCAACCCGCTCGGAGGAGATACCACCAAACCAGGAGAACCCTGTATTAAACAGTCCAACCGGCAAAGATTCGCTGGCAGTAATTATTCCCCACCCAAACAGTACGGGCAGCCCGCTGCCTGATAGTAATAGCAGGGTTTGCCGGGCTGTGAGTCTGGTGGTTGACATCTCAGTCCTCCAGACCAAAAAACCGGCTATAGTAAAAGGAACCATAATCACCAGCAAATATAACAAAACTCACTCAATCCTTTCCGTTTAACAAAACTTTTAGGAAAATAAAACAACCAGTAACAAGAGTCCAACAAACAGCAGCGTTCCCCAAAAACAATAGCCACTTAAACTCCTGGTTTGGAAAAATTCCAACCCTACTCCTGAAAGTTTCAGCAGGCCTCCGAGGAGTCGAGCGATCCGTTGACGGCCCTGTCTTTCCCAGCCGGTCACAAGTTTGCTCAGCCACTCCATCAACAAGATGAACTTCTGTCCGCAGATAGTGCCCAGGACTGAAAAATTAGCCACACCAATAAGGACTCCGGGAAAAATAGTATTCGATTTAACTCCAACATACCTTGTCGAATAGATCAGTCCCCCCGCTAGCAAGACCATTACTAAATAAAAAACAATCTGATTTGGCGGCAATTGCCAAAGTAAATCGACAGGACTGGTAAAATAGTCGGCTGACAGCAGCCCCCCACCCACTCCTATTAATACCACAAAGCTGGTTCCCAGGAAACTAATAAGAGGACGGGATTCCTGAACACCACCCGCCTGCCCGCTCCCCTTCAACAACCGTCGTATAAGTTTAAACAGGAGAAATAACTGACAGATAAAAAACAGATAGATCAGAGGTATCAACGACCAGAATTCGGGCTCAGAAATGATTGCACCAAGCAGCACTAAATTAACCCAGAATCCCCAGAACGGCGGTAGACCAGCCAAAATTAAAAGTCCTATCAGTGGAAGAAAAATTGACAGATAAAATGAACTTATAGCCTCGGGTGGCGAAGATCCCCGGGTTCGAGCTGCCCCCAGGGCTGCTCGGCCCGATAACTCTACAGCCCCCCGACCGGCTAAGAGAAAAAACAGATAAAAGACTGCCAGCCGGGCATAGCCCAGAGCAAATAAAAAGAAAATCATTCCCAAATGACTGCCTACCACAGTTTCCACGAGATGGTTAAACTTCTTCTGCCTAAAACCGGACAGAGCAGTTTGTAGTGCAGTAAACAAACCGCCGATTGATAGAATCAACCGGAGCGGTAGCCACAACTCTAAAAAACTGTTGAATCGTAGAAGCAAAAAACAAACCGCCGGCAGGAGAAAGTAAAATTTAAAAAAATTAAATCGATCAGTAACGAATTCACGATCATAGACCGCTTTTGAAACAAATGGAAAAATTCCAAAGAGAACCGCTGCTGCAAGAAAAACTGCTGCAATCAGATAACTTATATTATCGGCGGCAGATAGATCGATCAGCGGATAAAAAACAGTAAAACGTTCACTATTAAAACTCATAATCAAACCGATAACAGTCACTGCTATCAGCAGGTTAACAGCCCAGCCGGCACCCCAATATGAAGCCTGCAACCGATCAAACTGCTCTGGTTCGGAAGAAAATCTAGCCTCAAAAAGATAGAGTCCCAGGCTGCCAATCGATAAACCGATTAATAGCTGAACAGCCCCCGGAGCCAGATAGATCAACAATCCGGAAAAGCCCAACAGCTCAATCAACCAGTAATATAGGTGCAGAGTCGAACCGGAAAAAAATAATAGCAGAAAAATCTTCAAGAAAAAAACTGCTGTCCACAGCATGACTAAAAAAACTGCAGACGAACGATCGTAAAAAATCCCCAGGTCAAAAAAACGCGACTCCAGAAAAATAAGTTGGAAGGAATCGATTTTAAATAATAATAGCCAGCTGATTACAAGAGGAACCAGATCAAGCAGGTTGGACAGAACCGACGGCAGATACCATAATCGCTTAAAAGCCTTGTTCAAATCGAACAATCCAATTATTAAAACAATCCCAAACAGAGAGGCAAACAGCAGTATAGAAAAACTATAATCAATCATTTATAGACTCCCTGTTCAGAACTTGATTTTGGGAAAAAGCCTTCTAACCAGCTCAGAAAGACCGCCACGATCAGCTGAACAACTGTCAATAACAGCAGACAAAACAGGTACACCCTATCCAAATCAAGAGCAAAAAAATACCCAACTACTGCCAGCAGATAAAACAGTCCGCTGAACCCCAGGAAAATGGATAAAACTCGATTCAGTCCACCCGTCTTTCTAAGTTGACCGAAGATCCCTGTGGCTAACAATAAAATACCGGGAATCAAATAATATGGATAGATTGTTGTTCAACTCTCCTTGATAAGCTTAAGTTGTTCAAAAATATGCCCCACACTCAAAAACAGTCCGAGAAATAACAGGGCGACAAGCAAAAAGAATGGCCAGTAGCCATAAAATAAATTAATCGCCAGATAACTCAAATGACGGCCACCGGCCAGGTCAAAACCAAAATCCCCCGGAAGAACCGCATGGTTGACCTGAAATATCAAGCTGAATAAAACTATTACGCCATAAGTCATAACTACCGCACAGATAATTTTTTCATACAGAGAAGCCAAGCTTAAAACTGCCGAACAAGGACGTGCATCCCCAATTGTAGATACCAGCAAAGCAATAGCACCGATCCAAAAACTGCCGATGAGCAGACCAGTAAGCGGCCGGTTCAACAAAAAATAAAGTGGTACGTTAAAAACCGTAACAAGAGTTATAAGCAACAGCTTCTGACCGGGCCGGCGGGAACGCAAAAATCCAGCCAGAGCGATTATCAAAAAAAATGAGGAAAAATAAAAAACAAGTTCTGCCATAATTTTATTCACCTGAATTGAATCTCCGGTCCAACCATAACAGAGTAAATTTTCCGCCGCTATGGTTCGACCAGTTTAATCGTAGTCCCAGAATACAAATAAAAACTTTTGTACCAAACCCAGCCGAACCCAATAACCGTCCAGACACCACGGAGCAACCACCAGCCAGAACTACCTGGAGCCACCCCGGTTCTAGCAGTGGCTGCAACCACCAGATCAATCAGCAGCACCGGTAGCCCTAGAGAAAATATCAAACTTAACAAACGTTTTTCAGGCAGACCTGGCTGAATCAGTTTTAACCAGACAAATAAACTGATCAGAGCAAAGATTTTTAAAAATAAGACAACCGGCTGGAGCAGCAACCCGAACCTACCGCTCAGCCCCACTGAAGCCGTATCTCTCAGCAAACCAAACAGCGGTACTGCTGCACCGCCCAGGTAGATCAAGCTAAATAGAGCTGCCAGTAAAACAAGGGCCAGCCCAAGTTTCAATGAACTAAATAATTCTCTCAATTCGACTAAATTCTGGGGAGGAAAAGTAATCCCCGGTAAACTCAGCCATCGCCGGTCGATTAACAGGTAGGAAGCAGAAAAAAAACCAACTGCGGACAGCGGATTATGCAGTAACAACCAGCCATGATCGTTCTGAAAAAATAAAATCTCCCCGGTATCGATAGTTCCAGTACTAATTAATACAGACAGCACAGAGAGCGCCGCCAGCAGCAGACCGGCAAAAAGTCGTAATTCGGGCAGATTGGTGGATATCAATCCAGCCCTGAATCCACTGTTTATTACCAGGGCCAAAACCACTAAAACAGGTAAAAAAAGCAGGCTGTACTGACCCGGTGCTATCTGATAAATCTGGAAGTTGGCCAGAGCTGGATGCAGTTCCGAAATAGTGATCGACCAGTTTCCCAGGGGAATTACCGTTAACCCCCCCAGCAGCAGAATAACCGATATAATTTCGATAAATAATTGTGGGGGTTGACCGGCCGGTCGTTGTTTATTAACAAAAACTACCGAATCATTTCCGACCCGCCGGCTGACGCTCCAGGCGACAGCCCCCGCAGCCAGTCCAAACAGAGCTAAAATGGCAACTAGCCTGAGCAGGGAAACCAGGATCCAGATTGCTGTATGTAACATGTTATCGACTTCCCTGCAGCTCTAAAAATGACTTGTCGTGAGGCTCATTCAATTTCACTTTAATCCCTCAATCAACGCCAAGACTGGCGAATAAAAGATGAAATTCTGCTAATCTCTTGCCAGGAGCAAGATATCTCATACTCTGTAAATTGGCAGCTCCGGGAGTTCTGTATTGACAGTCAATAGACGATTTCTGGGGATTCGACAGCAGATACCACCCATACTCTCCACCGCCCATTTCCAAACTGTAATAAAGTTCTCCACCGGGAAATTCTAGCTCTTCAGAGGAAAATTTTAAAAACCTCTGATATCCCTTTAGAAAATCATCAAACCGGGCCGCCGGGGGACGATTAAAAACCGCTGTTTCCCGACTATTATTGGACTGGGCTGGAACTTCTTCCAGCAACTGCTCAATTATCTGGAGACTCTGTTTTATTTCTTCAAATCTTACATTAAACCGCTCCAGAGCATCCCCCCGTTGAGCAACCGGAATCCTAAAATCTACCTGATCATAAACAGAACCGGAAACCCCTCTTCTTAAATCCCGATCGACTCCTGCCGCCTTTAAAACTGGGCCTGTCAATCCCATGTCTAAAGCTGTTTCAATCGATATTATGGCTTTTTTATGGGCTCTTAGGCCAACAATATAATTATGGAAAAAGCGATTTTTATAATAGGATAAACCCCTTTTCAGTTCCTCCAGTCGACTCGCCAGTTCGATGATTTGTCTCTTCTCAAACAGCATGTAAAAACCGCCCGGTTGAACGGCCTTGCTCAACTGATCAACCTGAAAAAAATTGTTTGCTGCTGAATGAATAGTTTCTGCCTCCCGGCGGGCTGCTAATGCCACCGTTTCAATTTCTAACAGCCGGGCGGCACTGGACAACCAATAAAACTGGCCAACCATCCGAAGCAACTCTATGAATAAAGTGCGCAAAATTTTAGCTATCAGTGGGAGATTAATCTGTGCAATGACTTCGACGCCAAGAATAAATCCAGTTTTACAGAGCGCCCGCTGATAAGCCAGGTAAAACTGCTGGCTGACCTCATTATTTTTTTCTAAAAAAACAGCGCCACGGTCAGTTAAATAATCAATCCAGGTAACCGGTGTACATCCAGTAATGAGATTTTCTTCCAGGGTTAATTCAACTGCCGGCGCAAATTTTGTCGAACAACAACCTGCGGGCAGCAGATGGAGATAGGTTTTAATCTCCCGGCTATCAGCAACCATCAGCCGGCTCCTCTTTAAATATATCCACCGAGGGTAACTGTCCCCGGCTGATTCCGGATGGTTCAGTCCCGGACGGCAAAAAACTGGCTTTGCCGGTCACCGTCAATTGAGAGCTGACAAATTTTATACCATACAGCTCTTCTACACGGGCTTGCAGCCAGGCCGCAGTTGTCCAGAGATCAGAAATATCTGGAAACTGTTCCTCTCCACCATAGTCAGCCGCCAGAGCAAGACGCAACTTCAGTTTATGGGAATATAGTTGATAGACCAACTGATATAAAGAATCTGTTTGAGAAGTTTCCACAACATTTATATCGACCAGCTGTAAAAAGTAAAAAGGTGCTGTTTTTTTGACAGCACGACAGACCCGTGAAAAATATCTAAGGGGAACAGAAATTTTCATGGCAGAATCGCCGGGCAGGATACTGTAGCTGGAAGGTTCCCCCTCCGGCAGCAAAGATTTAACAAAACTGGCAAGTTCTACTTCCATCATATCCCACCCAACTGGTTCCAGTAGGCCAGACCACTAATGAACACTGCAATAAATAAAAACAGGGTTTTATAAAATAAAAATAGCTGCTGGCCGGCCAACTCTTGCAAAACCACCAGTGGTAAAACAACAACGATAAAACAGCAGAAAATCAGGATTAATGTAATGATAAAAAAGGTTTGAGGTGAACTCTGGGTAGAATCCCACGGCTCGTTATCAAGCTGATCTCCGGCTCTTTCTGTTGAAAAAAACTGGAGGATCTCTTTTGAAAAAAGTTTGACCAGCACAGTCATCAACAACAATGCCAGGCCAGCCGAAAAAATTATAGAAGCCCAGGAAAATACTGTTGTCCGGATCATCTTACCGGAAGGACTTTAATTGCCGCCGATAGTATTCGACCAGAGCTCCGGTAAAACCTGCTGCAGCTGTTCATTTTTAATCTCACCAAGATTATCTTCGTTCTTATGCTCTTCGACTATCTGCTTGGTTTTCTCCCCCCGCAGCTCCAGGTATTCCTCCAGTTCAACAATCTTGTTAATAATTTTAGGGCCACCCCAGTTTTCAGTCAAACCCTGTCCTAAAACCCGACCCAGCAATGCCAGTGAATTGGCACTTAAAATCTTCAGGTCAGTCGGGCGAGTTGAAAAACCCAGAAAACTTTCCCGACAGAGCCGTTTTATCTGCTGGTGTAGTGGCCAGTCATCAAGTTCTGATTGACGGATAGCGCGGGCCATCTTAAAACAGGTCAATAAATCATAACCCCCGTGATACTCACGTTCCTTAATCAACGGATAGTTCTTAATCGTCGGTTTCCAGCGTTCAATTATCCGTGATTCTTCAACAACTTCACTACGTAAAAAATCTGCTTCTGTCATCACACCATCATCATACATAACTTCAAACCAGTGGGAAGCATCCTGCCGACCACAGAGCTTTAACAGTTCCTCAGTAATCCGTTCTTTACTTACCCTTCCCAGCAGTGGAACTGTCTCAGAAATCCGTTCCCGCAACTGCGGGTGGAAAGACAGATGATGCTCTGCCGCCAGTCGATAACCCCTTAAAAGTCTCAGGGGATCATCGGCCAGTGAACTGTTGGTTGTTGGACATAAAACTCTCTTGCTAGCATCCTCTCTACCACCAAAAGGATCCACCCAGAGGTCCTGTCCCATATCCAGGGCCACACTGTTTATTGTAAAATCCCGACGCTCCAGATCATCTTCTACCTCTTCCGGGGGCACAACCATAAGATCAAGCTGAATCTTCTTACCGGGCAACCTGTACATCTGTCTATCTGGATCCAGGGCAAACCAGTGACCGCCAAACTGATTTTCCAGATCACGTCGAACCTCTCTGGAAAACTCACCCACCATCAGATCATAATCACGCGGTTTCTTCCCGGTTAACAGATCGCGCAGTGTACCACCAACAAAACAAATAGAAATCTCGTGGTCAACGAACGGCTTAATAATCTGCTCAATCAACTGACGTTCTGAACGGGCTTTAATCTCCGCCTGACGCAGAGGTTCCGGCAGCCGGTAATCTCCAGTCAAAAACGGTTTTACCAGCTGCGGAAGATACTCTGGATCTATCATATGGCCGGGTGAAATAAAGATCGGTTTAGCCTCCTTTCGCGACCGTATAACGTGACCGATCGGCTCCCCGTCCCAGATAACATCGCTATCCCCTACCTCAGGGCCCGGATCATTGTATTCGCCAACCAGGATGTTTTTCGCACAGCCAATCGTCGGAGTGTCTAAAAATAATCCAATATGGGAGGCTAACCCCATGCGACGGGGATGGGCATACCCATGACCATCAACTATAAAACAATCCGGTTTGTTTTTTAAACTGAGCGCCGCCTCAATCATTGGAGGTGCTTCACGAAAGGCCAACAGCCCTGAAATATAGGGGAACTCCAGCTTTGAAATTATTAAAACTTCTTCACATACATGCTGATTTTTTAATGAATAACTAACCGCCGAAGCAATACAGATCTGACTTCCAGGATAAAATGACACATCCAGTCCTGCCACCAGCTCAACCTCAGGTTTGCCCTCTAAAATACAGTCCTCAGCCAGTTCTTCCTGTAAAAACCTTGCCTCTTCCTTGGTTAAATTCCAATCGTGCACGAATAATCACCTACAGGCTTCTAATTAGATTTGGGTTCTAAAAAATTCTAACCTATTGAGAACAAAAAAGACAGCGATTAACTGGTTGCCGGAACAAAATCATCTGCAAGGTAGTTTCCCCTGTCCGGTATCAAATGCCGTACACCACCACGGGGATCATCTACATCACCCTGATAACGTGGAATCAAATGAACATGCAAATGATTAACCGTCTGACCTGCCGCCGCCTTACAATTTATCCCAATATTAAATCCATCCGGCGAAAATTTTTCTTCAACTATCTCCCGAGCCTCCTCAAGCAGCTGGAATATTGCCTGTTTCTCCTCGGCAGTTGTATCAAACCAGGTTGGTGCCAATCTTTTAGTGATAATCAGCACGTGACCGACAGTTACAGGATACCGGTCATAAATCGCAAAAGCTAAATCGTTTTCCACAAGATAATCTTCAGATGTGATCTCAAGAAACGGTGAACTCAAAATTTTCTCCTCCCAATCGTGTTATTTAAACTGCTCCAGTATTGTTGAAAAATCACTCTGTGAAGGACGCGTTTCCTCGGGCCGAAGATCGGCTATATAACTGTCAGACTCTCCATAAAAACGTTGATGATGAGCCCGCGCCGAATCATCGATATAAAGCAGCCCCAGGGGAATAACCTGTTCAGTCCAATAGTCCTCCCAGGTCTTCAAAGCCAGGTTACGGTCGGTGGGATCATAACCGGGAATCTCATTAAGATTATCAAACTTAAGACCAAAATTGGTTTTTTTACCCTCAAATTTAAATTCTGGATCAAGCTGCCGGTCAGTCGGATAATCAGCCTCAACGTCAACCACTGAAATCCTTGGAAAATCAGTCGCATGACGCTGACAATACCGATAACTGTGATGACTTTCTTCATGATCATTAAAGGTGCGACAGGGACTAAAAACTTCGAGATAGGCCAGTCCCCTATGAAGTATTCCGGCCTTGATCTGTTCAATTAACAGCTTCTGCCGGCCAGAAAATCCCCGGGCAACATAGGTGGCCCCACTAACCAGGGCAATACCGATACCGTCAACCGGGGGAATATCGCTGACTGTCCCGCACCTGGTGGGGCTGTCCATCTTGGTGGTCGGCGACAGCTGGCCACGGGTCAACCCATAGGTTCCATTATTCTCACAGATATAAAGTAGATCAAGGTTAGTTCGCAACAGAGCAATCATCTTACCCGAACCTATCGCCCAACTGTCACCGTCACCGCTGATCAGAATATTTTCCTGCTCCGGATTGGCCAGTTGAGCCCCCATGGCCACCGGCGCCGCACAACCATGTAAAGTATGGAGACCATTACTGTTAATTTCAGCTACCGTTTTACCACTACAGCCGATCCCGGCGATCAGATTGATTTTTTCAGGCGGGATCTGTAGCTCGGCCAGAGCCTGTCTCAAGGCCCGAACAATTAACAGATGTCCGCAGCCCGGGCAGAGGTTAGCTGTATTTTCAGTGGAATAATCATCAGCTGTATAACTCTTCTTAACTGTTTGATCAGAACTGCTCATTGTTCTAAACACTCCCGACAGTACCGGCTAATATACTGGGCCGTCAGATAATCCCCATCATAACGTCTTATACCCTGAAGCTTATTTTCAACAGCAAATTCCGTCTGAATAATCTTCTGCAGCTGACCGGTATAGTTCTGTTCAACTACAAAAATCGTCTTATAGCGATCAATAAACTCCTGCAGTTCAGCTGTGGGTAAAGGACTGATGGCTGGAAGATCAAACAGTGCAACCTGAATATCCTGCTCCCTCAGCAGCCCAACCGCCTCCTGAATAGCATAAATCGAAGAGCCAAACCCGATAATCCCAACCTCTGCCCCATCCGGTTCTTCCAGGACTGGAGAGGGTAGTTGTCCGGAATCTGCTGCGGTCTGAACTTTTTTGAACAACCGCTCGATTTTTTGGCTGCAGTCAGCTGGTTTTTCAGATAGATTTGCCTCCCTATCATGGTAGGCACCTCGAGTAACATATGTAGGACCTTTACCAGGCAAACTACGGTAACAGATGCCATCACCATCCAGATCTCGATAACGCTCAAAATCGCTGATTTTTCCCAACTCTTCCTCGGAGAGAATTTTCCCCGGATCAATCGGCTGTTCCGGATAGTTTAACTCGGCAATTGTATAAAAAGACAACCCCAGCTCCATGTCAGAAAGAATTACTACCGGCATCTGAGACCGTGCAGCAATATTAAAAGCCTTCCATGAATAATCATAAAGTTGTTCAACAGTTGAGGGGGTCAAAATAATTCTTGGCGATTCATCATGACTTAAGTAAAGCGACGCCAGTAGATCTCCCTGTTTTGTATGGGTTGGCAAACCGGTCGCCGGACCCATTCGCTGAATATTAAAGATCACAACCGGGATCTCAGCAAAGGAACTAAAACCAAGAAATTCCGCCATGTTAGACAGACCGGGGCCGCTTGTCGAAACCGACGCTCTGGCACCAGCCCAGGCCGCTCCAAGTGCCCTGCCCAGACAGGAATCTTCATTTTCACCCTGTTCGACAATCAGCGGATATCGTGGCGCATAACGTTCCAAATTTTCCCCATGCAAAGTAGCCGGAGTGATCGGATACCAACTGGCATAGGTACACCCTCCCATTACAGTCCCCAGGGCCGTTGCATCGTTCCCACGCATAAAATACCGGGGAGTCTTATGGGTTATCTCCTTCAGCTGATAGTTAGCCGGGGGGGCAAACTGCTGTCGTGCATAATTACGACCTATCTTTAAAGCTGTAAAATTACTGTTAATTACTTTCTTCCCCTTGTCGCTAAAATTTTCCTTGAAAACCTCTCTTATCGCGGCTGGTTTAATCCCCAGGAGCTGGCTGAGGACCCCTACATAAATTACATTTCGCATAATCCGTTTAAGTCGACTGTCAGAAAAATTGGTCGCGGCCAGCTGACTCAGAGGAACCGGATAATAAACGCAATCTTCCCGGTAAAATTCCTCACTCCCGGTACGACCATCGGTTGCAGCGGTAAGCTTTTCACCCAGGCTGGAAGTCGAATCATAAACTATAACTCCCCCTGATACTGTTCGATCAAGCACCTCACCGGCCAGCTCTTCAATCAGCAGTACAGCAATATCTGTCCGATTGTTCGGAGCCATCAAAGAACAATCGCTCAGACGAATTATATAACGGCTGGGAGCACCTTTAATGTTGGATGGGAAAATACGACGGGTGGTAACATCAAGCCCCATTTTGAATAGCCCGTTGGCCAGCGTATCGTTGGTCGAAACGCTGTAATCACCGTTAGTTGTGGCAACCTCAATCTGTAGATTATTAACTGTTGGACTGTGCATAATAAATTCTCCAGAAAAAACGTCTGGTGATTTTACTATCTTCTAAATGAACCCCGTCAGCTTGCCTGTCAAACTCACTGTTAACCCTATTCAATCCCCGGCTTTTTATTGATATTATAACAGCCAAACAATTTGAATAATACAGTCCTATCAGTTTCTTTTAAGTCCACTTTTTAGAACTGATAACAGGCTATTTTGTAGGTTAAACAGAGGAGTTAAAACCTGATGCTTACAGTAGTTTTATATCGTCCGGAAATCCCCCCGAATACCGGAAATATCGGGCGACTAACCCTGGGTACAGGAACTCGCCTGAGGATCGTCGGAAAACCCAATTTTAAACTTGATGAAGAGTCTGCAGTCAAAAGAGCCGGACTTGATTACTGGCATAAAGTTCAGCCTGTTTGCCATGCAAACTGGACAGATTATCTTAAAACCCCCTGCAATAACCGTTATCTCCTGACAAAATTTGCCGATTATCCCTATCACAGGGTAAACTACCAGAAAAACGATCACCTGATCTTCGGTGGAGAAACCCGAGGGGTTCCAGACTCCGTTAAAAATACGCCGGAAATCATTCCCATATGTCTACCAATGAAACAGCAAATAAGAGCCTATAACCTGGCCAACTCCGTGGCCGCCGTACTATTTGAAGCACTCCGCCAGATCTCCCCAGACTGGTTCTCCCGGACCCCCTATAGCACCAATCCTGAAGAATCAAACCTCATCTAAACCGTATTATCTCATTAGTCCTTAGTTACCCCGAAGAGATAAATCAAATGTACTTTACTGTAGAGCTTCAGATGAAGTTCATATCACCTCCAACTGCGATCTGAATTGCAGGTTAATACCCTGGAGAATAACAAAAACAAGCAGTTAATATGAGCTGTTTGGATCGACTGGGAGCCGAAAGAACTTACAAGCACACGAGAGTGACCAGACACAAAGGGATAGCTACGAATGCGCCCCACGATCCCGGTCTTTAGAGACAGGGGGGGGCTCCCTCGACTGGACCCGGAAATGCCCGAACGAGACCGCTCTGATTCCCGTCACCATCTTGACCCAAAAACAGTATACAAGGTAAAGTTGTTTGATAATTTTTCTTTCCCAGGAATGTCCCACAACCTTTTTAGACATAAAAACGTAAAACGTAGTGTCTGACCCCTAACAATTTTATTCCATTTCCGGTTCATCCCCACTAAACAGTTAGCCAGCCAGCTAAACGGGTTAAAGGAAGAGCTTCCAACAGAGGAACCACTATCAGCCATCCGGGCTGATTGCCGGGGCGCT
>PWOD01000071.1 GCA_003557545.1 bacterium | reverse complement strand
TACCCAACCATAGAACTATTCATAGAATTCTCTGCCAGGAGTTGAACAGAGCTCAAAAAAACGGCCGGCCTATGGCTGTAGCAATGATCGATATAGATCATTTTAAACGGATCAATGATACGTATGGACATCCGGCTGGAGATCTTGTGTTGAAAAGACTTACGGGAGTATTCTCTGAAAAACTATCTGAAAAAGACAGTGTTGGACGTTACGGTGGCGATGAATTTCTTATTGTCATGCCCGGATGTACTCTGGCTGAAGCTCAAAATAAAATTGAAAGCATCAGGGATAATTTACATAAAAACGGGTTAAAGGTTGGAGAGAATGATATTTATATCACGATAAGTACCGGTGTTGCTTCCGCCAGTTTGGCTTCTTTGTTAAAAGAGTCATCTGAACTGGTAAAAAAAGCGGATGAAGCTCTCTACCTGGCTAAAAAAAATGGTAGAAATCTTTCTGAATTTGACCATATTTCCTGTTAAAAAACTCAGCTATCGTTACTTGTACTTTTTTAAAGATAAAAGATTGTTATAATCAAACCGGTTAAAAAAGTTAAATAAACGATAAAAACCGGTTTTTCACTGTACCGCTTCCGGTTGATCAAAAAGAACTCAAGTAGTGCAAAAAAAGCAATTATTCCGATTAATACATAACTTTCACCGGTAGTCATTTCCACAGCCATATCAATGATAAAATAGGCCGAGGCGATAGCTCCTGCGAAAAACAAACCGCTTATTAGTTTAGCATTTTTCAAGCCGAGTAAAACCGGTAATGTCATTATTCCTTCGACTCTGTCTCCCGCATAATCTTTTAGATCGATAAAATTAGCACCTAGAGTGAAAATTGTAAGAAATATCCATATGAGTGGTAACGGTAAGGCCAGGTCTGCATATGGTGCTGAAATTATATCCCGAGGTTTTACCACATAGCTATAACCCAGTGTCAAAAGGAGTAGAGAATTAATTGAAATTGTGAGTTTAGAAAGAACTGGGACTTTTTTAAAGCGAACAGGTGGAGAGGAATAAAGGAAATAATTGCCGATAAAAAGGATTAAAAATAAGTGAGGGATAAACCCGGCACCTGTTTTTATAGTAAACAGGACGGTCATAGTCAAAAAAATTAATGTTAAATTTTTATATATATTCGGCGAGATTTCGCCTGAAACAAGTGGACGTTTTTTGTTGGAAATTTTGTCGATTGAATAGTCGCTTAGATTATTGAAAAAGATCACTGTCAGGCAAGCAAAGAAAAGAGTACAAAATAAATTAATCAATTCCAGATAATGTACTGATTTAAAACTGATTGTATATGAACCGGTGCGTAATCCCAGAGCAATCCCCAGGACAATCATCAGGCTATAGTGAAGCAGTCTAAAAATTCGAAGATCTTTGATGAGTGCTATGAAAGATTTTTTATCGGCCAGGTAAAATACTATCCAGAAGTAAACAAAGACGAGAATTAAAAAAAAGTTGGAAATCTCAAGATCAGAAAATATTAAACTATTTTCTCCTATGATTCTCCTTAATATCAGGAGAAAATATGGGGCCATTCCCGTTAAAAAAATTGAACTGTAGACAAGAAGAGTTGCGCCGATAGATTTAAAAATTGAGCTGTTTTTATGTAAACAGTAAACTACGATCATGATTAAAATGATGGCTATTTCTATCTGGATACCATAACTAACTCCGATTTTGGGATCGCCAGTTTTTTCGAAAAAGAAAAATCCGATGAAACGAAGTAATAGATGGGTTGTACCACTGTGGTCCTGCGGTAAAAGATACCTTGTTTGGTAGTTATTTATCCCATAGATAATCATGTCAATCAGGGGAGCCAAAAATATTAAGGTGCTTAATGCCATAACGGATTTAGCGACTCTTTTAAGTTTTTTAGCAGTTAAAACTGTCAGAATGATTGTTGTTGGAAGAAAAACAGCTGCAAAAAATAGATTATAATGGAAGAACTGGTGAAGATTAACCGGTTGATCATAAGCTATTATTTCAAGAAGATGTCTGAGATAAAAAACAGAGATGATTGTGAAAATATAATAAATAAATGGGATTCGATCTGATTCAATATAGTCAATTATTTTACCAATCTTGTTGTTGGTTAGTGAAAGAAATCGCATTAAGCTTACCCCCTGTTTGAATTTAATTTTAGAAAAAGCGCCGGTTTGATTAGACGGTCAGACGGATTAGAAATTATATGATATTTTTATTCAATCCTGAAAAATTAATTTAGTATAACTGAAAAATAGCGTTGCTTTGAATTAGGTCAACCGGATAATTATATGGTAAATTGATCTCTTGAGTTTAAAATTTAATGAAAGTTCGTGCAAAAAAAGTTTTTTTACGCTACCCTAATATAAAGATTATTATCGAAGATAATTTTTCTTTCAAGCATAATTAGGTATAATTTGAAATCTCACAAAATTTGTTGTCAATAGCTGAATAGTTTTTTGTCCATCATAAGATTTATTTACTATAAGGAGACGTGAGCAAGAGATGAAATCATTCTTAATAGCTTTAGCAATTATAGTCTTTTCAATTTTTTTAGTCTACCCGCTACACGGATGGTACGAGTTAAATGGTAATATTGCCCTGACGGCGCAGAATCTTGGTTCAGAGCCTGGTAGTGAAGAGATGGGGTTTGGCGAGCCGATGATAAATCTGTCCACAACCCTGGAGCTGGCCGATGATATCAAGGTTTTTGCTGAAATCCATAATAATTATATTCAGAACTATCTACCGTCCCCTCCGCCTCCGGCTGATCCTTCACAATTACGTGATGTTAGTGAGGTTGCTTTGCGAGAAGCCTATATTTCGTTGGACAATATTTTTGCCAACACCAATTTGAAAATTGGTTTATCGGAGCTTCCTTTTGGACGACAGTATCAGCATAGAAGCGTTAATGCGCGGGTCGAATCAAATCCCTTGATTGGCAATCATCTGACCGATTTCGGTAATATAGAAGGTGGATTACATTTAGCTGGAAACCGGGGTTATTTTGCCTGGAATGCAGGATTGACCAATGGAACCAGAGATGCCACTGTAGAAGACGGTACCCAGCTGGCTATCAATCTTGGGGCAGGGTTTGAGTTTGGCCCAAACTCTTTTTTGAAAACCTCCTGGTACAGGGTTAAACATGATGAGGATGCAGCCAGCGGTAGTTCCTTTTTCGGTGCGGAACCGGAGCCATATCTGCTTGAACAAACCTTTAGTAATTTAAGTTTTCTACGTGACTTAACCTTTAATCGAGTTGATGTATTACAGGTTGATGCTGGTTTTGCCGTGGGTAATCTAAATTTATCCGCGCATATGGGAGCCCTTGAGCGTCACTCAGTTTATTTTTGGGACCGTGATTACTGGGCAGTTCAGGGAGACTGGTCATATACAGAAAATACCGGTTTTGCCGCCCGATGGTCGGTTCTTGACTTTGATCATAGAGAGCAGAGATCCTTTACTGATTTAAGAAGAATTCAGGTTGGGACTTATCATCAACCACAGGATAATATGTTAGTTAAAGTGGAATTTGTTCGCCAGGACAATAGTCAGGATAATGAGGACGATTTTGACTTTAAAGGTCTGGTCGGAGAAGTTTCCCTTAAATTTTAATAATTCGGCTGCTCTTAATGATAGTGGCAACCGGTAACTTTTCGTAATCTCTCAAAAAATAGTTTTTCCTGTTCTTCCGTAAGAATTCCACGTTGAGCGTCAATGTGTGCCAGGACAATATTTTGCATCTCTTTTTGTGGTCGGGCAATTTTCTCCAGTAAATCGTCGAAGTTTTCCTTGGCTTCTAATCGGTTGATGATCTGTTTCCGGTAATTTATTATCTCCTCGCAGGTGTTCCTCCAGGAAGTTCTATAAGATTGCATCTCTTCCTTGATAAACTTCCATTGATTATCACTAACATCCAGTTCTTCCCGGTAAAAATCTCTCCACGTGGTTTGTTCGGGGGCTGATCGAGAGATCAAGCTATAAATTACCCATGAGGAACAGATAAAAATGAAGACCCCGTTCAATGCGAGTGAAATATATAATAGAATCCTTTGGTCTCTTCTAAACATCAGTGTCAACTCCTTTAAAGATATTTTTCAAATTCAGCCAACTCTTCCTGCAACTGATCACGAGCTCTGGCCAGTAACCTTTCAACTGCTTTGATCGAAGTGCCCATTGTTTCGCTGATCTCTTGATAGGACAGTTCTTCTCGATGTTGCAGGATTATTGCCATTCGCTGTCTTTTTGGAAGTTTCTGGACTGCTTTTCTCAATTTTATTTCCAGTTCATCTTCAAGTAAATTTTGTTCGGGGGAAGAGATTGCACTTCTGTTCTGCTCGACCGGTATTTTTTTTATTAATTTTGGTTTGTTTTTTTCTATCCAGTCAAAACAAAGGCGTGAAACTACCCGGTTAAGATAGGTGGTAAATTTAGCTGTGGGTTCGTAACGAGGTGCTGCTTCGAAAATTTTTAAGAAAGCTTCCTGAGCAAGATCCTCAGCCTGCAATGCGTCCTTTAAAAACCAGTAGGCTATACCCCAGGCACGATTCTGGTGTCGACGGACCAACTCCCCAAAGGCTTCTGTTTTACCTTCAGAGACTAAATTCATAAGTTGCTCGTCAGATAAGTCAGACACTGTCCTGTCCTCTCCTGCCCGGATTATATCATACAAAAAACTGAATAGTGAGGGAGCGATAGATTGTCTCTCCTGCCCTCAATCTACAGAGGATAATCAATAGTTGTGGAACTTTACAACCGATCAACAATCTTTAGTATCAATTCAGCTGGATATAAAAAAATGGTGCGGGGAGGGGACAGGATCTCCCCGCACCGGGAGCTTTAACCACTCTCGAGGTGGGGCTCAAAAAGGTTGGCTGAATTGAATTGTGTGGTATATCCTGAAGGATTTACCACTCCTCCCCTTCCCACTGTTGATCATCCCACTCCTCAAATTCTACATCGTCTTCATAAGGATCATGGTAGTCCTCTGTCGATTCTTCAGGCTCATAATAGATTGGAAGCTGTAAATCTTCCTTCCGTTCAGTTAATTCATCTATCTGTAGTTCGGCCAGTTGAACGACAAGCTGTTTTGTGGCAGTAAGTTTATCATCCGTATCCTCGGCGGACTGAACGGCATCGGTAGCCTCCTCCAATTTATTGATCTTTTCAGCATACTCAGCAACCAGAGGATCTTCTTGTTCGCCGGTCTCCACCTCTGTTTCTGGTTGGCCCCAGGGGTCGTATTCTTCCGCCCCGAGTCCGATAAAAAAGACAGTAGTAATGAGAAAAACTGAACAAATAAAAAATAGCAAAACTCGCTTATCCATATCAGTAAACCTCCTGAAAGAAAAAATTAATGATCAACCTGGTTTATATTAGTTGTCTCAGTAACTTTTTCACTAACTGTACTGTCATCATCTGGCTGCTCCTCAAGTTCACCCGGGAGTTGATAATCAGCTATAAATCCTCCGGATGTCGATGAAAAAGATTCAACCAATGAGTTGAAATAATAACCTGCTTCATTCGTTATGACCGGCTCTTCAGAGATGATTACCCCCGCTGCTATTCCGGCTCCAAAACCAATAATTACAACTGCAGCAACAGCTTGTTTGAGACGTTTCCAAAAAATCTTCTGTATTTTTTCTACAGACATCAGGGTTGTTTTGACAAGATCAGTAGAAAGCTTATTTGTCGACATAATATTTAGCAGTTTGGTTAACTGCGCTCGCCGTTGGAACTGCAACCTGCACTGTGAACAACTGGCCAGATGTTGTTCGATAGCCTCTGCTTCGGTGCGGGTTAGTTCATTATCAACGTAACGGTCGATTTGTCGTCTTGTTTTATCACAGTTCATCTTAACGCCTCCTGTTAAATATAAACGGAATCAGTTGATAATACCCCCGGTTAAATTTATTTTTTTTTGAGATTAATTTCGAGACTGTTTACTTAAACCTATTCTGCCAAGGAAAGATTGAGTAAAAGTTCGATGAGTAAGGTCTTTTAGGTAAAAATAATAATTTCTCCGGGGGTTTTTTATACGAATTTCGTTTAGTACTATAGAGGGGGCTATATAAGTCTAGAAATTTTTCAATTTAGTTTTATTGATTAAAAATTTTTAAGGAGGTTTGTTTTAACAATGAAACATTTTAGTCGCCTGGCCCGGAAGCATGCGCTAAGTTT
>PWOD01000198.1 GCA_003557545.1 bacterium | reverse complement strand
TTCCTGGAACAGCTCTATTTCCTGACGAATAAAGTTAAGTAGCCCGACAAAATCGCTCGGGGTATAAATTTCAAAAAAACCCAGCGGTAGATTATCAGCCGCCAGTTGGTGCAAAAGCTGCAGTTTGGTTTCCGGAAGAGCAGTGTAAGTGCTCTCGATCAGTTCTGCCGCCCGGTTAAGAAACGGTCGCTTGTCCGGTGTGCGGCCCCTGGCCTGGATCGGGAAAATCTCTATATCTTCCATCTGTCGTGACCTCCCGGTATAGTTTTGTACACCAGTCGATTGATCTCTCTGGATTGCTCAACCGGCCGGTTAATTATATTGTACGGTTAAGTTGTCACCTGTTTAAATTAGCATAGTGGGATTGTTTTGTGTAGTTTATTAATGGCTGATAATTGTTTTATTCGGTCGGGTAGCAGTTTATCCCTCAAAATCGTAGTTGGAGTGGTGACCGGTTTTTTCCTCCTCTATTGGTTCTTCGACAGTTGCTTCCGTCTGATTTTGCTGCTGTTGAGCCAGGGTGAAGGTTAGTTTTCCAGCTTGTTCGTCCTCTTTATCTGAACTACTGGCTATCTGCTGGCAGGCCCTTTTCATAGCCTGCCGGGTTGAATCGTGGAGAGTTTTTTGAGCAATCAGAATTTTCTCGGTACCGATTGTCTGGCTGGCGCCGGACTCTTCAAGAACTTTCTGGACGTGGGGAGTTGCCCCGCAGATCAGCAGAGTTCTACCCTCTTTTTTCAGAATAGTAGCCAGCTCTTTGAGGGTCTGAGCGGCGGTCATATCCAGGTTCATGGCGTTTTTTAAACGTAAAATTATCACCTTTAGTTCCGGTGATTTTTACACAGTTGCCGAACTCGTGATTTTATTGGACGGGCAGAGCCAAAGAAAGTTTCGCCGGTCAGATCGATGAAGGCTACTTCGGAATTGATTCGTTCTTCGGCTGTTTGGATAGTTTTGATCATTCCGTTATGAGATACTATCAGTTCTTTCATGTCGGGGCGGTTGGCTTTTCTGATGTGAAGCACCAGGGAGACGATGATTCCGAGATAGATAGCCTGGTCAAGCTGTAACAGGAGGACAGAAAAAATTGTCCCAATGAAGACGATACGATCCCGCCGGGTAGTTTTAAGCATCCGGCCTACCTTTCCCCAGTCCGGTATCTCATAGGCTATGATAATAATCAGTCCGGCCAGCAGGGGCTGGGGGATATAATAAAGTAATGGTGCAAAAAGAGCGACCAGAGTAACCATTATTAGCCCGGCAAACAGTCCTGAAAAGCGGGTCTGTGCCCCGGAGTTATAGTTGAGATAGGAGTTGGTAAATGACCCGGAGACCGGAAATCCACGGAATAGTCCTGAACCAATATTGGCCATGGCCTGTCCCAGGAGTTCTTGATTTTCCTGGAGCTCTTCACCAGAGCTTTCAGCCAGGCTTCCGGCGATAGAAAGAGCTTGAATTGACCCAAGCAGGGCCAGGGCCAGCGCTGGCCCAAAGAGGGCTGACAGGAGATCTGTTCCAGCCATCTCCGGCGGAAAGGCAGGTAACCGAAAAGTGAGTTCCCCAATCAGCAGATGGTCGGGCAAATCAATTAGAAAAGCCAGTAATGCTCCGCTGAGCGAGGTCAAAACAATAGCCGGGATCCGGGGGGTTAATTAAACGGCAGAAGATAACCGTGGCCATCCCGGCTCCGGCAAAGAGTAGTGAGATAATGGACAGGCGGGGAAAATAGATCAGTTCTACAAGGTATTCCAGCGCTCGTGAGAAAAAATAGGGTGATTTAACCGCTGTGAGGCCGAATATTTTTGCCAGTTGATCGCCGATAATGATAATTGCACTTCCGGTTATAAAACCGTTGATAACCGATAAAGAAACGAAATTTGAAAGGTTTCCCAGTTTAAAAAAACTAAAGAATAACTGGATGATTCCGACCAGGAAGGTGAGATATACTGCCACTATAATCGGTGAATATCCAAGTGGGGCAACACTGGTTAAGACCCCGGCAACAACGATGGCATAGGTTCCGGAGGGGGCTGTTATATGGTACCGGGAGCTGCCAAATATGGCACCAAAACTGGCCCCGGCCCCACCGGCGTAGATACCATGGATCGGGGGCAACCCGGCGATTAAAGCATAAGCAATCTTCTGGGGGATCGCCAGTAAAGCTACGGTGAGCCCGGCCAGTAGATCGCTGGTTAATTTGCCGGTGGAGTAGTTTTTCAGTGTATCGATAAATTTTAGTTTTGGTTGATTACGTTTCAGTTCATCAAGCGGCATAGCCGGCTCACCCTGCAGGTTGATATTTTTTGTTTGGTTCAGGCAGTATATAATAAGTTTATCAGATAGTTACAACTATTGGGATGGTAGGAAAATTCCGATAGTTCTTCTGAATCAGCAGCTGAAAGCAACTTATAGCAGATAAGAAAACCTCTGTGGTTAAGGTGGTGAAAGATAAAAATGGCCGGTATGGCTGAGTGTAAACAGCGTTTAAGAAAGTCATATTTAAATAAAAGAGGACAGCTGACCGCGGCTGAAAAAAATCGGCAGAGTGGCCTGGTGCGGGAGCGGTTGGCCGGGTGGGAAAGGTTGTCCGGACTGGAAACAGTGCTGTTTTACGCACCGATAAAAAATGAACTGGATCTACTGCCGCTGCTGGAAGATCCTGAATTTATTAATCGGCGGATACTGTTCCCCCGGGTCTGTGGAGAGCGGTTGGAACTCTGTTGTGTGAGCTCTTCCACCGAGCTGCGTGAGGGATTTTGTAAGATTCCAGAACCCTGTGAAAAGACGGAGATTGTCTCTGCCGGGGCGGTCGACGCCGCGTTTATTCCAGGCGTTGTTTTTGATCGACGAGGCTATCGAATCGGTTATGGTGGTGGGTATTATGATCGCCTGCTGAGTCGGCATGCGGATTGGTTAACCGTGGGGATTGCTTATCAGTTTCAACTGCAGGATGAGCTGCCGGTTGAGGAGCATGATGTCCGGTTAAAAGCGCTCTGTACTCCCCAGGGGATAGGTTTGACTGAAGCCGACTTATGAGCAGGTAGAAAAAGTTTTGAGTTTTTTGCTTTCTTTAACTGCTTTTTCGATGTATAATTTAGTTCTTATTCCGGTTGTAAACCGGTTAATTTAAAAGGATGCCGGGGGGGCGGAACAGGCAGACGCGCAGGGTTCAGGACTCTGTGGGCATTATGCCCGTGCGGGTTCGACTCCCGCCCCCGGCATTAACCTGCCTTAGCATGGTTCGAACGATTGAGCTGTACAGATTGTTTTGAATCCCGGGGAATCAGGATTAAAGGGGAATCATTGATGAAATTGGTTTATCATAGGTTTTACTGGATAGTGCTGCTGATTCTGGTTGGCGGATGCTTAACAGCCAATTTACTGATCTGTCGCCCTCAGCGGCTGGAGGCTCGATATGGAGGATTGAATCCGCTGTCTCCGGCAAACCAGGACTATATCGAATGGGATCCTCTTGTTCGGTTTGAACCGCGTATTGAACCCTATCTGCCAGTGATTCGTTTGACTGTGAACGGGGCCGATCTGGATCATCCGGTCGATCCTTTATTAGCCCTGGCTCTGATTCGGCGGGAGAGCAGTTTTGACAGCCGGACAATCTCCAGGGCGGGGGCTGCCGGACCGATGCAGTTGATGCCAGAAACGGCTCGTTCGCTGGGATTAACCAGGGTTTACATTGATGAAAATTTTGAACGTGGGAGAGAGTTACAACAGCAGGCTCACAGCCGGCTTAACTCGGCCCTTGCCGCCCTGCGTAACCAGGAGTTTGTAAGGGCTCAAGAAGAAACCTTACAGTGGAGGGAAAAGGCCGATCGGGCGGAGGTTTTAATGAAAAAATACAGGGACGATCTGTCCGCTATGATTGAGGGTAAAACTCAGCAGGAGCTGGATCAGATCGACCAGAGGTTTGTGATTGATCGGGCTGTACCGGCCGGTATTTCCTACCTGGCCAGTATGCTTGACCAGAGAAATGGTGATATCAGGGAGGCCCTGGCAGCTTATAATGCCGGGCCGGGTAATGTTCGTCGATATGAGGGAATTCCACCCTTTGTTGAAACAGTCAACTTTCAAAATCGTGTAATTAATAGTTTTCGAAAATACAGGGAGATAATTTTTCAGGATCAGGGGAGTTTAGATAGTTATGAGTAAAAAGAAACTTAAAGGTAAGATAGAGCGTCATCATAAGGGGTATGGTTTTTTAATCCCAGACAAACAGGGGATTGATGATATTTTCATCCCACCTGGTCGTCTGGCCGGCGCTCTGACCGGAGATCGGGTTGTGGTTAGCTGTAAACATTCCCGGCGGGGAAAAAATCCGGTGGGTCAGGTGCTGAGTATTCTCGAGCGGAAGATTAAGCGGTTGGTTGGAACCCTCCGGATAGGGACAGACAGCTCGATTGTTATTCCTGATACGGTGCGGTTGGGTGTACCGGTGAGAGTTCCTGATCAACGTAAAAACAGCCGGGTTCAAGATGGAGATCTGGTGGAGGTTGAAATTGAAAATTATCAGCCGCTGGAGGGGGTAATAGTTGATGTACTGGGACGCCGGGGTGATCCGCAGGCTGAAGAGCTGTTACTGTTAAAAAAATATCAGCTATCTCCTGAGTTTCCCGAAGAGGTTGAACAGGCTGCCGAACAGCTGCCAGATACTGTTGATGCCGCAGCTCATGATGATCGGCTTGATCTGACTGATCTGTCGGTTTTAACTATTGATCCGGCCGATGCTAAAGATCTGGATGATGCAGTCTCGCTTGAGATTACCAATTCAGGCAACTATAAAGTAGGGGTTCATATAACAGACGTAGCTCATTATATAAGAGCTGGATCGACCCTCGATCAGGAGGCCCGTAATCGGGCTACCAGCACCTATCTGGCCGAGCAGGTAATCCCGATGTTTCCCGCGACATTTTCCAATGGAATTGGCAGCCTTGGTAAGGGAGGTGAACGGCTGGCGGTTACTGTCTTTTTGATAGTTGATCCGTCCGGCCGGGTAGTTGAACATGAGTTTCATCAGACTCTCATCGATATTACAGCAACCCTCAGTTATGAAGAGGTTGATCGTTACCTGGATAGCGGCTCACCGGAAGCAGCGGTAGCTCCGGTGGCGGCCGATCTTGATAGGATGGTTGATCTCTCCCAGAAAATGCGGGCTCGTCGGATGGAACGTGGCAGTCTGAATTTTGATCTGCCCGAGGTGCGGCTTGAATGTCATGAAGGTGAGATAACCGAAATAATTCCGGTTGAACACACCCGTTCACATCAGTTGATTGAAGAGTTTATGATTGCCGCCAATGAAGCTGTGGCCAGTTATCTGACCGCGCGGAAACTGCCGCTTCTCTACCGGGTTCATGAACCACCGCTGGAGGATGATCTGGATGAATTTGCCAGATTTATCCAGGGGCTTGGTTATAATCTGGATAGTACCGGTGATATTAAACCGGCCGATTTTCAGCGAATTATTGAGCAGGCCCAGGGCAAACCGGCAGAAAAAGTGATCTCCTGGAAGATGCTGCGGGCGCTCACAAAAGCCCGTTACAGTCCTGAAAATCTCGGTCATTTTGGACTGGCTTCATCCTGTTACTGTCATTTTACATCGCCGATCCGGCGTTATCCTGATCTGGTTGTACACCGGGTGTTGAAACGGCTGCTGAAGCAGGGTAAGGTAACTCAAAAAGTTCGTAAAATACTGGAAAAAGATTTTCCGGAGCTGGCCGAACATTGTTCGGCAGCCGAACAGCAGGCGACCCGTGCCGAGCGGGAATCGGTTGATGTTAAACTGCTGCAGTATATGGAGGACAAGGTGGGTGAGACGGCTGAGGTCTATATAACCTCAATCCTTGAGTTTGGTTGTTTTGCTCAGCTGGAAAATACCCTGGAAGGTCTTATCCATGTCTCAACTCTGGATGATTACTATGTTTATAATGAGGCGGATTTTTCTTTGATCGGGGAGAGAACCGGAAATCGTCTACAGATTGGCGATAGATTGCTGGTAAGAATCGCCCGGGTTGATATTCCCAGCCGGGAACTGGATTTTGAGTTAGTTGAGCAGCTTTCCGATGAGCCGGGTGAATCAGATGGGTAAGACCCTGGCGAAAAATCGCAAGGCATTCCACGATTATCAGTTTGATGAGTTTTATGAGGCGGGGATTGTTTTGCAGGGGACCGAGGTTAAAGCGCTGCGCGAGGGCAGAGGTAATCTCAAGGACTCCTATGCAATTATTCGGGAGGGAGAGATCTATCTTATCGGACTTTATATTGGTCATTACAGTAATGCCGGGTCGGCCCGTCAGCATGATCCGGAAAGAACCCGGAAACTGTTATTGAAAAAGAACCAGATAAAACAGCTGTCCGGTCAGCTGACCCGTCGCGGGTACAGTCTTATTCCGGTTCAGATATATCTTAATCGTCGCGGTTGGATCAAACTGCAGCTGGGACTGGGGCGTGGCCTGAAAAAGCTTGATAAAAGGCGTAAGAAGAAAGAGGCTGATGTGCAGCGGCGACTCCGGAAGGAGTTTAGTGCTAAAATACGTTGAACTTTATCATTTTCCAGCGGCTGAATTATGGAAGCCGGGGAATATTTTTTAGTAACCGGTTGTTAAACTAACTGACTTCACAATGGCTGCAGGGTAGTTTATTCTTTTATCATCTGGATTCCAGCCGGAATAATCGGCTGGTTGTTTAATTGATCTTTTTAAATAAAATATGGGGGCGACTGGCTTCGACGCAACGTTGAAGAAATAAAGGGCATGCCGGGGTTGGCCCTCTCACCCCGTGAGAAAAGAGCGGGCAACGTTCATTTGCCGAACGTCCAATGGCTATGGCAGCCTAACATAGCTGCCATGTCCCGCTGATGGCGGGGCACTTCGGCCGGTACTTTTCCCTGTGGAGACCGGACCCGGAGTAACGGAAGCAGGGGTTTTCGTTGTTTTTTCCTTCTGGGACGACGAAAACTATTTTACAGAAGGTGCTGCCAGTGAATACCTCTGCCTGTAGAGGTTCACCGGGCGAAGAACTGTAAAACAGGCTAAGCATGTAGACCTTTCTTTCGAAAACGTTGTGGACGCGGGTTCGATTCCCGCCGCCTCCATTAATATTATCTCTGGGAAAACATTAAAGCTGGCCTGCCGGACTATTTCCGGGTGTATAGCTGGATATCTTCTTTAATTTTACTTAACTGGAGATCTAATCGGTAATTGACCGTCAGGCCTGTTGAAAGCGGGAGGTTTAATAGTGCGCTGGATTGAAAAAGTTCTTCTAATTGTATTTTTCATAACAGTTTTTGTCTCTCCTCTTGCAGCCGGTTCCCTTGATCTGATTGATGTGGGTGGTTCCTTAACCCGTGAAATCGGAATACGTGAGATTTCGGGGGAGATACTGGTAGATATCTATGATTTTTTCAGCTCGCTTGATTATCGTATCAACTGGAGTTCAAGGGCTGAACGGATGGAAGTTAAGAATGGGGAGCGGAGTTATAATTTCCATTCGGGGACTCACCGGGTTCTGGTTGGTGGCAACCGTCTGTTTGATTTGTCCCCACCATTTTTTGATAATCAGCGGTTATACCTGCCGGTTGATTCAATTACCCGGCTGATTAATCAGACAACTGAAGAAAAGCTGGTCTGGAACAGTTCTCGACGACAACTGCAGTTTGTCGAAGCGGAGGTTGATCGATCGGCGGATGAGTATGAACAACTTCATGAAGATCCGGTACGACGTTATTTAGAGGAGGAGATGGCGGCCAGTGAGGAGCGGGAGTGGTTGGTCGTTATCGATCCCGGACATGGCGGTCGGGATCCCGGGGCGATTGGTCCGACCGGCCTGATGGAAAAAGAGGTTGTTCTGAATATATCGCTCAAACTGGCGGAAAAGATTGAATCCCGCTATCCTAATATCAGGACCTTTTTGACCCTGGATAAAGATGAGTTTATTCCACTGCATAATCGGACCCGTATGGCCAATGAACTGGAGGCCGATCTTTTCATCTCTATTCATGCCAACGGCCATCACTCTCCCCATCCGACCGGGTTTGAAATGTTTATTCTTTCGGGGGAGGCGACCGACCCCTCGGCCGAGCAGCTGGCCGCCACCGAAAATAGTGTTTTAAAACAGTATGAGGGGTACCAACAGCAGGAGCTGGATGGACTGGTCTGGATTCTTCATCAGTTGCGGGGTATGGTTCATACTCGTGAAAGTGAAGCCCTGGCAAAATTAATTGGAGAAACTATGGAACAACGGTCATCTACCCCTAACAGGGGGATAAAAGGTGCTCCCCTGTGGGTTTTAAAAGATGCCCAGATGCCGGCGGTGCTGGTTGAAACGGGGTTTCTTTCAAATCCCCGGGAAGAGGAGCGTTTACGTACCCCCGCATACCAGCAGGAGCTTGCTGATGCGATTGCTCGGGCTGTATATCGTTACTGGGAAAGATATTACTGATGAGAAAATTTCGTTATCTTTTGTTTGTTCTGCTGCTGTTAGCTGCTCTTGGGATCGGTTACTGGGCTCTATCAAGGCTGGTTTTGACGGAACCGACCGAACAGCCACCTGAGCCGGTTCCCGAGGAAGAAGTACAGCTTTATTATGCCGATCGGTACAGTCCCACGCTGGCTGTTGAAACGAGAACTTTACCTGAAACGGAAACTCGCTCGGAAAGAATAAAACAGATAGTTACTGAGCTGGGCCGCTCACCCGACGATGCTGAACTGATCAGTGTGGTCCCCGAAGAGCTGGAACTGCACTCGGTGTTTTTTGATGAGCCCTTTGTAGTGGTTGATTTTAATAATCGTTTGATAGGTGCTGCATCCGGTGCCGGGGGAGAGAAGATATTGCTTTATTCGCTGGTTAATTCCTTACTTGGTAATCTTCCGGAGCGTTATATGTTTGTTCAATTTTTGATCGATGGAGAGATGCGGAAAACGATTGGGGCTTACGGTGAAGAAAGTGGTCATATTGCCATAGAGTATCCCCTCGGGCCACGATGGGAATTAGTAAACTAACCGTCGGGGCTGTTCTGACAGCTCTGATACTGGGTTTAATATTTTTTTACCGGAATTCTGCTGATCAGCCCCAACCGGAGATTTTACAACTACCTGGCGAACATCTACTCGAGCAGTTTGAACTGGTGGAGGATATGGGTGGGGGTCAGCAGTGGATATTAGCCTCCAGCGCCGCCTCCCGCCAGGCCCACCGAGTAGAGCTGAAACATCCTCGCATAACCTATAGTGAATCTGGCGAAACCGCCGTCCTGGTAACCGCCAATAGGGGTCTTTATGATCTGACCGACCGGCGGCTGGAACTGTTGGGGGAGATTGTTTTGAAAAGAGAACGGCCCCGGCAGATTTTACGGACGGAACAGCTGTTCTGGGAGGCACAAACTGGTATACTAAAAACGGAGCAAGAACTTACGCTGGAACTACCTGAGGGAATTTTAAAAGCCCGGGGTATGTGGGCGGATCTTGAGGAGGAAAGATTAAAATTAAAATCAGATGTCGAATTTCTTGGACGTTAATCACCGCCGGACTTTTTCTGTTGCTTGCCGTATCACCCGGGCTGGCCGGGTATAGCTTTACCGCTGATAGTCTGGAAGTTGATCGTCCCGGTGGACGGGCTCTGTTAGAAGGATCGGTTCGGCTGCGCAGCGAAACAGAAATATTAACCGCCGATCGGATGGAGATCTTTTTTGAAGAGAGCCTCGAGGATGTTATCCGGGTGGTGGCTTCCGGTCGGGTTTCACTGCAGCGTGATGAGACCGGCGACAGCTGGGTGGCAACGGCGGAACAGGCCGATTACTATCCCCGTTCTGATACGGCTCTGTTGACCGGGGAGGTTGTTTTGCGACAGGGGCGGAATGATTTAAGGGGTGAAAGAGCTCTCTATGATGGTGGTTATGGGACCCTTAAACTTGAGGGTGATGTCCGCGGTAAAATTCATCCTGAGGCGGGGGTACAGAAGGATGACGACTGAGCTTGAAGCTCGAACCTTAAAGAAACAGTATGGGGATAGAACTGTTGTTAACGGGGTCGATATATCGGTTAACGGGGGTGAGATAGTTGGCCTGCTGGGTCCTAACGGGGCCGGGAAGACAACAACTTTTTTAATGGTGGTAGGGTTAATTATGCCGGAGGGCGGAGCTGTTTACCTTAATGGGGAAGATATTACTGATCTCCCGCTTTACCAGCGTGCCAAACGGGGGCTGGGATATCTGCCCCAGGCTTCGTCGGTGTTTCGTAATCTTACAGTTGAACAGAACTTTGTTGCTATTCTTGAACTGGTTGAAAAAACCGGTCAGCAGCGGCGTGAACGGCTGGAACAGCTGCTTGAGGATTTTTCACTCCATAAGGTAAGAAATACGCTGGGCCGGGCCCTGTCCGGTGGGGAAAGGCGGCGGGTTGAGATGGCTCGTGCGCTTATTCCACGTCCGGATTTTTTGCTGCTTGACGAGCCCTTTGCAGGAGTTGATCCGATTGCGGTCGAAGAGATACAAAAGCTGGTCAGAATGTTGAAGGAGCGGGGGATCGGGGTTTTGATAACCGATCATAATGTTCGGGAAACTCTGGCTATTACTGATCACTCCTATATAATGAACCAGGGAGAAATACTCTCTGCTGGGACTCCGGCTGAGATTAAGCAGGATGAGATAGCCCGGGCGGTTTATCTGGGTAATACATTTAACCGGTAGAACGAGAGGCTGCTCCTATGGCCTAGACCATTGGTACTGGGGCCGGCGGTTAAAATGCTGTCGTATCTATTTCACAATTGTTGAATATCTGTTAAGCTCTATCCTTTTATTAAGCGGTAGAGGATGAACTGACGTCAGGTTGTTTTTTAAGCTGGCAACATTTTATTTAGGGAGGAATAGTTTTTATGAAGTTAGAATATCAGTTTGTTGGGCAGAATCTGGAGTTGACCGAAGCATTGAAAAATTATGCTCGAAAACGTACTGGTAAATTGTTAAAATACCTGCGCCCTGATGAAAATCTTGAGCTGCACTGCAGGGTTAAAATGGAGGTTAAAGGGGAACGGCAGAAGGTTGATCTGCAGTTGACCGGATTAGGTGATTTTATTGAAGGAGAGGCTCAAAGTCCTGATATGTATGCCTCTATTGACAAGGCTGTCGATAGGCTGAGCCGCCAACTTCGTCGTTTTCATGACCGTCAGACCGACCATCGTAAGAAGGATCTTAATGGGCCAAACCGAGAGATGGCCACCAAGGTCTTTTCGCTTGATGAGTCCGAAGAAGAGGCTGACTCCAAGATAATCCGGCGACAGATTTTGACTGCCAAGCCGATGTCGGTTGAAGAGGCTGTTCTGCAGATGAAATCGCTTGATTATAACTTTTTCGTTTTCACTGACCAGGTGACCGATGAGGTTAGCGTAGTATATCGGAGAAATGATGGAAACTATGGAGTAATTGAAACGGGGAATTAGTAAGTTCATTTATTGGGAGGAGCGTATGTATGGCCACACTGGAACGATCTAACGCAATTAATATTTCTCAGTTGTTGTCCTCCGATCTTATTAAATTGATCGATCAGGTCGACAGTCGAGAGCTACTCTGTCAGGAGTTGATTGAACTTCTGCAGGAGGCAGGAAATGTAGATGAGGGTTCGGCCGCTTTTGATGCTGTTATGGAGCGTGAGGGTTATATGAGTACCGGAATTGGCAGCGGGGTGGCAATTCCGCACGCCAAAACCGATGCGGTTGATTCCCTTGTTGCTGCTTTTGCGAGGGTTGAAGATGGAGTTGATTTTAAAGCTATTGATGGAAAACCTGTCTATCTGGTTTTCCTTCTGTTGACTCCTGAAAATGAAGCTGGACTCCATGTTAGGGCGCTGGCGAAGATTAGCCGGTTGCTGAAGAATCTTGATTTTAAAAATCGGTTGCTGGAAATGGAGTCGGCCGAGGAAATAGTCGAAGCGATCCGTGAACAGGAGGGTATGCAGTAAGGGATTACAAATCTGTCAGCTAATTATTATTAGGGATCCAGGAGTTTAACCGCTTCCTGCTGGGCAGAAAAGCAGTTATTGAGCAACAAATTAATCTTTTGATCTCTGGAGTTAAACTTTATGACAGAGCTTAACTGTTATCTGATAACCGGTCTGTCCGGGGCCGGTAAAAGTCATGCTTTACAGGCCTTTGAGGATCTGGGAGTTCATTGTGTTGATAATCTACCCGGAGAGCTGGTTGAATCATTTGTTGAACTATCTCTCAAACGGGCCTCAGAAAAATCTGATATTGCCCTTATACTGGATGTTCGAGAGCGCCGTTTTGTCCAGGAGTTTCCAGGAATTGTTGACCAGATAAAACAGCCCGGAGTTAACCTTGAAATAATTTTTTTAGAGGCTTCCCGACAGGAGCTGTTGCGCCGGTACAGAGAATCCCGCCGGCCCCATCCACTTGCTGTGGACCAGGATCTTGAAACGGCAATTGAGCTGGAGGAAAAGCTTCTGGCACCGGTCCGTCAGCAGGCTGATCAGGTGTTGGATACCACTCGGATAAATATTCATCAGTTAAAGACTGTCCTGGCCGATCGTTGTTCTACTATGCCACAGAAAAAATTTGTTCTTTCCCTGGTGAGTTTTGGTTTTAAAAATAATGTGCCGGGATATCTGGATCTGCTGTTCGATTGCCGGATGCTTCCGAACCCTCATTATCATCCGGAGCTTCGGGAGAAAACCGGAATTGAAAATGACATTGAAGATTTTATGGAGCAGCAGCCGGAAACCAGCGAATATTTTAATAAGCTGGTTAGTTTCTTAAAAACCGTGGTCAGGCTCTATCAAAAGACCGATAAACATGCTTTATCCGTCGGTCTTGGCTGCACAGGTGGGCGACATCGTTCGGTCTGTCTCGTGGAAAAAATAGCTGAAGTTTTTCGAGATGTTGAGGAGCTTGAGCTATCTATTACTCATCGCGACATCCACGGGTCCGGCTGAGATTCTCAGACTGACCGGGTGAATATATTATGTGGAACTGGCTGAAACCGGGGCTTAAACTCAAACGCTGGCTTTTTTTGACAGTGTTTGGCGGGCTTATTCTGTCACTTGGTTTGAGTGGTTTTCTTGATCGTCACCTCCCTTCTTTGACCGGTTTAGGTCTCCGTTACTGGATCCTTTCAGGGTTTGGTCTGTTGATCATTGGGGCGGCTCTGCTGGGCTTGATTGTCTCTCTGGTGAGCCGGACTTATACCGGGACAGCACCCCTGGCTCAACAGCTGTTGCGCCGGGCTCGTCAGCAAAGTGGGCCTTCGATTGTTGCTCTGGGTGGTGGAACCGGCCTGTCTACCCTGCTCCGTGGTTTGAAACAGATAACCGATAATATAACAGCTATTGTGGCAGTTACCGACGATGGAGGTAGCAGCGGGAGGTTGCGGGAAAACCTGGGGGTACCGGCGCCGGGCGATCTGCGCAACTGCCTGGTGGCACTTGCTCCAGAGGAGCAACAGCTTTCCGAACTTTTTTCCTTCCGGTTTGAAAGCGGGGGAGAGCTTCAGGGCCATGCGGTTGGAAATATTTTAATGGCCGCATTGACTGATATTTATGGAGGGTTTCCTGAAGCGATTCGGGCTTGCTCCGAGGTTTTGGCCATACAGGGTAGGGTTATGCCGGCAATGCTGGGGACTCCTGAACTACGTGCCATGATGGAGGACGGTTCTGAGTATACCGGAGAGACGCAGATAAGTTCAGCCGGTAAAAAAATTACTGATCTATCGATAGTTCCCCAGCCGCTTCGTTCCAATCCTGAGGCTATTGCTGCAGTTGCTGCGGCTGATCTGATTGTTGTGGGGCCGGGCAGCCTTTATACTTCGATTTTGACAAATTTTTTGGAACCGGCTCTCTGTTCGGCGGTAATTGAAGCCTCGGCTCCGCTAGTTTATATCTGTAATCTGATGACGCAGAAGGGGGAAACTGAACAGTACAGGGTCAGTGATCATCTTAAGGCATTCAAAAAGATCCCCCCACAACCGGTTAAGTTTGACCATCTTCTGGTAAATACGAGGCAGGCTCCAAGGGAAATATTAGATGAATACCGGGAAGAGGGGGCTGACCAGGTACGGTTTGATTACAGTAAGGTTAAGAAATACAAACTTAAGGTACATGCCCGCGATTTTCTTGATGTTGGTGAACATCTCAGGCATGATGTCGCCGCGCTGGTCAGACAATTACATAAAATATCCGGTTATGGATGGTACAATACCAATGATTGAAAAAAAGCTTATTGTCTCTTCTGCCTCCGGCCTGCATGCCCGCTCGGCCCAGGCAATTGTGCAGGAGGTCAATAAACATCAGGCGGAAATTAAGCTTATTAATGAAAATGCTGAAGCTGACGCTGCAAGTATATTGGAGCTGATGATGCTGGCGGCCGCTCCCGGATCAACAGTTGTGGTTCGGGCTGATGGGTCGGATGAGCAGCAGGCAGTTGCTGCTCTTGAGGAACTGTTTAATAACAATTTTAACAAGGAGCCGGTGGATGGAATCTAAAATTTATGAGGGGCGAGGACTTTCCACAGGGATTGGAATAGGCCCCGCCTCAATAATGCCTGATTTGAACTATCAGTTCAAAGAGGTACATATCTATCATGATTCAGTGGAAAAGGAGCTTGAGCGGTTTAACCAGGCTCTTGAAAACACTAAAAACTCCACCCGGAAGCTTCGGGACCATGTTACTAATACGCTGTTTGATGACCTTGGTCAACTGTTTACGCTGCAGGAGTCTTTGCTGGAGGATCCGGGGTTTACCGGTCGTGTGGTCCTGTTAATTACCGAGGATCAGTTATGTGCCGAGTCAGCGGTAATGAAGACGATGAAACAGCTGGAGGAGCAGTTCGTCGAGAAAACCAGCGGAAAACCTCAGTCGACCCGGGCCATAGATTTTCTTGACGCCGGCATGCGTCTACTGGGACATTTGGAAGCTCCTATATCCCGACCCCGGCTGCCCCATGGAGGAGTTTTAATTGCCCGGAGGATTGCTCCCAGTGTGGCGGTTTTTCTTGATGATTATGAGATTGAAGGTCTGGTGGTGGAAAATACCAATCGGAGTTCCCATATAGCTGTTGTCGCACAATCACTGGAGATACCGACAGTCGGTTTAACCTCTGAAAATTTTTACAGGGATATAAAGGTGGGTTGTCCAACTATTGTTAGTGCTAATCGTAACCGGGTTTATCTGAATCCTGATGAGCAGCAGCTTGCTACCCATCGGGAAGCTCAGAAAAGTTTTCGGCAGTTTACTACCAGTATCTGCCAGGAAACCAATAAAATCGATCCCGATAATCTGCCCCTTCAAATAAGGGGTAACCTGGGGTTGATGGAAGAAATCCCGCTGCTGGAAAAATATGGTGGTCGTGGAGCCGGACTTGTTCGGACCGAGTTTCTTTTTCTCGGCCATAGTACAGATATGCCTGATGAAGCGATACAGGCCGAAATATATCACCGTCTGGCCCGGTTTGTCGCCCCCGAGCCGGCCAACCTCAGGACCTTTGATTTTGGTGGAGATAAAGAGACCTTCAAAGAGCCCGATGAGGTAGAAGGACGTGGAATTTATCGGGAACTGTTTAACCATGACCTGCTGCGTGCTCAGCTGCGTGCTATGTGTCGGGCTTACCAGGAAAACAGAAATATCTCGATTATGTTGCCGCTGGTCGGAACACTGGAGGAGATAGAACAGGTCAAGCAACTGTTGCAGCAGTTTGCCCGGGAAAAATCCTGGGAAATCCCGCCCCTGGGGATAATGGTTGAAATACCTTCTGTCTATTTTGCACTGGATGATATTCTGCCGGAAGTTGATTATATAAGTTTTGGCACTAACGATCTGATGAACTATCTGCTCGGTGCAGACCGGTTTGGCTCTCCAGTGGCTGATTCGGTTAATTTCCCGGATCCATCACTGTTCGGGTTTATGGAGATGGTGATAGAAAAAGCTAAAAATAATCGGGTGAGCACTGCTTTATGTGGAGAAATTGGTGCTAATCCACTGTTCACACCGGTTTTTGTTGGAATGGGTCTGGATGAGTTGAGCATGGCACCGATGAGAATACCCGAGGTAAAGTTAGTAGCCAGTCGCTGCCCCCTGGAAAAAGCTCGGGAGCTTGCCCGAACAGCCCTTAATATCACCTGTCGTCGTCAGAACAAACAGTGGATACGGGAGGAACTGGGGCCCTATGTACAGGAAATATTACGTGAAAAATCGATCCCCCTTGAAGGTCGGGAGTTTGACTATTACGAACAGGAGGAATGATCGGTTATGCAGATTGAACAGCGGGTAAAAAGATATGATACGGAAGATTTTCTTTACTGGCTGCGGAATTTTCCCGGCCAGGTTGAATCGGCAGTTGAACTGGGGCGTCAGGCGCAGATTGAAAGGCCTCCGGTTAATAGGATATATCTGGGTGGGATGGGCGGATCGGGGATTACCGGAGATCTGCTTTCCCAGTTTCTTTACGACAAACTGACTGTCCCTATTAGGACTATTAGAGATTATCAACTCCCGGCTGAAGTTGATTCCCGGGCCCTGGTAATTCTGGTCAGTTACTCCGGCAATACCGAAGAGACACTCTCATTGTATGAAGCTGCTCAGCAGGTTGGGGCCAGCTGTCTTGCTATTACCAGTGGTGGTGAGCTGGCCGCCCGGATTAAGGCGGATCCCTCTGGCCAGCTGCTTACTATTCCTGGTGGACAACCTCCCCGGGCTTCGGCTCCCTATCTATTTCTCCCCCTTGTTTTCTGGTTGGACCGGGTGGAGCTGGCGACAGCACCATCTTCGGATGCGGTTGTAGAAACGGTTGATGAACTATCTCAACTGGTTGAAGAACTTGATCCGTCGGTGGAAGAAAATCCTGCCTTGAGTCTGGCCGGTCGGCTTTATGATGGGATAAATATAATCTATGGGAGCCAACCTTTGACCGCCCCGCTGGCGCTGCGTCTTAAAAATCAGTTCAATGAAAATGCCAAGATGATGGCTTTTGCCAATCAGCTGCCTGAACTTAATCATAATGAGATAATGGGCTGGAGACAGCTTGCCACCAGTCAGGAAAAATACCGGGCGATTTTTTTACGGGATCGTTCGGAACATCCACGGATACAGAAACGGTTTGATATTACTGCGGAACTGCTGGGAGAACTGGTTGAGGGGATTGATCAGCTGACCGGCCGGGGGGAAAGTCGATTTGCCCGGTTTATGAGCTTGATGCTATATACTGACTATGTTAGTTATTATGCTGCTTTGTTGAGGGGAGAGGACCCGTCTGAAATAACAGCGATTGAGCGGTTGAAAGAACGTCTTTAACCGACGACCGCCCAGTCGAAGGTGCAGGAATTAAAAGATAACCGTGCGAATCCGCCGTTTTAGACGGGCCGGGGCTTGAACACGTATTGTCCTGGTTTTCTGAATTATGATCATTTTAAACTGCCGTTCAATCCGAACCAGCCGGTGACATCGAGGGCAGCACTCAATATGCTCGGCCAGCTGCTGTTTTTCAGTTTCCTGTAGTTCCCCGTCTATATACAGCTGAATATATTTCGGTATTTCTTGACAGTTCATCGGCTGCTGCTCCATTCTTGATGGTTAATTATTTTTGCCTGCTCTCTGCGGTAATAACACCCTTCTCCTCAGCATAATCAACTAATTTTTTCTTCAAAATATTCCGAGCTCGATGTAAACGGGACATAACGGTACCGATTGGACAGTCCATGATCTCAGCTATTTCTTTGTAAGAAAAATCTTCGATATCAGCCAGTAGCAGGACTGAGCGGAACTCCTCGGGCAGCTCATTTATTGCATCAATTATCTCTTCCGGGAGAATGCTGTGAAAAAACTCCTGCTCTGGATCTTCAATGGATGAGTCTAAATCACTTTCAATGATGAAATCATAGATCTCTTCATAATCGTCATAATGGACCTTACCCGGTTTTTTCTTATAGTTTTTGTACCGGGTGTTGTAGAGGTTTCTTAAGATAGTGAAAAGCCAGGCTTTGCAGTTGGTCCCCGGTGTGTACTGGTGAAAAAAACGGTAGGCCCGAAGAAAGGTATCCTGGACAAGATCCTCGGCGTCCTGTTTGCTACTATTGATGCTGAGGGCATAGTTGTAAAGGGCGTTCAGATGGGGCAGAGCTTCTTCTTCGAACAGCTGTTGTTTCTCTTTTTCTGAAAGCTCCGTTGTTTTTTGATCATCAGCCATTGGATATCAGATCCTGTATAATCCAGTGATTTACCTGCAAGGTTTTTCTTTATCGGATGTACCACCAACCTACACATAATATAATAGGAAGGTTCTGGTGTAAACCATCAGCAGCTTCTCCCACTGCCAGTGGATGATTGTTCTGTTGGAAACGGTGTAAGTCAGGTTAAAGTTTTTTTAGTCCATCCAGATAGGGGCGCAAAGCGTCAGGAACTGTTATCTCGCCTGTTTTTTCCTGGTAGTTTTCAATCAAAGCCAGCCAGCAGCGCCCGACGGCTATGCCACTTCCGTTGAGAGTATGACAGTAACGGGCTTTTTCTCCCGGTGCGGGTCGATACTGTATCATAGCTCTTCGGGCCTGGAAAGCTGTGCAGTTACTACAGGAAGAGATTTCCCGATAACGGTTCTGGGAAGGGATCCAGACTTCAATATCATAGGTTTTGGCAGCGGAAAAACCGGTGTCGCCGCTGCAGAGTGTAACTATTCTGTAGGGTAGTTCCAGCCGGTTGAGAATTGAGCAGGCATCCCCCAGCAGGTCGTTGTGCAGCTCTTCCGACTCTTCGGGCCTGCAGATAGCTACCAGCTCCACCTTGTTAAACTGGTGCTGCCGCATGATGCCCCGGGTATCTTTACCATGGGCGCCGGCTTCCCGGCGGAAACAGGGGGTCCATCCGGTCAGTTTCAGTGGCAGTACATCCGGGGAGAGAATCTCCTCCCGGTAGAGGTTAAGCAGACTAACTTCAGCAGTCGGGATCAGATAGAGACCATCATCTGTTGTCCGGTACATATCAGCTGCAAATTTTGGCAGCTGGCCGGTTCCTTCCATAGCTTCCGGTTTTACCAGAACAGGGGTCATGATCTCCTGGTAACCGTTTTCTCCTGATTGGATATCAAGCATAAAGTTGATCAGCGCTCGTTCCAGTCGGGCTCCCTTACCGGGCAGCACGGAAAAGCGGCTGCCGGAGATTTTTTGGGCCCGTTCCAGGTCCAGTAAGCCCCGGGCTGTTCCCAGTTCCCAGTGGGGGAGAGGGTCAAAATCAGCTTTAAAAGGTTCGCCAACCTGCTTTTCCAGACGGTTTTCTGAATTATCAGCTCCGATCGGAACTGACTCGTCAAGAATATTTGGTATCCGCAAGAGAATATCTTCAAGCTGCCGGTCCAGTTCCCCCAGCTGGTCGTTTAACTGCTGAATCTGTTGTTTGATCCGGGCCATCTCTTCGATTAAACCTTCGGCCTTACTTTCCTCACCGGCTGCTTTCAGTTCGCCGATCTGGACTGATTCGGTATTTCTTCGGTGTTCTAATTGCTCAACTTCGGCGATAATCTCACGCCGCTCTTCATCCAGTTTTATCGCCTGATCAATCGAACTGCTACTTTCCCCCCGTTTTTCCAGGCTGATTTTAATTTCTGCTACATTTTCACGAAGATTTTTCGGTAGAAACATAGCTATCAAGAACCCCCTCGACCAGATTTAATTTTTCTTTCATCTGCTGCTGATTGGGCGCTTCTAAATTTAATCGCAGGAAAGGTTCGGTATTGGAGGGTCGAACATTAAACCACCAGTCTTTAAAAGCAATTGTGATTCCGTCTAACCGGTCGATCTCGGCCTCTTTAAACTGCTGGGCCAGCGCCTCCATGGCGGCCTCTTTTTCTTCAACCTGGAAGTTTATTTCACCGGATTGAGCATAGCGTCTGAGGGGATCAACCAGTTTTGACAGAGGTTTTTCAGTGGTTGACAGGTGGTTGAGAAGTTGCAGGGTGGCGATCATACCGGAGTCGGTGTAGTAGTTGTCGCGAAAATAATAGTGGCCGGATAGCTCGCCACCGAAGATAGCATTTACCTCGCGCATCTTGGCCTTCATGTAAGCATGTCCGACACGGTAGCGCACAGGAATTCCTCCCTGTCGCTCGATCTCTTCAGCAACTACCCGGCTGGATCGGAGATCATAGACAACCGATTCCTCTTTCTGATTGGCGAGGAGTGGTTTGACCAGTAGGGCGGTCAGTAGATCTGAGGGTATGATCTCTCCTTTTTCATCAACAAAGGCTGCCCGGTCAGCATCTCCGTCGAAAGCAATGCCGAGATCATAGTTTCCACTACGAACTTTGGACTGAAGGTCGACCATGTTTTTTGTTTCCAGGGGATTGGGAAGATGGTTTGGAAAAGAACCATCAAGTTCAAAATAAAGTTTTTCCAGCTTGATAGGAAGCCGCGAAAAGATTTCTGGAACAGTCAATCCACCCATACCGTTTCCGGTATCAACAACAACGGAGAGCGGTTTGATTGTTTCGGCAAAGTTCAATATGATGTCACGGTATTGTTTGAGAAACTCAATTTTTTTATAATTCCCAGCCTGCTCAGCCAGGGGTAAATCGTTATTGTTGACTGCCTGTTCGATCTCGTTAATTCCTGTTTCATAGGCGACAGGCCGGGCTTCTTCCCGGGAAAATTTAAATCCAATATAGCCTGCGGGGTTGTGGGAAGCGGTCACCATAACCCCTCCGCTGGCCTTGAAAAAACCGATCGCACTGTAGTTCATCGGTGTTGAGCATAGCCCTATGTCCAACACATCCTGTCCGGCTTTTTGTAATCCCTTGATTAATGCTTCGGAGATCGGTTCGGCCACCTCACGCATATCATGGCCGACCACGACAGTTCCCTGTTCAAAAAGCCTTCCTGTAGCAATTCCAATCTTTTCTGCCAGCTGTTCATTTAGCTGATCAGGGTAGGTCCCGCGTATGTCATAAGCTTTGAAAATTCCAGCCACCAGGGCCACCTCCAGTGGAACTATTAATCTGAAGTTAAGTTTAACAGGTTTGGGTAATTTTAACAGATAGGCGGGTGAAAGTTGACATTTTTCCAATAAAAAAGATAATTATAAGGGTTACAAGACTATCGCATACAGATAATACCTACCAATGTTCGCTGGTTGTTGATTAATTATCCCCGGTAACGTCCCACGTATGCGAGGTAGCGATTCGTTCTCTGGGCTGGAATGGACCAGAGGTTCTCTAATAGAATCGTTTAATAACTTAACTGAAACAGGGATCTCATCTGCACCCTTTTACAGCTGATTGGTGTGGGTTTATCCTGTTTTTGATTATCCTGTTAGGTGGTAGATATTATGATTTCAGTCCAGGGTGTGAGCAAAAAGTTTAACTGCGGGTCCAGCTGGGAAAATCTATTTAATCCCCTGCAGATCCAGGCGATTGATAATTTAACTTTTGAACATCCATCGGGGAAAATCCTCCTGGTGACAGGTGGAACCGGTGGTGGGAAATCGGTATTGCTTGATCTGCTGGCGGGAATCTACCGTCCGGATGCGGGAGAGATTACGATTTTTTCCAGGGCACCCGGTTTAGATCCGGAGTTGCGCTCCAGAATTGCCCTGGTTCGTCCGGATCGTGATCAACTGGATTTAAGAATTTCGGCCCGCCGTAATCTTCAACTTCTGGCTGCCTGGTATCGGATTGAAAAGGCTGAGGCTACCGCCCGGGTTGAGGAGATGCTGGACTATGTTGAGCTTGAACCGGCGGCACGAAAAGTTCCGCTGGGCGAACTTTCGCCGGGAACCATTAATCTGGTAAATCTTGCCGGGGGATTGATTTCATCACCAAAATTACTGTTGTTAGACGAACCTGATATGTTGATT